>JBAXET010000266.1:0-3500 GCA_037140275.1 Ferruginibacter sp. | reverse complement strand
ATTTTTGGTGGTATTGGGTATTGCGCAGGATGCAGGGTATCCGCAAATTGGTTGCGATAAAACTTGTTGCAACAATTTTTACAATGGAAAAGAAGCTAAAAAACATATTACTTGCTTAGCATTGGTTGACAGAAGTTCTAACCATTACTGGTTGTTTGAAGCTACACCTGATATCACAGCGCAACTGTACAGCATTCAATCTTTTCTTAAAATAAAAGATGATTATTCGCCCGATGGTATTTTTATAACCCACGCCCATATTGGTCATTACAGCGGACTGATGCAATTAGGCCGCGAAGCCATGGGCGCCAAATCCATCCCCGTATGGGCCATGCCCCGTTTGGATTCTTTTTTAGTACACAACGGCCCCTGGAGCCAGTTAGTAACATTAAAAAATATTGCATTGCAACAAATGCATGCCGACAGCAGTGTACGACTCAATAATCAAATAACAGTAACCCCATTTAATGTTCCGCACCGGGATGAATTTTCTGAGACGGTTGGCTATATCATTACAACGGCACAAAAGAAAGTTTTATTTATTCCTGATATTGATAAATGGGAAAAATGGAACCGCAATATCACTGACGAAATAAAAAAAGTGGATATCGCATTTATTGATGGCACGTTCTATCAAAATGGTGAATTAGCAGGAAGAGACATGCGTGAAGTGCCACATCCCTTTGTATCAGAAAGTATGAACAGATTTAGTGATTTACTGGCATCTGATAAATCTAAAATCAGATTTATCCATTTTAATCATACCAACCCATTGCTTAAAACAGCATCTGTACAAAAAGATAGTGTAATTGCTAAAGGGTTTGGAATAGCTGAAGAAGGAATGATTATAAAATTATAACCTTATCTAATGAAATTATTATCTCTTTTTTTTATTACATTTTTTATTGGTGTTACAATACAAAGTACCGCACAAAAAAAATATCCTTTTTCAAACAGTGCGCTGGCTGCTGATAAAAGAGTAGAAGATCTAATGCAAAGATTAACCTCTGAAGAGAAGATCAGTTTATTATTATATAATAGTCCGGGGGTGGCAAGATTAGGCATACCCCAATACAATTGGTGGAATGAAGCTTTGCATGGTGTTGCCCGGGCAGGAAGGGCTACTGTTTTTCCACAGGCCATTGCAATGGCCGCCACTTTCAATGATTCCCTTATTAATAAAGCAGCCGACGCCATCAGTGATGAAGCCAGAGCAAAATTTAATACTGCAGTAAAAAATAATAACCGGGCGCAATATTTAGGACTTACTTTCTGGAGCCCCAACATCAATATATTTCGTGATCCCCGCTGGGGACGTGGCCATGAAACTTATGGCGAGGATCCTTATTTAACAGGAAGAATTGGAACTGCATTTGTAAAAGGAATGCAAGGCACTAATCCCAATTATTTTAAAACTGTTGCCTGTGCCAAACATTTTGTGGTACACAGCGGACCCGAACCATTACGGCATGAGTTTAATGCGATGGTAAGCAATAATGATTTAAGAAATACTTACTTACCCGCATTTAAAACTTTGGTTACCGAAGCCAATGTGGGCGGTGTAATGTGTGCGTATAATCGCACCGATAGTTTACCTTGTTGTACCAGCCAGTTATTGCTGAAAGATATTTTAAGAGATGAATGGCATTTTAAAGGATATGTGGTAACAGATTGCTGGGCACTGGATGACATTTTCCGCTACCACAAATTTGTACCAACAGACGAAGAATCTGCAGCACTGGCGATTAAAGCAAATGTGAATGTAGAATGCGGCAATACATTAAAAGCATTACAGGGTGCACTGAATAAAAATTTAATTACACAAAAAGAAATTGATGCCGCATTAAGAATAAATCTGGCTACGCTATTTAAGTTAGGCTTATTTGATGCCACCAATCCCTACAGTAAACTTGACGAAAACGTAGTTGATAATGCTGCACACCGTTTATTAGCAAGACAAATTGCTGCACAGTCAATGGTATTGCTCTCCAATAAAAATCATGCATTACCACTTTCAAAAAATATCAATCATATTTTAGTTACCGGCCCAAATGCCGCAGTAAGTAATGTGCTGGTGGCCAATTATAATGGCACTTCCTCTACTCATGTAAATTTTTTAGAAGGCATTACCGGAGCAGTAAGTGCGTCCACAATTATCAGCTATAATCAGGGCTGTAATTTAACTGATACTACCATGCAGGATATTTACTGGCAACTGAATGATGCAGATGCAGTAGTGGCAGTAATGGGCCTGTCGCCATTATTAGAAGGAGAAAACGGCGATGCCTATTTATCAGAAGCCGGGGGTGATAAAAAAGATATTCGTTTTCCCTATGCACAATTAAAATATTTACGTGCCTTAAGAACAAAAACAAAAAAGCCATTGATAGTAGTAGTGGCAACCGGCTCTGCAATTGAATTAAAAGAAGTGGAAGAAATTGCAGATGCCGTTGTTATAGCATGGTACCCTGGCGAAGAAGGAGGCAATGCCGCTGCAGACATTTTGTTTGGCAATACCAATCCATCGGGCAGATTGCCGGTTACATTTTATCAATCTACCAATGACCTGCCTCCTTTTGAAGATTATTCTATGAAGGAAAGAACATATCGCTATTTCAGTGGCAAAGCCCTGCATGCCTTTGGTTATGGGTTGAGCTATACTCAATTTGAATATGCCAATTTATCTGTGGTTAAAACAGCGGGCAAATTCAGTTTTAGTTTTAATGTAACTAATACCGGAAATATGGATGGCGAAGAAGTGGTACAATTATACCTGCGCAGAAAACACAAAACTTCTAACGAACCTATAAAACAATTAAAGAATTTTAGACGTGTTGCAATAAAAAAAGGCAACAGCAAAGCGGTTAGTTTTGAACTAACTGATAAAGATCTGGAATACTGGGATGAGAATAAAAATGGCTATACCATTTATCAGGGAGAATATGAAGTATTAATAGGAACTGCGTCGGATAATATTAAGCTGAATTATACAATTAGTATAGAAAAATAAAAATTAAATTATCCTGCATTTTTTACATGTTGCAGTTTTAGTTTATTTGGATAAATAAACAAATGGTGGTTTATATTTACACAGCTACTTTAAATCTTTATCAAATATTATGTAGCTTTCAGAAATTAAAGCAGGTTATATACCCTATAAATTTTAAAATGAAATTTTGAATAGCAATTATAAAATTAAAATTTACCATAAATATTCAGTCATATAAAACAACCGGCAAATCATTATGAAAAAAATCTGCATCATTGCCGCAGCACTGGCAGCTCCATTTATACTGCTGGCACAAACCCCTGCTGCTAAAATAGATTTTGTAAATTTTGCAAAGGTGAATATCACTGATAATTTCTGGAAACCTAAAATTGATAAAGTTGCGGTGGTTACTATACCTGTTTGTATTGACCAAACAGAAGTAAAAACAGCCCGCATCCGCAACTTTGAAAAAGTAGCCCGCAATAAAGGCGAAAAACACGAAGGCATTTTT
>JBAXET010000265.1:0-3544 GCA_037140275.1 Ferruginibacter sp. | reverse complement strand
GGGTGGAAGTATATGAAAATACCACGCAGGAAAAGAGCCGCACTTCGCCAAAAAATAATGGTGTTATTCTTTTACCCAATCAAAAAGTAATTTATGATGAAACTGCAAGGCAGTTTGTGTCTTCATTGGTAGACAGGCCATTACCTGTTATCTATAATGATTCAGCCAATCAAAAAGTAACAGCGGGAAATATGGCGTTTGCTGAAACTCCACTTAAAACAGTATTACCCCTACTGGAAAAAAACTACGGGATAGAAATAGTGGCAGAAAATGAAGCATTATATAAATGTCTTTTTACAGGAGATATAAACTTGCAGGAATTGTATACCAAACTAGATGTTATTTGCCAGGCTGTTGGTGCAACTTACGAAGTAAAAGGCACTAAAATATTAATTAAAGGAAAAGGCTGCAACTGATATTATTGACTAACTAAACCGCAAAAAATATGATAACGTATTAAACCTAATTTCTGCGGGGTATAAAAAAAGCCGGCAACTTGAAGCATTGCCAGCTATTTGAAGCCCCTTATTAAGAAGCAATTCTGTCCGAATCATCTTTCCAATCAACGAACAAAAACTTATTAAAATTATGAAAAAAAAGCAACTTGTTGCTACAATACTGCTTGCAATGAGAATAACATTCCTACAACTAACGCTGGCCTTTATTTTATATGGCTCCTTGTATGCCAATACAACCACGGGGCAGGAAATACTGGATAAAAAGATTTCTATTTCCGCTGACAACCTTGAAATAAGTAAAGTGCTATCTATAGTGCAAAAACAAACCGGGGTTAATTTTTTATATAGTTCCAATAGTATTCAGGCTTACAGAAAAATATCGTTTGCCGCAATTGATAAAAGACTGGGCGAATTCATTAGCGAAGTTATTGCCCCATTATCCATCTGCTATAAGATAGTTGGCACCCAAATATTGTTATTCCCTATAAGCGAAAAGACCAATACGAGCAGCAGTACCCCCATCCATGCAGCAGAAGAGCAGACAACCACTTTGGCTTCAGCAACTGTAACTGGTGTAATTACTGATGCTAATGGTATTCCATTGGTTGGGGCAACAATTAAAGTAAAGTCGAATGCCAATTTAGTTACCACTTCTGATAATAACGGGCATTTTAAAGTGGATATTGGCGGGGGCAGTGGGGTACTAATCATTAGCTATACCGGTTTTATTACTCAACAGGTAAGTGTAACAAACGGTCAGGTGGTATCCATTTCTCTTATAATAGCAGATACCAATCTTGATGCTGTAATAGTAACAGGTTACTCCAAGCAATATAAAAGAGATGTTACCGGCGCCGTATCTACCATATCATCAGAAGTGGTGGCAAAAACACCTGTTACAGATGTAGGCTCTATATTACAGGGCCGTGTGGCTGGCGTAAGTGTGGATGCACAAGGCGGCCCGGGATCAACTTCAGTTGTTCGAATCCGTGGTTTTGGCAGCAATGGGAATAACGATGTGCTGTATGTAATTGATGGTGTGCAGATGAGAGGCGGTAGTAATTTGATTAACCCCAATGATATAGAAACTATCACGGTATTAAAAGACCCTTCCAACACTGCATTGTATGGCGCACAGGGTGGTAACGGCGTAATAATAATTACCACCAAGATGGGGAAAAAAGGAACGGCGCCAAAATTAGAATATAATACTTACGGCTCTTTTGAAACACCAACAAAATATCCTAAAAGCCTTAGCCCGCAGCAATACGCCAATGCATACTGGGGATACTTAAAAAATTCCAGTATGGCATTAAGCAATCAGTTTTACGGTTCCGGCGTTACGCCTGTATTGCCTGATTATATAATCGAAAGAAAAGGCTTATCTGCTTTAGTAGCTGCTGAAGGAAGCGCTGCTGTGAATCCTGCGTTGTACAATTTATCTTCTTACCGCATTTTAAAAACCAATAAAGATGGTACCGACTGGTTTAATGCTCTGCTCGACCAAAGCTTTAGTCATAATCATCAACTAACACTAAGTGGTGCAACAGATAAAAGCAGCTATTCTTTAGGTATGGGCTATTTAAACAACGAAGGCACATTGATGGGCACTTATTTTACCCGTTATTCTATAAGGGTTAATACAGAGTTTAAGCCCGTTAACTGGCTAAAGATAGGTGAGAATATGCAGTTGGCATATACCCAGGGCGCCAGCGTAAGTAACGGTAATCACAATCCGCAGGGATTGATAGCTGATCTTTACCAAAGAAGCCCGTTGATTCCTGTTTATGATATTGCAGGTAACTACTCCGGCCCAAAAGATTTTGCCGATACTAAAGCTTTACATGCTGGTGGCAATAATCCTGTACTGGGCCAAACCACTGGGCGGGATAACAGCAAAGGGTATAATGCAGGTGTTATAGGTTCGGCGTATGTAGCTATTGAGCCAATGAAAAATTTAATTTTTGAAAGTAAGGTTGGTGTACAGCTTTATCCTTACAGTTTCCGTTTCTTTATTGATACTTTTCCGCAAAATGTTTATTCTGCTACTTATAATCAGTATACCGAAGGTGGTGGTTATAGCACAGATTTAAGATGGACCAACAAAGTTTCTTACGATATAAAATTCCTGAATATTCACAGGATAAGCACTTTTGCTGCTTATGAATCCAGTAAAGCAGCTTCAAGAAGTAATCAGGGTACAGTTACCAGTTTATTATATACCACACCGGGTTATTTGAATGTAAGCAACGGCACTTTTAATCCTGTTGCGCCTATGGTAGGAAGCAATGGGTACGAAAACTCCACTTCTGTTTTTGGTAATGTTAATTACACCTTAATGGATAGATACCTCCTCAGCTTTGTTGCAAGAAGAGACGGATCTTCAAAATTTGGCCCTTTAAGTCGCTATGGTAACTTCTATTCTTATAGCGGTGGGTGGAGAGTAACCAAAGAAGATTTTATGAAACGTTTTGCATGGCTTAATGATCTTAAGTTAAGGGCAGCATATGGCGAAAATGGCAACAATGCTATTCCTGCAGATCTTTATGAAGACAGGTATACCACTAATGGTTATGTAAATTACAGCAGCTACGATTTAAATGGCACCAACAACACAGCATTTACCGGCGCCGGTTTATACCAGTTAGGTAATCCTAAAATTCATTGGGAAACCAACAAAACCACTAATGTTGGTTTTGATGTATCAATGTTTCAGAATAAATTCTCCGTTTCTTTTAGCTGGTTTAACAGGGTAACTAAAGATCTGCTGGCGGTGCCGCCTGTAACAGGGTTACGCGGTGACGCATTGGCACCTTATGAAAATATTATGCGTTTCTCCAATAAAGGTATTGAGTTGGAGCTGGGTTACCGCAATAATTTGGGCAGGGTTAGTTATGATATGAATTTTAACATAGCTACTTATAAAAACAATGTGGATTATATCAGTAGTGACCCTACTGCGCACATTGACGGAAATGCTTATGCACCCACACATTTTGCATTAAATCGCAGCATTGTAGGTATGCCTGTCTCAAGCTTCTTTGGTTTTATACAGGATGGCATTTTTCAATCTGCAGATGATTATA
>JBAXET010000264.1:0-3581 GCA_037140275.1 Ferruginibacter sp. | reverse complement strand
TTGAAATAAGTGGCATCATATGGCTGGGCATCAGCAGCGATAATCAATAAAAGAAAAAAAGATACGAGTGCAGCAGTTTTACATTTCATATTCGGTAGTTTGGTTTTCAAATATAATTTTTTGTAACCAGCTTTAATAATTCTATTTGGCATCCTGTACAGCCATTGGGCATTTGTATCTTTGCACATCAACTAAAACTTATTATATGAGCAATCTTGTTACCGAATTTAATGACTATCGTACCAGAATGAATGACGTGATATTGAGTAAAGACAATCTGGTAATCAAACGCCTTTGGAATTTAGATACCAATACTTACGCCGAAGGTGCACTGGATGTAAAAACCAAAGAACTATTGGGGCTGGTGGCCAGCATGGTACTTCGCTGCGATGATTGCATTAAATATCATTTGGGTAAATCGCATGAACTGCATGTAAGCACGGAAGAAATGTATGAAGTATTTGCAGTAGCCAATATTGTTGGCGGAACAATTGTGATTCCTCATACCAGAAGAGCGGCGGAATACTGGGAAGAATTGAATAATAAATGAGGAGCAGAGCGCACAAATTAATATTATTGATTTGTGCGTTTTCAGTAATCGACTATCAAAAAAGAAAATGCGGTAATGTGAAAATACCGTCAGTACGGGGATTGAAATTAGATGCTATATAAAGTATTTATAGTGTATAAATTTGAAGACACCAGTATCGCAACCCGCTTAATTTTTCAACTCAACCTGTTAATTCAACAACTCAACTAACTTAGGGCTGATAGCAACTGATACATTAGATAGCTTGCATGCAAATCAATGTATTGAACTATGAAAATGTTTCTTTTTGTCTTTTCGTTTATGCTTTCTGGTTTTTGTTTCGCTCAAAATAACACTCAAAATATTCGGGGTATTGTTACAGATAAACTTTCTCAGACTCCTTTAACAGGCGCATCAATACAAATTTCTTCTTTACAAAAGGGCACCACAACTGATTCTGTTGGAAAATACAGCATTACCAATATACCTCCGGACAGATATGATATACTAATATCTTATTCCGGATATAAAAGCATTACAATCCCCAATGTGGTGGTTACTTCCGGAAAAGAAGTCATTTTAGATATTGCTATGGAAGAAACATTTAACCGTTTAAGTGAAGTTGTCATTAAATCTAGTACTAAAGGCGGCACCATCAATAAACTGGCAACAGTAAGTGCAAGAACATTTTCAATGGAAGAAGTAAATCGGTATGCAGGTGGCAGAAGCGACCCAGCCCGTTTGGCAGCCAATTTTGCAGGTGTAAGCACACCTGATGACAGCAGAAATGATATTGTAATTCGTGGTAATTCACCCGTTGGAGTGTTGTGGCGTATTGACGGTATGAACGTAACTAACCCTAATCATTTTGCTTCAGTAGGAACAACCGGTGGTGCGGTGAGTGCTTTAAATACCAATCTTCTTAAAAGTTCAGATTTTTTTACTTCGGCTTTTCCGGCTGAGTATGGCAATGCCACCGCAGGGGTTTTTGATTTGGGATTTAGAAATGGCAATAATAAAAAAAGAGAAACCACTGTACAGGTGGGTGTAATTACAGGATTAGAAGCCACTACCGAAGGGCCTTTAAGTAAAAAAACTGATGCTTCTTACTTAGTAGGCTATCGGTATGCGTTAGCTGGTGTAGCACAAAAATTAGGGGTTGATATTGGCACAACCGCTACCCCTTCTTATCAGGATTTATCGTTTAAAGTAAATGGCGCTACCGGTAAATTTGGTAAGCTATCTATGTTTGGTATACTGGCAACAAGTTCTATCAATATAAGTGGAGGCAGCACCAGCACATTGTATGGAAATGGCAATCAGGTTGATTTCGCCAGCAAAATTGGCATTGTTGGATTAAACCATTTTAAACAGATCAATAAAAAATCTTTCATTAGTTCTACCATTGGCATTAACTATTCAGCTACAGATCAAACCGGATATGCAACGGACAGACCAACAGTGACAGATTATATAAAAGAGGTAAACAATGTGGCTAAAACAAGCTATACTTTCAGCAGTACGTATAACTCAAAAATTAACTCCAGACTTTTTTTTAAAGCCGGCATACAGGATGAAGTAATTGGATTGGATTTATTTTATAAAACTAAAGACAATATCAACCAGACTTATAAACAGGTATGGGACTATAACAGCAATACCAATTTAGCTCAGGCCTATGCACACTTTAAATACAATTTAACTGAAAAGCTTACAATGAATGCAGGTATTCATTCGCAAATATTTTTTCTGAATAATTCAACAGCTGTGGAACCCCGTCTTGGACTTGTATATAACATAAACAACAGAAGCAGTTTTAATTTTGGTTATGGTTTACATTCTCAGATGCAACCCATTAATGTTTATTTTTTACAAACTACAAATGCCAATGGCAAGACTGTTTATAATAACAAAGATTTAGATTTTACCAAAAGTCACCATATTGTTTTAGGGTATAATATTCAACCATTCAGCGATTGGCGCATTAAAACAGAAGTATATTATCAGTCCATTTACAATGTACCCATTACAACATTTTCAGGCAGCTATTCCATGCTGAATACAGGCTCTACCTTTAAAACAGATTTGCAGGATAGCCTTACCAACAAAGGCACAGGAAAAAACTTTGGAGTTGAATTAACCATTGAGAAGTTTTTCAGCAAAGGGTTTTATGGCTTATTTACTTCATCGTTATACAGTTCAAAATATACTGCAAGTGATGGCGTAGAAAGAAATACAGCTTTTAATGGTCGTTATGTTTTTAATATGCTGGCAGGAAAGGAATGGAAATTAGGTGCAGATAAGAGAAATAAATTTTCACTCGATTTTAAATTTACAAATGCAGGCGGAAGGGCTTATACACCTATTGATTTAACAGCGTCTAACACACTTGGACGCGAACAGCTTTCAGCTAATGCCTATTCCAGCTATTATGAAAACTATTACAGAATGGACCTTAAGGCAGGCTATACTTTAAATAGCAGCAAAAGAAAAATAGCACATAGTTTTTCGCTGGACTTACAAAATATAACCAATCACAAAAATGTTTTTTCACAAAGCTATGATGACCGGAGTCAAAGTATTAGTACAACGTATCAGCTGGGCTTTTTTCCTAATGTGGTGTATAAGTTGCAGTTTTAAATTCATCTAAAAACAATCAAAAGCATAAAAATGAAATCAAAAATGAATCAGAAAATATCATTATCAGTTTTGATAGTTGGTGTAGTCTTTCTAAATATGAATTTAGCAGGATGTAAAAAAAATAGTGTCTCATCAAATCTAGCAGATTTACAAGTCGTTCCACGAACAGCGGCTTATGCTGGATGCTATCCAATTGTAAGCACTAGTCAAACCGGAATTTGGGGTGCCACCGGCAACAGTATCACCCCGGTTTTGGGAGAAGCCTTTTTCGGACAGGATGCTCAGTTTACACATACAACTCCTGCTTATACCAAAAGCAGCGATGGACTAACGGTAAAAGACGAAGTGGCCGGCTTAACCTGGCAGAAAAGTTATGACGTTGGCACTTATTATTGGGCTTCAATCCAAACCG
>JBAXET010000263.1:0-3597 GCA_037140275.1 Ferruginibacter sp. | reverse complement strand
AAATTTACACATAAATGAAGAATAATATCCTGTTACAGTACTTTTGTGGTCTAAAAAAATAAGATATGTCAAAAAATGCCATCGACTTCAGCCTTCCTTCCAAGGTGAAAGATATGAGCCTTGCAGAATGGGGCCGCAAAGAAATTAGATTAGCCGAAGCAGAAATGCCGGGCTTAATGGCTATCCGTGAAGAATACGGACCAAGCCAGCCATTAAAAGGCGCAAGAATTGCAGGTTGTTTGCACATGACCATTCAAACTGCCGTTTTAATTGAAACATTAACTGCATTGGGTGCTGAAGTTAAATGGAGCTCTTGTAATATTTTTAGTACACAAGATCAGGCTGCTGCTGCAATTGCTGCTGCAGGTATTGGTGTATTTGCATGGAAAGGTCAAAGTCAGGAAGAAGCAGATTGGTGTATTGAACAAACTTTGTTCTTTGGTGGTGCCGACCGTCCTTTAAATATGATTTTAGATGATGGTGGTGATTTAACCAATATGGTATTTGATACTTACCCTGAGTTAGTAGCTAATATCAAAGGTTTAAGTGAAGAAACCACTACAGGTGTTCACCGTTTATACGAAAGAATGGCCAAAGGTACTTTACCAATGCCTGCATTCAACGTAAACGATTCGGTTACTAAATCTAAATTCGATAACAAATACGGTTGTAAAGAAAGTCTGGTGGATTCTATCCGTCGTGCTACTGATGTAATGATGGCCGGTAAAGTAGCTGTTGTAGGTTCTTACGGTGATGTAGGTAAAGGTTCTGCTGCTTCATTAAAAGGTGCAGGTTGTCGTGTAATCGTTACCGAAATTGATCCTATCTGTGCTTTACAGGCTGCAATGGACGGTTTTGAAGTTAAGAAAATGATTGACGCAGTTAAAGAAGCTGATATCATTGTTACTGCATCAGGTTGTCGCGACCTGATCACCGAACAGCATTTCCGTGTAATGAAAGATAAAGCCATCGTTTGTAATATTGGTCACTTTGATATTGAAATTGATATGGCATGGTTGAACAGCAACTATGGCAATACCAAAAATACCATCAAACCACAGGTAGATATGTATACTATCGATGGTAAAGATGTGATTGTTTTAGCTGAAGGCCGTTTGGTAAACTTAGGTTGTGCTACTGGCCATCCAAGTTTTGTAATGAGCAACTCTTTTAGTAACCAAACACTGGCGCAAATTGAATTGTGGACTAAAGGCGAACAATACAAAAATGAAGTGTATGTATTACCAAAAGTTTTAGATGAAAAAGTAGCCCGTTTACACCTGGCTAAAATTGGTGTGGTATTAGACGAATTGACCTCTTCACAGGCCGACTACTTAGGCATTGCAAAAGCAGGTCCGTTTAAACCGGAGCACTACCGTTACTAAAATTAAAAGGTTACTAAGTATACAGCCCTGGCTTTTTAGCCGGGGCTTTTATTTTATTCAGCAACCTATGGTTTAACTAACCCTGCTCGCCATGGCGATACCTCCCGATCAACCACCAAACTGATCATTTTAAAAAAGTGCTGCTTTTTATGATTGCTGGCTAAGACGGATACTGTTTGGCTTGAAGTATGCACCAATACACGTCCCACCCCTGTTGGATTTCGTTGATAAACAAGGAATAACTGCCGATGCGGTTACCGAAAAGCATTTTTACTACATCCATAATGTCATATATTATAATGATGGCCGTCAGTGCTGGTTAAGTAACATAAGCATATATTCCTGTTTTTAAATTTAATATCAAAATGAATAAGATACACTTTAAATCGGACCAGGTTGACGAAAAAGAGTTTGTAAATAATTTACGGAAAAACGTAAACGACTATTTTAAAACAAATCATATTTCTACAAAGGCCAATGCAGCAATGGTTTTTAAAACTATTGTAATGGTGTTGCTGTATATTGTTCCATTTGTGATCATCTTAACCGTGCCCATGTCTGCTCTAGCAGCAATGGGCTTGTGTATTGTTATGGGCATTGGCATCGCTGGCGTGGGTATGAGTGTAATGCACGACGCCTGCCACGGGGCCTACTCAAAAAAACATTGGGTCAACAGTATTTTGGGAGGCAGTTTATACCTGCTGGGCAGTAATGTTTTAAACTGGAAGATCCAGCACAATGTATTACATCATACCTATACCAATATTTCAGGTTTTGATGAAGATATCAATGCAAAAGGCCCCATAAGGCTGGCCAAGGAAACACCTGTAAAAAAGCATCACCGGTTTCAATTTATATTTGCCTTTCTGTTTTATGGTATGATGACTATTGCAAAACTGATCAACGATTTTCCGAATTTATTTAAATACAATAAAAAAGGACTGGTAAGGGAACAGCATGGAAATGTAAGAGTAGAATTTGTAAAAATGGCAATAAGAAAACTGCTGTATATTACAATTGTATTTGGCTTGCCATTATGGCTAACCAATTTTAAATGGTACCAGCTACTCATTGGATTTTTAATCATGCATTGGGTGGCAAGTATGATCCTTAGTTTTGTATTTCAACTGGCACATGTTGTAGAAGGCGCAGAGCAACCGTTTGAAGAAAATGAGAACTATTCCAACTGGCATGTACATCAACTTAAAACCACATCAGATTTTGCCAGGCACAATAAATTATTGGGTTGGTATATAGGAGGATTGAACTTTCAAATAGAACACCATTTATTTCCCAACATTTGCCATATTCATTACAATAAGATTGCCCCAATTGTAGAAAAGACAGTATTGGAATTTGGGTTTCCCTATAATTTAAAGCCCAGCTTTACCAATGCTTTTTTATCGCATATTAAAATGCTGAAGCAATTAGGAGTCAGTTAAAAAAACGGGGCCCTGGTCTTTAGCCGTTGTCTGGAATTAGAATTACAAGTACTAATTTTTAAAACCGTTGTTGATATGCGGCGATAGCCTGTGCACAGCCATACCAACAACACTTCGATTATGATAGCATTTTGCCATGCTAATTTGTTGTTACACATCCCACATATCCCAAAGTGCCTTGTCATCATTATAAATGTCTTTCTTAAGTGTTACGTTGCAGTATTTTTTAATGCCAGGCATTTTTAGAATAGAAAACAGTTCCAGTCTTTGTTTCAGACAGTTTAAATTTTCCCAATAAAAATCTATACAAAATGATATAAAAAAAGGCGGCCTGGAAACAGGCCACCTTTTAAAAAACATATCACTAGTGTTGCAATCACACTATATCAAAACGATCAAGATTCATCACTTTAGTCCATGCTGCTACAAAATCATTGATAAATTTAAGTTTAGAATCTTCACAAGCATATACTTCGGCAAGTGCACGTAACTCAGAATTTGATCCAAAAATTAAATCAACTCTAGTACCTGTCCACTTTGCTTTTCCAGAAGCGCGATCACTACCTTCAAATGTATATTGATGTGCATCAGTTGCTTTCCAAGTTGTGGTAAAATCAATTAAGTGTGCGAAAAAATCATTGGTCAAAACACCAGGCTTATTTGTAAATACACCATGCTTTGAACCATCAAAATTAGTATTCAACACACGTAAACCGCCTACTAGCACTGTCATTTCGGGAGCTGTAAGCGTTAACAATTGTGCTTTATCA
>JBAXET010000262.1:0-3624 GCA_037140275.1 Ferruginibacter sp. | reverse complement strand
AAAGAATATGTGAAAAAGACAGCTTAAATTAGTTTTGTTTTGTCATAGAAATCCAAGGAAGATAAAGGATAGAAATAAAGATTGATTATATTTGCTTGTCAAATTGAATCGTCAATGCTGTTATTTTTATCCTTGTTGGGTATATTTATGTCATGTATATTGTTGTATTTTAAAGCAAAGCAATATCATTCAAGCCTCTACCTGGGGATATACTTTTTCACCATCAGCCTCTATGGCTTGGTTCAATATATTCTGCTTTATTCCCAATCCGTCTTTTTTACAAGTATTGCGGTAGTTCACTTCTCTGCACTGTTTTACCTTTCCGGGCCCATGCTTTATTGGTATATCCGCAGCGTGGTAACCGACAATGCAAGGTTACGGAAGAGCGACCTTTGGCATTTGCTGCCCGCTGTTATTTTTTTGATTGCTTCGCTGCCATATTTTTTTTTACCCTATTCCCGCAAACTGGAAATAGCCAAAGCAATTGTTACTGATCCGGGTTTTATATTTTCTTACAAATTCACGATTTTGGCCGAATTGTTTTCAAATGAGGCGGTATTTGTAAGCCGACCTTTGTTAATCCTATTTTATTCGGTATGGGCACTTGTTATTTTCTTCCGGCACCTAAAAAGAAAGAGAACTTCATTGGATTTCAAGAGTAAATCATTTATGAACAAATGGTTTTTCATCTTTCTGGGATTTCAAACAGTGCTGGTTGTTTCCTATTTGATGATGATGTTTATAACTGTTGGGGATGATACTTCTAACCTTTTTTATACGGTCAATATTTTGCAGATTTTGTCGGGGGTTGGTTTGACAGGATTACTGGCTTCGCCCTTCTTTTTCCCCGTTATATTATATGGAATGCCTCGTTATCCTGAAACATTCCTTCATTCGATACCGCCAGCAGTATTACCCGAAAATACCGCTGCTAAAATAGCCACTACTAACCACGATTCGGCCTATAATATGTATATCGGGCAAAAGATCGATTCCTGCATGCAGGAATTTAGTCCTTACTGTCAGCCTGATTTTAGTGCATCCAGTTTTTCGTCGTTGATCCATATTCCGGTACATCACCTCTCTCATTATTTAAATACAGTTTTGGGACAGTCTTTTAGTGATTTTCGGAATACTTACCGGGTGAAACATGCCAAAGAGATGATTCTGGATGGGAAACTTAAAGAGATGACCATTGAATCTATTGGTTTGGCCTCAGGTTTTATAAGCCGCAGTACTTTTTACAGGGTTTTTAAAAATGCAGAGGGAATCACTCCCGGGGATTTTGCGGCAAAAATTGCTGTAAATAGAGCATAAACACTACCATCATTCACTATCAATCCTCGTCCTTTCTACGCCAAATTATTTCGTATTTGAAAATTATTTTATTCCTGGTTGATTTATTTTTTTTGATTCGTCTACACGGCGGTTAATTACTGCAGCTACTATACGCTTTGTAGTAAACTTTGTATCAATATTGAAAATTGGTACAAATTTCAATTCCCCATTGTAAAATTTCCTCCATTTCTGTCTTTACTTTATGTAGCAAAACAATAGTGGTTTCGTTCAATTTATGAAAGAGAAAACAGAGCCACTATTGATATCACAATTTATCCTAATCAAAACCAATTCGTTTTACATTAAAACCCAGTATCATGAAAAATCCAAATACAATAAAAAGCCGTATTCATTTTTTAATTGCTATACTTATTTTAGCAAGTTTTCTTTTTTTACAAAGCGGGAAAGCACAGACCTCCACTACACCTGCGGGTACTGGAACACTCGCAAGTCCATATCAGATAGCTACACTTAATAATTTGTACTGGCTTTCTCAAACATCCGCTGCATGGGTTTCTGGAAAGTATTGTATCCAGACAGCAAATATTGATGCATCCAGCACATCAACCTGGGCATCAGGTGCTGGGTTTACACCAATTGGATCAACGGGAGGTTATTTTGGGAATTATAATGGTCAAGGATTTAGTATTGATGGCCTTACAGAAAACAGGCCGGCATACGCTGATAGAGCTGGTATGTTTTACAGTACAAGAACTGGAGCAGTTATTCAAAATGTTGTTTTAACAAATGTGAATATAATAGGTGGAGGTTCAGGCGCTGCACTTGTTTCTTACCAAATGGGTGGCTCAGTAAGTAATTGCTCTTCTTCTGGTAATGTACAAGGGCTTTACTCAACCGGTGGATTGATTGGGGCCATGGATGCAGGTACTGTGTCTAATTCTTATTCAACTGCGAATGTTTACGGAAGGTTAAATTTAACGAATGGCATTGTTGAAATTGGTGGCTTTGTTGGTGAACTTAGAGGAACCGCAACTGATTGTTATGCTACAGGTAATATAACTGGAGGACAAAGCTATAGCGGTGCTGGTGGGTTTGCGGGTGCTTGTTATAGTGGGTCAATAATACGTTCTTATGCTGCTGGAACAATAACAGGTAGTGGAACCAAAGGTGGTTTAGCTGGAGCCATTAGTGGGGGCACATATACAGATAGTTATTATGATAAAACTTTGTTGCCAAATTTAGGCCCAGGAACTGGTAAAACTACAGCGGAGATGAAAACGCAGGCAACTTTTACTAATTGGGATTTCACTACAATATGGAATATTGATGCTTCGTACAATACAGGCTACCCGATACTCAGAGCATTTACCTATTTTGCGGCACCAACTACCAGTTCCTTTACGCCTACATCGGCAGCAACTGGCGCAACAGTAACCATTACGGGAACTAATTTTACCGGAGCAACTGCGGTTAAATTTGGTGGTACAGATGCCAGCTCTTTCACAGTAGTGAGTGCAACAAGTATAACAGCTGTTGTTGCTGCCGGAACAACAGGAACCATAACAGTAACCACTCCCGGTGGTACAGCAACTCTTGCAGGATTTACATTTACTGTTACATTGGCTATAGATAAATTGAACGTTCATGCATACCCGAAAAATAATGATGTGCAGGTAGATTGGAATACTATTTCAGAAACCGATATGGATCGCTATGAAGTGGAACGTTCCACTGATGGCATTAACTTTAGAAAACAACATACCACCAATGCATTGGGCAACAGCAGCACAGTGGTTAATTATAGTTGGGCAGATGCAAATCCACAACCGGGTAATAATTTTTATCGCATTAAAGCTTTTGATAAAGGAGGTATGTTTAAATACAGTGCTGTAATAAAAGTAGTTGCAGCAAAATTGTTGTCGGGTATTACAATAATTGCTAACCCCGTAGTAGGGAACAATTTTAGTTTATCATTTAATAAAATAGATAAAGGCATATATCAGGTAGTATTGATTAATAACCTGGGGCAAATACGGTGGAGCAAACAAATTGAACTTGAGGGAGGCTCAGTGGTGAAAAAATTTGTTTGGGACGCTTCTATTGGAAACGGTGTTTACTACTTAACAATAAAAAGAAAGGATGTAGCTTCTATAACAATAAAAGTTATAAAGAATTAAATTATACTATTTGCGATGGTTTGCGAATGCACAAGCCAGGGCAAGAGGAAAAATAAAAAAAGGCGATTCTATTAAGAATCGCCTTTTTTATACTGTGCCCTTTGATAGGCGAAGTACGAACTTCTTGGTAGAAGATTTAAACAATATT
>JBAXET010000261.1:0-3726 GCA_037140275.1 Ferruginibacter sp. | reverse complement strand
ATACTTTTCTTCGTTTTATGCCTGGGTTGTATTGTTACCACCAGAGTTCAGAAATTGGATACCAGCCTTGCTTTTTTAGTATGCTTTGGTGGCCTTTTATTTTTAAGGCAAATCATTTACCTGGGCTGGCCAATGGATTATTTTATTCAGTCCATCAGTACAGGAAGTCTATTATTGTTTTCATTTTTCATGATCACCGATCCCAAAACTATTCCTAATCATTTATGGGCAAGGATAGTCTGGTGTATAGCAATTGCAGGTATTGCCTTCTATTTAACTGCATTTAAATTTATTAATGGTGCCCCCATATTGGTATTGTTAGCCGCACAACCTTTAGTACCTGTGCTGGATTATTTTTTTAAAGCAAAAAAATTCGAGTGGCAGGCTTCTGCCATACTGAGTAAAGAAGATGCCGGTTTTTTAAATACAGCATACAACAATTTATCTCTATAACATTTAAACATTTAAGTATGAAACGTAAACTATTGATCATTGGGGCTGTTATTGCCATTGCTCCAATCCTATTCTCCTTCTGTGGCTTTTATGTAAGCAAGGCAGATGGAACATTAAAAAACAAAACCAGTCAGGTAATACTGGTACGTGATGGTAACAAAACTATCATTACCATGTACAATGATTTTAAAGGTGATACCAAAGATTTTGCCATGGTAGTACCCGTGCCGGTGGTATTGCAAAAAAATGATGTGCATGTGGTAGACCAATCTATTTTTCAGCGGCTGAATGATTACAGTGCACCAAGACTGGTGGAATACTGGGACCAGAATCCCTGCGACAAATACGAGATGGTGGAAGATAAACTTTCCGGCAGAGTGCCGGGTGTATCATTAAGTGAAGTAACTAACACAAGCGCTTATAAGAAAAAAGATTTAGGCGTAAAAGTAGAAGCCCAATATGTAGTGGGCGAATACGATATTTTAATTTTAAGTGCCAAAGAAAGTGGGGGCCTTAAAGAATGGCTGACTTCAAACGGCTATAAAATTCCTGAAGGTGCTGCTGAAGTATTAGACCCTTATATAAAAAGTAACCTTAAGTTTTTTGTGGTTAAAGTAAATGAAAAAGAAAAACAGAAACTGAATAATGATTTTTTACGCCCTATTCAGATCCGTTTTAATTCACCCAAGTTTATGCTGCCCATTCGTTTGGGAATGGCCAACGCTGATGGCGACCAGGATCTTATTGTATATGCATTTACCCGTAAGGGCCGCATTGAATGTACCAATTACCGTAATGTAAATATGCCCACCGATAATAAAGTTCCCTTATTTGTGCAAAAGAATTTTGGCAGTTTTTATGGTAATCTGTTTACCCATCAGTGGGATAAGGAAGATAAAAGTGTGGCGTTTTTAGAATATGCCTGGGATGTGAGTCCGCAAAATTATTACCACTGCGATCCCTGCATTGCTACAGCACCCAGCGAACAGGATCTGGTACAAAGCGGCGTATGGTGGATGGCTGGTAAAGACTGGACAGATTACAGTGATGTGGATGGCGATGAACCTGATGACGGCAGTAAAAATGTTCATTTTACAAGATTGCATTTCCGCTATAACAGAAAATCATTTGCACAGGACTTAATGTTTCAGGTTACACCCAATACCGAAACATTTCAGGCAAGATATGTAATCACGCATCCTGCTACCGGCAGTTTTACTTGCGATGCAGGAAAAAAATATTTACAGGATCTTAAGAAAAGAAGAAAGCAGGAGCTGGAAGAATTAATGGTTTTAACTGGCACCAATATTAATAACTGGCAGGAAGATGCAAGCGCTAAAAATGATGAAGAAACTGTTGCTGATGCACAGTATGCCAGTCTGCTGCCAATAGTAGACACTGAAAACAACACATCCGGAAGGACCGGTTTACTGGTATTTAGCGCATTGTTGTTAGGCAGTGCAGGGTTTTTAAAATGGAAAGGTTTTGTATAAACAGTTTTGTATAAGTCTGGTTTTAGTTTGGCCCCGCTTTTAGCGGGGTTTTTATATAAAAAAGTCCCGCCTAAAAAGACGGGAACTCTTGCTATTCGTATTCACCATTTATTCATTATTGACCGCCACCACCTGGACGTGCGCCACCACCACCTCTTTGTGGCCTCATAGAAGGTTCTATTTCTTCTTTCCAGATTTTCAATTGTGCTTCTGTAAGTACTTCTTTCAGTTTTACATCTCTTGCATCATTCACTTCTTTTCTTGCTGCCATCATTGCATCTCTGTCTGGTTGTCCGCCACCAGCTCTTAATTCATCCATTTTTTTATCCTGCTCTTTTAATGAATTCAAAAATATTTCATCTACCTGTTTCAATTTAGCAGGCTCCAGTTTAAAAGCACTGTCAATTTTATCATGTATAGGCTTTAACCTTTCTTCAGGTGTTCTGCGTTGAAAATTACCGCCACCCTGCGCCTGTACAGCTGTAAAGCTTAATATTGCTGCTACTGCTGCTAAAAAAATTTGTTTTTTCATTGTTGTAAATATTGATGGTGTGTTAAAAATTACTTTGCTATTGGACGACCTTAATTAAAAAACCTGTCGGCGTTTATTTTTTTTCTTCTGGATTTTTCTTGTTATCCGGTTTACGGCTCCAGGCTTTATAAATCAGACTGTCGAATTTAGGTAGCTGGTCTGTAGTACACAATTTCCTTATGCCCACAAGATTGGTCAACATTTTAAGTTCCATTATTTTTTGACCTTCAGCAGATTGTTCAACAGCCACTGTGATGGCAGAATCGCTGAATGCACTGCTTCCTAAGTATTTAAGCTGTTGCTCTTTACGGTTTTTCATACCGCTGAAAGATCCCTTCATGTCTTCTTTCTGTTTTTTGCTTAAAGTATCATACTGTTGCAATTGTGCAGCAGAAAATCCGATGTCTTTTTGCAAAAATTCTTTCAGCATAGTATCCCATCCTCTGCCACGGTTACGGGGTTGGTCTTTATGGCTGGTCAACAGGTAAAGCATCCCAAAATTGGAAATTAATAATACTATGATTATTAAAAGAAACATTTTGCTTTTTGCTTGTGTACTCATTATGGTTCTATATTTTCAGTGTCATCTAATACTGCTACAGAATTATTGTATTCATATGCAGATGCGTATTGCTGTTCGTCTGCAGTAGTACCGGTTGCAGTACTGCTGTAATTATTTTTAACCACCAGTGCATTAACAACTATCACTAAACACAATACTGCCATGGCGACGGCTGGCCTTGATATAAAGCGCAGCACGTTATCCCAGGCACCTTCATTACTGCGTTGCATTTTTGCATGTAACCTTGTAAAAAGATAAGGCTTTACTGTTGCCCTTCCGGCGCCATCCAAACTGTTCAGTGTATCATCAATCAGTTTATTGATATCTTGTTTACTGTTCATTGTGTGTTAATTAATATTTTTTTCATAATAATCCTGTAATATTTTTCTAAGGTTTCCCTTTGCTCTGGCAATCAGTGATTCCACTGCAGTTACCGATATATTCATGATACCTGCAATATCCTGATGCTTTTGCGATTCTAAGCGGTGCAGCGTAAACGCTATACGCTGGTTTTCGGGTAATTGCTGCAGTGCCTTAAACAGTGCAGCAGCATTTTCCTTATTCTCCATCAATACCCCCGGATGATTGAATTCTTCGGGATGTATCTCTTCTTCGCTGGTAGCACCAAATAAACTTTGTACAAATCCAAAACGTTTTTTGCGTTTTTTCTTTTTTAAATGATCCAG
>JBAXET010000260.1:0-3743 GCA_037140275.1 Ferruginibacter sp. | reverse complement strand
TCTTAATTACAGGAATCATGTCACTCAATATCAAACTCAAGCTTGCGCCGGGGTAATGATAATTGTTGTTTTGTGTTGGGATAGGAGAGGCTTTTTCAAAGCGGTGAGAATAAGAGAAGAATGCCCAGTTTTTATAACTGATTGAAGCTTCACCAAAGAAAGCCAGCTCACGGAAAATATTTACGTTAGGTAATCCGTTTACATTTCTTTGTAAACGTCTTCTGGTATTAACAGTAGTATTGCTGCTGTCTGTTCTTACAGAATCTATCAGGTTGGTACCGTAAATGGCAAATTGGGATGTTTCCAGATCCTGCCACATTGTACCCACCAATAACCTTGTATTAAAGTTGCCAATTTTTTTCTTTGCAGTTGCAGTAATAGTATGGTTATAACCTTTATATTTTCTGTAATAATTATCTAAGCTACCACCTGTAGCTGCTGTAAGTTGAAATGATTCCGGATGAATAACCTGGTATCCATCATTTTTATAGGTATCATAACCAAATCTGCCTGAAACAGATAACCAGCTGAATGGATTGATATCCACTCCAAGTGTTGAAACGATACGTTTCATTACATCTCCGGCCCTGTTATATCTTGCACTCCATAAAGGGTTGTCAAAATCAGAGTTACGGTTAGAATTAAATAATATCAGTTTATCACCTTTGGCATCCTGGTAGTTACCAATATAATTATTGGCCGGCCATTCTAACAATTCTACCATATAACCACCTGCGCCTGATCCTGAAGCTGAGCTTTTTAAAGGCCTCAGATTTTCTGCATTGGTATACGCAATAGAAGGGGTGATGCTGATATATTTGCCAATTTTTGTGGTGTTGGCAATTTTGAAATTATATTTTGTGTAGGTATTAAAAGGAATGATACCACTATTGTCGAAAAATTGACCAGATACCCTGAAGCCAACATTTTTAGTACCGTATTCTGCGCTTACATTATGTGTTTGTGCAAATCCGGTTTTAAAGAAGTTGTAATGGATATTGTCAAACAACTGTGTGCCTTCTTTCCATGCTGGACCAAAAGACTGAAACTGACCTAAAGAAGGAAGTGCTGTTGGGATATTATTGCTACCTCCTGGGCCATAATCATTATTAACCTGTGCAAAACGGGTTACTTTTTGAAAACGGAAGTTGTTATCGTAGCTGAATAATATTTTTTTATTGGTGCCTTTTGCTTTTTTAGTGGTAATCACAATCGCACCTGAACTTGCCTGGCTGCCGTATAAGGCAGTTGCTTCAGGTCCTTTAAGTACTGTAACAGATTCAATATCACTTGGATTTAAATCAGCAATACGGTTAGTGTTATCATTGTTTCTGTTGTTACCATCAGACGCAAGACCAATACCACTACCTGATTGTGAGTTGGAATTTAATGTTTGGTTGTCTAAAATAATACCATCAACAACAAACAGTGGCTGGTTGGTACCTGAGATAGTGTTATACCCTCTTAATACAATGCCGGTAGAAGCACCTGCTGCACCTGAAGTAGGCGTAACCGTTAAACCGGCAACCCTTCCCTGTAAACCATTCACAAAGTTTTCCCTTTGTGTTTGCTGAATGTCGGAACCTTTAACCGTTTGCACAGAGTAGCCTAGTTCACGCGGATTTCTTTTGATATCCATTGCGGTAACCACTACTTCATCCATGGTTTTATCAGTAAGCTTAAGTCTAACAACTAGAATTGCAGCAGCATCTTTTACTGAAGCCTGCTGGGTTACATAATTAATGTATGAAACAATAAGTACATCTCCTTTAGCAGCGTTTATTTTAAAAATACCCTGATTGTCAGTTTTTGTACCACTGTTTTTACCTTTTACTGTTACTGAAGCTCCATCGGCTGCTGTACCGTCTTCTTTTATTACTTTTCCGGTAACTACAGTTTGTGCAAAGGACACAAAAGGAACCAGAAAAAACAGCATTACGATGAATCTGTTTACAAGTTTTCTCATATTGTCTAGTTTTTGTTTTTAAAAATTTTAATAAATGATTTATATAACTGTTATACCGGCTGCAATATATGGTTGCAATACCGGGTCATCAGGGTCTAATTCTGTAATGAGTATATCCACATCCAGCACTTTACAAATTTGTATTGGCTGAAACGAATTCAGTTTTTCGGAAATGGTTAAGCACACTGTTTTTTGTGAAGCGCTGATCATCGCTTGTTTTAATTGAACCACATCCCAGTCGTTATCGGTTATACCATGTACTGCATCTATGGCATTGATGCCTAAAAAACAGAGGTCGGGTTTAAGGCTTTTGATACGGCTTAATGCATTGGCACCTAAAGTAATTTTTGAATTTTTAGAAAGCTTATCACCAATAACAATCACTTCAATATTGGGATGGTGCATAAACTCCACAATTGCAGGAATGCTACCCGATACAAATGTGGCATTTAATTCTGCAGGCAAACTTCTCGCCATTTCAACAATAGTGGTACCACCCCCAGTTAAAACAAACATGCCATCCTTAATCAGTGATGCCGCTTTTTCTGCAATAATCTTCTTGTTATCCTGTGAATATATCTTTTTGGTGGGATAGGTTATATCATCAAATGCCAGTGATAATGCTCCTCCGTGAACTTTAATCAACTTACCTACATCAGACAGTTCCTGCAGGTCTCTGCGGATGGTATCTTCCGATACATCTATCTCTGAACTTAATGTTGCAGACAGCACTTTATTGTGCAAGTTAACCTGGTGTACAATGTACGCCTGTCTTTCTTTTTTGAGCATTAGTTTGGTAATTGCTGACAAGTTAAGCTAATTGTTGCAAAAAAACGCAGAATTGCTGCTATATTATTCCAGATTTTATGCAAATACCCGCAAACTGGTCCTGTGGGACTAAATGGATTACTGGCCTCTTCTGGCGGGAGTATTTACTTTATTCTTATCCTTTAATAGTTCTTTTAAGTGAGCATCTTTTTTGGATAACAGCGGTGGAGTAGTTGTATTGCTTAAAACAGTCGTAATATGAAGACTGTCGGTAGATTTTGAACTGTCATTTTCCTCATCCTCTTCTCCCGAAAAGTAATTGCCAAATATGTCGCAAAGCGTTTTAGCATGATAAATATTACGATTGTATTTATTGCCAATTACAATAATGGTGGCATCTTCTTGTAGCAGCCTTATAAAACTGGCATTGCTGCCATGCCACCAGCCATTATGGTAGATCATTTTTTTGCCATCGGGGTAAATATTCATTCGCCAGCCAAGTCCATAGTTACGGGTGCCGGATCTTTCATTACTGTAAGGGGCATAGGCCTGTTCAAGAGTTTGAGGGCTTAATATAACATTTGCTTTTAGCGCCCGGTCCCATATCAGCAGATCACGCGGTGTAGTATATATATTCTTATCGCCATATACCATGTCAAGGTAAGCTAAAGGTATTAGCCCTCCACGCCAATCGTAACTAGGCGCTGCACTGGTGATTTTTGAACTGTCGAAAACAAAAGTATTTTTCATGCCCAACGGAGTAAAAATAGCTTCCTGTAAATAAGCCGCATATTTTTTACCGGTAACCTGTTCTATAAGTAATGCCAGTAAAGCATAATTGGTATTACAATAAGTGAAATGAGTATTAGGAGATGAAATATTGGGGATAAGTGCTTTTTTATCTATCAGGTTATTCAGCACATCTTCATTGCGGATGGGTATTTTTTTATCCCAGCCCAGGCTTTCCATAAAATATAAATAGTTGGGTAAACCGCTCCGGTGATTCAAT
>JBAXET010000259.1:0-3770 GCA_037140275.1 Ferruginibacter sp. | reverse complement strand
GTACAATACAAAATGGTAGACGGCAGCGGCAGTATTACTGTTGCCACTACACGCCCCGAAACCATTTTAGGCGATGTGGCCATTTGTGTAAATCCAACAGATGAAAGATACAGTCAGCTGGTAGGTAAAGAAGTGATTGTACCCATCATCAACAGAAAGATCCCCATCATTGCAGATGACTATGTAACTGCTGATTTTGGTACCGGCGCATTGAAAATTACTCCGGCACATGATAAGAATGATAATATGCTGGGCTTAAAACATAAGCTTAAAGCCATTGATACTTTAGATGCCACCGGAAAATTTACTGCAGTAGAATTAATGGATGACAATCCATCAGCATTAGTCTTGTCTTACAATGGTGTAGACCGTTTTGCATTACGTAAAAAAATTGTGGAAGATATCAGTGCGATAGGTTTAATTGAAAAAATAGAAGACTATAAAGGACAGGTAGGCACCAGCGAAAGAACAGGTGCTGTTATCGAAAGCCGCTTATCTATGCAATGGTTTATCGACATGCAAAAATTCATGGATAAAAATCCGGAAGCTCTGGAATCGGTGATGAATGATACCATTCAATTTTATCCTGCTAAATTAAAAAATACTTACAGTCACTGGTTAAGCAATATTAAAGACTGGTGTATCAGCCGTCAGTTATGGTGGGGACAACAGATACCGGCCTGGTATGATGCGGAGGGCAATGTTTTTGTAGCAGCCACTGAAGAAGAAGCTATGCAAAAAGCTGAAAGCTTAAAGCAAAAAGCACAAGGCTTTCAGCCTTCAGCTTTAAGCATTAAGCTTACCAGAGATGAGGATGTACTAGACACCTGGTTCAGCAGCTGGTTATGGCCCATGGAAGTATTCAAGGGCATCAGCAATCCGGGGAATACAGATATTAATTACTACTATCCTACTACAACTTTGGTAACCGGACAGGATATTATTTTTTTCTGGGTGGCAAGGATGATTATGGCGGGATATGAATACAAACAACTGCCGCCGTTTAAGGATGTATATTTTACCGGAATGGTAAGAGATAAGCAGGGCAGAAAAATGAGTAAGCAATTGGGTAATTCACCTGATTTATTAGGCCTGATAGATCAATATGGAGCAGATGCCACCCGTTTTGGTATTATGATCGCTTCTCCTGCAGGTAATGATTTATTGTTTGATGAATCTTCATTGGAACAGGGAAGAAATTTCAACAATAAATTGTGGAATGCACTGAAGCTGGTGAAGATGTGGGAAGGGCGTGTAGATGATAGTACTGAAACTGCTTTTAACGGTCATCTGTCAACTAACAACAAAATAGATGATAGTAATAAGATGATAGATGACAGTAATGCAGCTGCTGTCATCTATCATCTGTCAACTCACAACTTTGCTCTGGACTGGTTCCAAAACCGATTACAACAAGTACAGGAAGAAGTGGATAGCCTGATGAAACAGTTCCGTTTAAGCGAAGCATTGAAAATCATTTACAGTTTAATATGGGATGATTTCTGCAGTTGGTATTTAGAATGGGTGAAACCGGGTTTTGAACAACCAATTGAAAAAGTGGTGTACGAAAAAACCATTTACTATTTTACCGAATTGATGCAAATACTGCATCCGTTTATGCCATTTGTAACAGAAGAAATTTATCATTTATTACAGGATAGAACAGATGACCTTTGTATCCGTGAAAACAAAGCTTTTGCAAAAGCAGATGCGGCCATATTATTGCAGGGTAATTTACTGAAAGATGTGATTACAGGCATACGTGATGTAAGAAATAAAAATCAGATAAAACCAAAAGAACAAATTCAACTGTACATACAAACTGAGGCAACAGCTACTTATCAATCCATTGATAATATTCTGGCTAAACAGCTGAATGCAAAAACTATTGTATTTGTAGCCGATAAAGTAGCCAATACCATTTCAGCAGTTATTGGGAACGATAAATTTTATATTGAATCAGAACAGCCCATCAATACCGGCAGTCAGAAAGAAGATCTTTTAAAAGACCTGCAGCACCAGCAGGGATTTTTAGCCTCAGTAGAGAAAAAACTGAGCAACGAAAAGTTTGTGAATAACGCAAAACCGGAAGTACTGGCATTAGAGCAAAAGAAAAAATCTGATGCCCTGAGCAGGATACAGGCAATTGAAGAGAGTTTGGCGGGGTTGTGATGGTTAATTGGTTAATTAGTTTATTGGTTAATTAGTTTATTGGTTAATTAGTTTATTGGTTAATTGGTTAATTAGTGTAATTAGCCTCCCTACCAAAGGATACGTTAAATTACTACCTGCAATACTATTTAGGCTGTAAATTCGTTGTAAATAAAACATCATATGGCTGTACTGAAACATGGGCTGATTATTTTGTGCTTTGTATTTACTGCGGGCATGGCTATGGCTCAGCCGCCCAAAACTGTAAAGCCTAAACCAAAAGAAGTAACGGTAAAATATGTGCCGCCCAAACTAAAGACTGCTTTAGGCAATCAGTCAGATTCAATTGCCACAGTTTCGGTAGATGAAGCCACGCAACTGATATTACTTCCCCTTACTATAACCGATACTAAAAAAACAGTATACTCTTTATCTTCTTATCAATGTATGTATAAAAGAAGAGGTGTTACCGAAGATGAAGAATCCGGTAAGGTTTCTCCAACCAAAAGTGTGGTTACGCAGTTTTTTCGCACCACTCCCCTTTCTGAAGTCTGGAAAAAAATTATTACCGAAGAATTAAAAAGCGGTGAAGAGATTTTATTTTATGATATTGTGGTTAAGGGTACAGATGGCCATCTGTTTTTTGCGCCTAATTTAAAATTACTGGTGAAGTAAATCATCTTTCATTTTTATCAGTTACTATTTTATGGCTGTGGCTTTGCCTCCACAGCCGGCGGGCTGCGTACCTGCAACGGCGCTGCTTTCGGCTCTTTCAAAAAATTTGCTTCGCATTTTTTGAATGCCGCCTTCGGCGCCACCGAACCAAAAGTGGCGCCTTATGCAGGTACTGGTTTGAAATACTTATAGCTA
Organism: Ferruginibacter sp.; assembly: GCA_037140275.1. GTDB lineage: Bacteria > Bacteroidota > Bacteroidia > Chitinophagales > Chitinophagaceae > Ferruginibacter. The sequence continues at coordinate 749 of JBAXET010000259.1, read as the reverse complement.
TAAATCCCAGGTCTTAATATTTTTTTTAGAAATAGTTTTGTATTTTTTTATACAGTAGCAAATTAACGAGCAGCGATACAATACTGAAGTCACAGTAACACAAAAGTCTCATCGGGGAACCAACCTGATCTCGAATGCTTTCGGTAGGGCAGCAATCTATTTCAGGGGCCTTTTTTTGTTTTTTTGGAGAAGCTAAAAAGAAAAAAAGAATAGTATCAAACTAAAAACAATAAAATTACGGATGCACCAGCTGATGCGTTTGCTTAATCACCCCCATCACAAACACACTCTGCACATGCCCCATATTATCTATACTGCTTAGTTTGTTTACATGAAAATTATGATAGGCATTCATATCCTCACACATTACTTTCAGCATAAAATCAAACTCGCCGCTGATAGTATAACATTCCACTACATCGGGCATCTGTAAAATGGCTTTTACAAATTTGGTGCCTGCAGTTTTACTGTGTTCTTTTAAGGATACATAGCAGATTGCAATCAACCCCTTCTTCACTTTAGTATGATCCACCAATGTGGCATATTGTTTAATCACGCCATTGGCTTCCATACGCTTGATGCGCTCATGAACAGGTGTGGTGCTCAGGTGAATTTTATCAGCAATTTCTTTTACCGTCATCCGGGCATTTTGCTCCAGCAAATGCAATATTGCAAGGTCTTTATTGTCTAATGAAATGGTGCCGGTAGCTGATTTTTCTGTTTGAGTATGCTTTGCCATAGTTAAAAAG
>JBAXET010000258.1:0-3841 GCA_037140275.1 Ferruginibacter sp. | reverse complement strand
CCATCTAGCCACATTAATGGAATTGGCAGATGTAAGAAACAATTTATTATTCAGTTCTGTATCTAAGAAAGCCGCTTTCACCATTTGTTGGCAATCATCAAAATTACCATCCACTTCCAGTGCATGAATATTATTGCCCAGTGTGGTCAGTTGTTTCTCCTGCACACTGCTCACTTTACCCGATGGATATAAGATCACCACATCCACCCCTTCCACATTATAAAAACCATTGGCTACTGCCCCGCCCGTATCACCTGATGTGGCCACCAGTACGGTAACTTTTTTATCGCCGCCTTTTACAAAATGCCCCAGGCAACGGCTCATAAATCTTGCCCCAATATCTTTAAATGCCAATGTAGGCCCGTGATATAATTCTAATGAAGAAATAGTATCTGTAACTTTTACCAATGGAATAGAAAAGTTCACGGTCTCTTTTACAATATTATACAAATCACTTTCAGAAATCGTATCTCCCACATAGGGTTTTATTACTTCAAATGCAATTGCTTCATTGCTGATATTTTCTATATTGCTGATCAGTTCTTTTTTTACCTGCGGAATTTGTTCAGGAAAATACAATCCTTTATCCGGCGCCTGTCCGTTAATGGTAGCGTTTTTAAAATTTACCTCTGGTGATTGTTTGTTTAAACTGTAATATTTCATTGTGTTGGTTGGTTAATCCGTTAATTGGTATATAGGTTAATTGGGTTATTGGTTAATTGGGTTATTGGTTAATTGGTTAATTGGTTAATTGGTTTAGAGGTTTAGTAGTTTAGTGCTCTTTCATTCACAATTCACTATTCACTATTGACCATTCACCATTCACCATTCACAACTTACTCCTGCATTATTCACCGTAGTAACATGCGTATGATAATCCACTCCAATTTGGTTGTAGATATCTTTCATTACTTTTTCTACATCCCGTGCAATACTTTCTTCTTTACTAAGCATGAATACAGATGGCCCGCTGCCACTGATACCACCACCTAATGCGCCGGCTTCTTTGCAAAATTTTTTGATATCATCAAAACCCGGAATTAAAATACTACGGATGGGCTCAATGATCACATCTTCCAGACTGCGGCCGATCAGTTCATAATCGCTTTTTAAAAATCCTGCTACCAGTCCTGCGATATTGCCCCATTGCTTAATAGCATCTTTTAACAGCACTTCTTTACGCAGAATTTGACGGGCATCAGAAGTTTTCACTTCTATCTGCGGATGCACTACGGTTACATACATGGGCGGTGCACTTAGTTCAATAATATCTAAAGGAAAAATGGAACGGATTAATGTAACACCACCATAAATACAGGGTGTAATATTATCGGCATGTTTAACACCACTGGCTACTTTTTCGCCATTCATGGCAAAGCGAACGAGATCTGGTTTACTGAAATGATTATTTAATAATTGGTTGGCACCCACTACCGCTCCTGCAGAACTTGCTGCGCTGGACCCCAGGCCACTGCCCGGTTTAATGATTTTATTAATGGTAAGATCAAAGCCGATGGTTTTATCCTCATATTCTTCCATCAATGCAATCAATGCAGCACCGGCCACATTTTTGGCAGGCTCGGCTGGAAGATTATAGCCATCAATATGTTTGATTCTGATGCCCGGTTCATTACTTAACATCAGTTCCATTTCATCTTGCGGACTGTTAATGGCTAACCCTAAAATATCAAAACCACAAACCAGATTGGCAATAGTAGCAGGAGCTAAAATTTTTACTGTTTTACCCCCATCCCCTAAAGGGGAGTTATTCAACTTTTCTACTTTATTTTGTAAACTCATTTTTTTGATACTTCGTTAATTATTGTTGTCCCATTTTTTTTGCAGTTCAAATAACTCCCCTTTAGGGGACGGGGGTTAATTATGCGTTGCTCTTATAATATCAGCAAACACCCCACTTGCTGTAACTTCTGCACCTGCACCTGCTCCTTTAACAACCATGGGTTGCTCGGGATAACGGTTTGTATAGAATAACACAATATTATCCTTACCATACAAATGATACAGGTTATGTTCCGGATTGATATGCTGTAATCCAACTGCAGCCTTACCCTCTTCGTAAGAGGCTACAAATTTTAATTTGCATCCTTCTGCAACTGCCTTATCATATATGGCTTTAAAATGTGCTTCTTCTTTTTCCATGGCTGCATAAAAATCAGCTACCGAACCCTGCATACAAGATTCAGGCATGAATGAATTATTGGCGATGTCGTCCATTTCAATTTGCTCACCGCTCTCTCTTGCTAAGATCATGATTTTACGCATCACATCTTTACCGCTTAAATCTAAACGCGGATCGGGTTCTGTGTATCCTTCATCCTGTGCCTGCTTTACCACAGAAGCAAAAGATTTTTTGCCATCATAATTATTAAACACAAAATTTAAAGTACCGCTTAATACCGCCTGCATTTTATTCACCCTGTCGCCGCTGCTGATCAAATCATTTAAAGATCCAATGATAGGCAACCCTGCTCCCACATTGGTTTCAAATAAAAATTTAGCATTGAATTCTCTTGCACTTTCTTTCAATTGCTGGTAATAACCATATGAAGAAGAACAAGCCACTTTATTACAAGCCACTACAGCAATACTTTTTTGTAATAATTTATTGTAACAGCCTGCCACTACATCACTTGCAGTAACATCCACAAAAATGGTATTGCGTAAATTCTTTTCAATGATGGCATCAATATATCCTTCAATAGTATTGGCAGGTGCTGCAGCCAGTAAATCTTTCCATTGGTTCAGATCAATACCGTCATCATTAAACAATGCTTTTTTACTGTTAGCCAGTCCAACTATTTTCAGGTTTAAACGGTTACGGCTTTTTAAATAGTCCAGCTGCTGGTTTAATTGTCCTAATAATTTACTGCCCACATTACCTGCCCCCGCAATAAATACATTTACCTGTTTGTAAGTGGTTTCAAAAAATGCTTCGTGCAAAACGTTCACTGCTTTGTTTACATCACTGAGTGCAATTACAGTAGAGATATTTCTTTCAGAAGATCCCTGTGCAATAGCACGGATGTTCACACCATTTTTTCCTAATGCGCTGAACATTCTTCCAGCAATACCGGTATGACTTTTCATATTATCGCCCACCAATGCTACGATAGCTAAATCGTTTTCAACAATCAGCGGATCAACTTTTTTAGTGTCTATTTCATAAGCAAAAGCGTTATCCACCGCCTGCTTGGCTGCTGCAACACTTGCCGCATCAACAGCCACACAAATAGAATGCTCTGATGAACTTTGTGTAATCAGTATCACATTGATCTTATGAATGGCCAGTGCCTCAAATAAGCGTTTACTAAAGCCCGGTATGCCTACCATGCCGCTACCTTCCAGACTGATGAGAGAAATTTTATTGATACTGGAAATACCACGGATGGCATTGCCATTTTTCATCGATTCATTTTGGATAACTGTGCCTTCATCTTCGGGAGCAAAAGTATTTTTGATCCACACCGGAATATTTTTACTCATTACCGGCTGAATGGTAGGCGGATAAATTACTTTGGCGCCAAAATGAGAAAGCTCCATGGCCTCCTGATAAGAAATTTTAGGGATCAGTTTTATATTGGATACTATCCTTGGATCAGCCGTCATCATACCCGATACATCGGTCCATATTTCCAGCACGGCAGCATCAACAGCTCCGGCAATGATTGCAGCGGTATAATCGGAACCGCCCCTGCCTAATGTGGTGGTGGTGCCATGCGCATCTGATGCAATAAAGCCCGGCAGTATAAATAAAGGTGCACTATTGGATGAAAAATAATTGCTGATATTGGCATTGGTTTTTGCAAATGCAACTAATGCT
>JBAXET010000257.1:0-3861 GCA_037140275.1 Ferruginibacter sp. | reverse complement strand
GATTTACTGCAGTTATGGCTTCCCATACCCAATAGTCGTTATCATCTATATCAACACTCAGCACACCAATATCTGTACAACCGGTATAATTACTGATGAGTGTATTGATGTTTTCTGCAGTAATAAAACTTTCATATGCTGTAATATCATATTTCCAGTAAATGAAATCAGTTTTAATAAAGCGAATGTTCCGTTCACTGCTGTCAATTACCATTCCGCTCCAGTTATTGAATAATAGCAAGCGAGTATTAGATTCGGTATAATCTTCCACACCAAATTCAATAAAAATTGTATTGGGAATACCTATTTTGTTGATGATGTATTGCAGTACTCCATCTTCGCCCCGTTGCGAAAAAACCTGATAAGCCACTTCATCCAGCTGCTGGATATTTGTTTTAGTGCTGTTTAATGCTGCAAGTTGCTGTCCGGCAAGTATATTCGCTTTAAAGTTGTCGTAATGCCATTTCTGGTACCACCTGCGGTAATAATATTTTACGATATTTTTTATACTCTTGCTCATGTACAGCTATTATTCTGCTTATAGATTTTTGAATTTGATGTAAAATTTATTGATGAGAGGTCTTGGCAAATAAGAAAGTGCCAGTAATCCGTAACCGGTAAATTGTAAAGGCTTAAACGATAATGCCTTTTTCACATTTTCCCTTGCTTTGGCGGGCTGGTAATTATTCCATAAATATTTTTTTGCCAGCAGTATATTGTAACTGTATTTTTTAAAATCAAAAAAATCCTGACTTCGCAAAATTCCCCTCAACTCATTTTCCTGTTCGGTACTTATTTCAAGTGATTCAAAAAGCATTTCCTTTTTAAGTGCAGCAAATCTTTTGCCTCTTAATTTTTCATCAACAGTAACTGATTCAGGATTGAGTCGTACCATTATAAGTGGTTCTGAAAGATTACACACTTTTCCTTTAGAGATCAGTTTTGTCCATAGGCGGTAGTCTTCAAACGTATGTGCTTTTGCATCATAGCCGCCTGCTTCCAGCGCGATATTCTTTTTGTACATCACAGCAGAATGAATGAAAGGACAAAAAGCATTGATTCTTTCTTCAATTTCTTCATGTGTATGTCCGGTATTGCTGTAATGATATAGGTACTCCCCGTTATGATCGGCATAATCCACATCCGACCCAACCAGTACATATTCCGTATGCAATTGTAAAAAGTCAAATTGCCGCTGCAGGCGTTGCGGGTAACAAATATCATCTGCATCAAAACGGGCAATTAAAACAGCTGCGGCATTTAGCAAACCCAGGTTTAATGCAGCTGCAATTCCCTGATGCGGCTGATTGATCAATTTAATTCTATCATCTGAAAAAGAATGGATGATATCTTCTGTATCATCTGTGGATCCGTCATTAATAATCAGCAATTCGAAATTGCTAAAACTTTGTTTCAATACAGAGTCAATTGCAGGCGCAATATATTTTGCTGCATTATATGCAGGCATTAATACTGTTATTTGCGGCGCTGTTTTCATTTACGACTGCGTGAAATTCTCTTTAAGGTTAACAAACATCAACAGTTCAAAAATTACAATTACAGAAAGTTGTTCGAACCAGTATTCCATAAAAAATAATCCTGCCGTAAATATTAAAAGAGGGAATCCGTAGCTGTGGCGCTTTAAACCTTTTATAAAAAAACCGGCATAAAAGAATATAAAGGCAGATAATCCCAGCAGTCCGTACTCACTTAATAGCTGATCGTAGGTAGAGTTAGGGGTATTAATTAAAGAATGCTTGCCGGCCTGTTGCGTAAAATAATTGAGGTACAGGGCTAAATGATTTTTTTCAAAATCAGGATTCACATAAGTAAATCTTGCCGGATAACCGCCTGCAATCTTTAATGCTGTGGTTTTAAAAGCAAGTTTTGAAGAAAAATTTCCGATGCCCGTACCGCTGATTAATTTCAAAGGATGTGCTTTAAAAAAATCAATGGTTTGTATAGCTGCCAGTGCTTTTCCGGGTAAGGCTGATTGATTTGCAATTGATTCGGCAGGCAGTATACTGCTGTCTTTTTTTATAAAAGCAATTAATTCCTGCTGAAAAACAGTAGTGTCGTTTTTATGTTGAAATGGCGGAGTATGTATATTAGGTTTGGGTATCTCCGGTTTTTCTTTGAGAACAACAGCAGCAGCAGTTTTTTTATTGGTATCAGCAGCTTGTTTTTTATTAACCATTGCCATATACATGCTGTCGATATAAAGCGCAGCAACCTTTTCTTTTTTTTCTTCTTCACTTAAAATACTGTCGGCCCTTTCTTTTACAGGTAGCAATTTTTCTGAATTTTGTTGTGCAACAGATGGCTGATGTAAAATATTTTCATATGCCTTACCGATATAGGTGCTGTTTTGCGGAGAAACTTTAACTAAAAACACTACCAGAAATAAAAGACAGATAATAATGATACTTTTTTGGTTTTTACCGGATTGAAAAATAAAGATAAACAGCAGGGTAAGCACCAGCAGTAAATTGGTTATATCACTTCCGGTCAGCATTAGTGTTGCCAGACAAAGCAGCGTTAATCTGGATTTGTTTCTCGATAAAAAATAAATTACCCCAAAACTATTTAGTACTGCATTGGTGGTGGAAGTATCAAAGGAAATGCCTTTAATATAATCTCCCGTGCCAATAAAATACTTTTGAAAATTACCCTGATACCTGAAAGGATTAATACTTTCGGTTTCTATAATAATTCCGGCATACACCAATAAGGATACAGCAACATTCAGTAAAAAAAATATTAATAGGGTGTTGTGAATAATTTCGGTACTATTTTTTTCTACCGCCAGTTTAACCTGGTGAACAGCCAGTAAACACAGTAACCAAAAAGCAATGCCTGTTAGTAATGCAACAGTATACTGCAGGCTGTTAAATTGCCTCATTAAAAAGTAGTTGACTATTGCTATGGCAATTACAAGAATATAAAAAACAGGTAACCGGGGATTTTTTATTTTTATACCGGTTTTAAAATTGGGGCGCAAAATAAATATCAGCAAAAGGGCTGCAACTTTTATTACCAGTTTTACATTAATAAAAAGTAAAAGAAAAACCAGTAAAGTAAAGTCGATAGTCCCAAGCCTGCCCAATACCCATGCAGAAGCTTTTTTTATGCTCACCCTTTTGTTTGTTTTGCGTTAAGGATCAATACAGTAAACTGCAGAGTAATAATCGGGAGATAATGATTTTGGGTTGCCCCTTAGCTATTGAAAAGCTGTTTAATTTGCCGTAGCTGTACTGCTGAAATTTGCCGTGTTACTATCAGGCCGGAGCAATAAAACATAATAGCCGCTGCCAGTATTAATAAGGGATTATTGAAGAGGTAGCTGGCCAGTATTCCCGAACCTGCTGCAAGTGCAACAGATAACAGCATAGCTGTAACCACTTTACTGTATATACTAAACCTGCAAAGTTTAAAAAACAATAGGGATTGTACAATAATTGCCAGCAGATAAGCTGCTGCTGCACCCTCAGCATTCAGGAATGGAATTAATGCAACAGTGGCAATTAGATTTATTATAAAACAAATGAGAAAAATATTAAAAATTGATTTCAACCGGCCTTTGGCAAAACTGATGGTCCACAAAAAGTTATTGAAATATAAAAAAGGCATACAAACTGAAAGAATAAGGATGGTATACTTATTTACAGAACCGTATTTTCCATCTGTAATAAAGTCAATGACCGGCTCCCATAAAATATTCAGGGAAAGAGCGATTATTCCGGCGATAATAATTTCCAGTTTCAGTAATAAAAGCAGGTTATTTATTTTATCTCCGGCTGCTTCAATAGCTTCTTCTTTAAATATTCTGGTAAAACGGGGAATGAGCAAAGGGGCAATAAC
>JBAXET010000256.1:0-3864 GCA_037140275.1 Ferruginibacter sp. | reverse complement strand
CGTTTGGATGATGCCCTCCGTTATTTGTACCGGAATTATTTTGGCGGCATAAGTATATATATACAACAAAACCAGGGTAACAAGCAAGATGCAGAAGATATTTTTCAGGAATCAATAATAGCTTTCATTCAATTGGTTCAGAGTAACAAGTTTAGAGGAGATGCCAGTGTAAAAACATTTTTATTTGCCATCAATAAAAATACCTGGCTAAATGAATTAAAAAGAAGGAGCCGGGCAGGGTCAAGGGAAACAAATTTTGAAAAGGCCAAAGAAACTATTGATGAGGGCATCACCCATTATATTGCCGGCAGGGAAGCCCGAACGCAGGTGTTGGGCATAATGGATAAACTGGGCGAAGGCTGCAAAAAGATTCTGCTGGCTTATTATTATGAAAATCTTTCAATGAAAGAGATAGTGAGTACGCTGAATTACGAAAATGATCAGGTATTGCGCAATAAAAAATATAAATGTCTGAAACAACTGGAGCAATTGTTAACAGCAAATCCAGGTATGGCAAAAACTTTAAAAGCTGCTTTACAACATGAACAATAATAATGACCATACGGAGAACCTGATTCGTTACCTTGATGGTGAACTGAGTCAAGCTGAAATGGAGGCCTTACAAACCGAACTAGATAATAATGGCTCACTGAAACAGGAGTTAGAGAATCTGGTATTGGCAAAAGACGTCATTAGAAATTATGGGCTTACCCAAAAAGTAAATGGAATGCACGAGGCTCTGATGGCGGAAATGGCGATGCAAAAAAAACATACAATACCGAAGCTAAGACGGCTTCCTAAAATGATGATGGGCATTGCAGCCGGTATGATCATCGCAACTGCCTTATTCAGCATGTATCAATACCTTACAGTGTCACCCGCAAATTTATATAGTGATCAATATACCGCCTATCAGGTAGCCAACATGAGGGGAGCAATGGCGGGCAGCACTATGGAAAAGGCTTATAGTCAACAGCATTACGATGAAGTGATTGCCATGTATATGCAAATAACAAATCCTGCTGCAAATGAACAGTTTTTAACAGGTCAGGCCTATTTAAGTAAAGAGGATTACCATAATGCCATCTTGTTATTCAATGCCATTATCGAAAAAAACAAAACAACTAATCCCCCTGTTTTTCAAGATGATGCTGAGTACTATCTGGCGCTCAGTTATTTGAAAAACAATGAAACGAAAAAAGCCTTGCCTTTGTTTACAAAAATAAATGATGACAAGGATCATTTATATCATAACAAAATCAACAATTGGTTTTTGGCTAAAGTGAAACTCCTGAACTGGAAAATTAAATAATTCCGCAGCAGTGGAATGACCAAATAATTGGTCATATCCGCTTGCTCAATTTGATCCCTGCTTGACCCTGCTTAATTTCCGCATCATACTTATGGCAATAAAAATGCAAAGCATTAAGGCAATTCCCAACAGAATGTACCAGTAATTTATGCTGCTATTACCAACAGGCGACACATCACCTACCAAAATAAGCTGTGCCCAAAAATTGGGCGTTTTAAAATTGGGGGCAATGTTATTATCGTTCAAATAATCAAGCTTCGCCTTTTGCAGGGCTTTATTTTTAGTATCCCCCCTCTGCAAATAGTAATACAATCTTTTGGTAAGATAGGCTGTGGCATTATCTTCAGCTTTCCACAAAGAGGTGATCACACTCGGACAACCTGCATATGAAAAGGCCCTCGATAAACTCATTAATCCTTCACCACTAATTAGCTGTCCCTTACCTGTTTCGCAGGCACTTAACACGACCAACAAAGAATTGTTCAGCTTAAGGTTATAGATCTCAGGTTCATAGAGCCTGCACTGTAGCGCCGTACTATTTTCCTGAGGGTAAAAGGCAATGAATGATTCCAGTGGATTTTTATCGTTTGCCTGAGCATGTGTTGCCAGATGAATGATGGGGTACTTCCCAGCATTTAGTAAAAAATTATTCTTGGTGGCCGACGAATCTAAAAAAGTTTTCCCCTGTAGGGATGCTACTTCATTTTTAGAGGCGGGTAATTGAGAAAAAGCCGGTTGAATAGAATCATGGGTGGGTTGAATAGAAGCGTAAGGGGCAAAAGCCAATACGTCATTTATATTTTTGTTGCTGTTGCTTTTATTCAGGAAAGAAGCAGCATAATTATAACTGATGGCAAAATCTTTAACGAGGTAATTGGAGGTATTTGGATTGACCAGTATTTCAAAAGGGATATAATGCAATTCATTGTGTGGAATAATAACCAACTGATCTTTATCCTGGATAAGATCAAATACCGGTTGCAGAAGTTGCGTAAATAATTTTTTTTCGGCTGCTGCAACCAATATCTTATCGAAACTGCCGAGCGATTCCAGCGCTGCTCTAGTGCTGATGATAAGTGTATATAAAGAACTGTCCAGCGGAATGGATGTATAATTAAAACTATTGCTGGTCACCACAAATGTAATCAGACTGGTTTTAGTAAAATAATAAGAAACTAAGGCCGTTTCATCGTTTAATATGTCAGCCTGTATGCTTTTCACGGAAATCGTTTCATCATTAAATCGTAGTTGGTGATACCGGGGATTTTCATTTAGTTGCTCCTGAACCTTTGATAATTTGATTTCATATTCCGCAATGCTTTGTTGTAAAGTTGCCGTTTTTAAACTATCGGTGCTACTGGCTTCCTGCAATGTAAGCGTAGCAATATTGGCCTTTATATTATTTTCTTCGTGCACCAGCTCTACTGGTATTTCAGGGATCTGTTCTATCTGGAGCTGCTGTCTATTCAGTTCTAATATGGAAGCCTTATTGGTTTCGCTCAAAATAAATGCATCGGTTAAATATTCATTCTTTTTTGTTAGTTCATACAGGTCAATCGCTGTTTGTATAGCATCTCCATACGCCTCCTCAACATTCTTTTTTAAAAAAAGCCGGGCTTCATCTGTATCCAAAAAACGCTCCACATGCTTGGCGAGCGCAAATGCTGTTTTATATGCATCCAAGGCTGCGGTCAACGTTTGCGCCATCTTATGCTGATGGTACAATAAGGTAAATGCGTGTGCTTTTGCGACCAACACGTTAAACAAATTAAAAGAAGAATGCAGACCGTTGAACTGCAACGGATTTTTATAAGGGTCCTTTTCAAAGAAATCTGCATCCAGTTGAATGATCGCCTGTTGGTAAAAGGATATCGCTTTGTCAATATCATGCTTTGTCAAAGAATAATCACCATAATATTTCAGTGCCAACCCTTGTGTGATATTTTTACGGGTATTATTTACGCTTTGATTGATCGATACAGAGCTGTCTAAGTAAATTTTTGCTGAATCCGGAAGCTGCATATTAAGATACAGCCTAGCCAGGTCGGTCAGCTTGTTCTGTTGATTATATGACAGGGGGAGTAATGTATGCAGTGCTTTGCGGTTGTCGCCTGTTTCCAAATAAATGATCCCCATATTATGCAGGATCGAAGACTGGAAGCTGCTGTTATAGGGTAGCATCTCTTTATAGATCGCCATCGCCTGCTCATACTCTTTCAGCTTAAAATAAACAGCCCCTAAATTTATCTTGTATTGAATGTACAATTCCCGGTAATCGGGCGTTGATTTATTAAGGCTGCTAATGGTCTTATTGAAATAATTAATGCTTTGTTTGTAATTGCCGATCTGATAATACAACGCTCCCATCTTATTGTACAGGCGCTCTGCTTCATCAATCACTGGGTATTGGTTGGCAATTGTTTCTGCTTTTTTAAAAAAATATAAAGCAGAGTCGAAATTTGTAAGACTGTAGTGGGAAGCCCCGGCAAATAAAAGCGGTTTAAAAAAAAGAGAGTCGGGCAAACCCGGGTGGGCATTTTTAAGAGAAACGG
>JBAXET010000255.1:0-3941 GCA_037140275.1 Ferruginibacter sp. | reverse complement strand
CAATAAATTGTAATGTCTAGCCATTGATTAAATCAAACAGCAGAATACTTGCATTTGGCTAAACAAAATATTACTTTAGGAAAACATTTTTTAACCTGATAAAATATAAAGACTATGAACATCAAAAAACTTTTTGCCGGTGGTATTACCGGAGGTATTTTGTTTTTTCTTTTAGGCTGGCTGATATATGGCATCCTGCTCATGGATTTTATGAAAGCTAATCCTGGTGCAGCATCGGGGTTCGACAGGGCAACACCTGATATGGTGTATCTGGTTGCCGGAAACCTGATTTCCGGTTTTTTAATGGCATATATTTTTACAAAGGCCAGTGTGAATACGTTGGTCAATGGTTTTATTACCGGCGCAATAATTGGATTACTGATGGCCGCATCTTATGATTGTATGAACTATGCATTCACCACCTTGATGAGCAAAAAAATGATAATGGCAGATGTGCTTGCTGCTGCTGTTTTAACAGGTATTGTTGGTGCAATTGTTGGATTAATTATGGGTAAAATAAAATAAGGCTGTATTAAGTCTGTAATTTATAAATGCCATTACATGCGTAATGGCATTTTTGTTGCCGTATTGGCCGGGTAAATACAAAAGCAAATAAAATCAATTATTATTGCAGCCTTATAACCCTCAATTTGTTAATTAATATTCATAGTCATTATCCTGCAGTACAAAATGAATTTGTAATACAGAGTTTGTATGCACAATACCAAAGGGTAATTGCTGCCGGTAATTATTCTGTTGGATGGCATCCCTGGTATATTACTTCACTTACGGTAGCAGATGAGTTACTGCTTTTACAGCAATATGCTTCCGATAAAAATGTACTGGCCATTGGCGAATGTGGGTTAGATAAAGTATGTACCACTGATTTTGCGTTGCAGCAACAACTATTTACCGCACAAATTATACTGGCCAATCAACTGCAAAAACCCCTTATCATTCATTGTGTAAGGGCTTATGACGAAGTGCATCAATTGCTGCAACAGCAGCATAATTCAGTGCCGGTTATCTTTCATGGCTTTAATAAAAATGGGGCACTGGCGCAGCAGCTCATCAGTAAGGGCTATTATCTTTCTTTTGGAAAAGCAGTACTGCAACCTGCCATTCAGGAAGTATTGCGTGCATTACCCCCTGATAAAATATTTTTTGAAACCGATGATTCGGATAGCAGTATCGAAGCTATTTATGCTGCTGCAGCCACAGTTTTACAAATTGATATAAATTCACTTAGTTTGCAAATTCAAAAAAATGCCGCTGCTGTTTTTGGCAGTGTTTTCTTTTAATATGACAACAGATTTTTCCTGGCTCAGCCGTACAGAATTATTGATAGGCAATGAAGCCTTGCAGCTATTGGCTAAAAGCCATGTGATGGTAGTGGGCTTAGGTGGTGTGGGCAGTTTTGCTGCCGAGTTTATTGCCCGCAGCGGAGTGGGTAAAATGACCATCATTGATGGCGATGTGGTGGATCCCACCAACCGTAACCGCCAGCTGCCTGCACTGGCTACCAATCATGGGCAGTCAAAAGCCGATATTATGGCCGAACGTTTAAAGGCGATTAACCCCGAGTTGGAACTGGTGGTGATAAAAAGTTTTATCAATCCCGAAATGGTTATTGATTTGTTTACCACACATCCCGATTATATTGTAGATGCTATTGACAGTATAACGCCTAAGCTTACTTTTATTCAGATGGCGTATGAAAATAAAATGAAAGTGATCAGCAGTATGGGAGCAGGGGGCAAGCTCGATCCTACTAAACTGCAGGTGGTGGATATATCCAAAACATATAACTGTCCCTTTGCACAGCAAATACGAAAAGTGCTAAAAAGGCAATACAATATCCGCAAAGGAATAAAAGTAGTGTTCTCTCCCGAAGAAACCGATAAAGAAAGCCTGATGCTTACCGATGGAAAAAATTATAAAAAATCGGCCTATGGCACCATGTCTTATTTACCTGCTGTTTTTGGAGCAGTAGCCGCCAGCGTGGTAATACGCGATCTGATTGGCACATAACGCAGTTGCAATTCTTCCGGCTGGTAAACAGGGAAAATTGTAATATATACACGCTGTACCATTTCAATTAAAGAAATCAATTTGCTGTTACTATGGTGTTGACTTTTTGGTGTGATCATCGTTTGAATTTTGGTTCGTCTTAATGAGATTAGTATAATCTGATGTTTTTTTGTAAAGAATAATTAAAATACAAATTGTTCCAGGTCACTATCCTGATACTGGTAGTTTAAAATATGTACCAGCCTGCCTGTATTTTTTTTACTGCTCACGTACAGGGTACTCGTGTTTTTTTTATTACCTGAGTCTGGTTTATTTTTGCTGCTAAGGGCAGTCCGCATTTTTGGAGTACTTCCTTTAAATATTATTTTAGGCATATCGCTTGGTTTTAGGTTGATTTTTTTTGTTCTCCTGCAACTGCAGGCTTTATTAGTGTTCAATTAGCATACCAAAAGCAGTTAAAATATTCAACAGGGATATTTTTCCCTGTTGAATAATATGGTTTTAACATTTTATCTGCTGCAAGTATTATTGTTTAGTAAGTTTTGAGAAAATATTATTGTCGTATATAGTGGTGATTTTAACTATATACAGGCCTTTTGCAAAATTCGAAATATCATAAGTTTCCTGTGCATTAAACCATGTTCTTACAATACTTCCGTTAAGCGTAATCAGTTCAATCTTACGTATCCTTTTAGGATCGATATTGTCTATATGGAATGCAGATTGTACCGGAACAGGATATACCACCACTTTTTCAATACCATTATCCGACGCTACAACACAAACAGAGGAATAGGTAGTACGGCCGTTTTTATCGGTTTGTTTAATGCGGTAATACAGTCGCTCGGTCAGGTAATCAGGATCAACTTCTGCATAAGCATGTGCAGCACCTGAATTATTACCCGGAACAAAGGGGATGGCAATATCCCATTCGCGGCCGTCGAAACTGCGTTCCACATCAAAGTGACTTACATTTATTTCCTGAGTGGTGTTCCATAAAACTTTAACGGTATGGCTTACCCGATACGCATATATATTACCCCAGCTAACGGCCAGCGTACTGTTAAAAGTAACTATGGCGGTATTGGAGGCAGCGGTTCCATTAATGCTGTAACTGATGGTGGCAGCTGCTGGTGCTATTGCGCTGGTAAGTATTACGGTATAAGTGCCATTATTATTATCAATTACAGTACCTATGGTGCCTGCACTGGTGGATACAGTAACCACACCGCCACTAACAGTAAGGTTAGTGCCGCTGCCATCTTTAAGCTGAATGGTAATAGTGGTGGTACTGCTTCCGTTTGCAGCAATAGTAGTTGTGGCTGCACTGATGGTGGAGTTAACTGTGCTTGCCGCTACAGGCACATAACCACAGATGGCAAGTGCTGGAGTGGTACCGCAATTAAGGGTTAAATTAGCTGCAGAACTTGATCCGTTATTGCCAGTACCGCCATCGCCCATACTACCGTTGGTATAGTGGCCGGAATAACAGAACTGATTAGTGCCTTCTTTAAGATATACTAATGTATGTCCACCCATTTCAGCTGAAACTACATTGCCACTGATGCCCGTTGTTAAGCCCGGATCATAATAAGTAGAAGCAGTAATGGCTCCGCCAACAGTTCCATTGTCAGATTTGGCCAGCATACCGGAGCTGTTATTGCCCCAGGTATATAAAAGTCCGTTGGTAGTCACCGCTGCAATTGCGGGATAACTGCTGTTATGTTCCTGACAGCTGAAAAAATTAATATTGGTCAGGTTGTCATTTGCGGTAGTACTTTTCTTTACCTGAACCCAACTGGTTCTGTCTGTGGTGGTAGCAACATAATCGCCACACTGTTTTTGTGTATTATCACCCAGCGCATAAAGGTTACCAGCCTGAAACTGACACTTTAAACATAGAAGAGGTC
>JBAXET010000254.1:0-3953 GCA_037140275.1 Ferruginibacter sp. | reverse complement strand
GATTATAATTTGTTTTGTCAATATGCAGGTTCATGGCAGGATAATTCACCAGTGCAGCCTCATGAATATTGATATACAAACCTTCTTTAGTTTTAAGCATTAAAGGGGTTTGTACTGCATTGGCATCAAAAAATGTTTTAGCAGATATTTCAGAAGTGTATACAGAACTGGAAGCATCCACTTCACTCAACTTAGTAGTATTAGGATTAAATTCATTGCTGTCGTAATCCCCGGGAATCCAAAATGCTTTATGGTCGCCAGTAAAATGAAAGGCCGTTTTTTCGGCACTTACAATAAAGTGTTTCAGATTGGGTTGCTCAGGAAATTCATACCTGAAGCCTACGCCATCATCAAATACTTTAAATACAATGGTTAACTGCAAAGCCCTGTCGTTTTGCTGCAGCAGATTTATAGTAACCTGATTGTAATTGTCTTTGATCTCTTTTACATCTCCCCAAACCGGTGTCCATTTATTGGTAACACTGGCCCTGGTAGTTTTGCTTATTTTGAAATTTTTATCAGCATCGGGCAATGCTTTGTCGGTACTAGTTTCTTTCAGTTTAAATCCTAATGCCGAAGGCAATATTACAGGATTGTTTTTGTAACTAACGCTGTACATGGGGGCTCCGTTTTCATCTAACCAAAACGACATTTTAATGTCATTTCCGGGAGCCGCAACATCAATTTTTTCCTGAGCAATACCTGCACTGCAGATAAATACGGCACAGGCAAGGAGTAGTTTTTTATATAGCATAAACAATATTTTAAAACAAATTTATTGATTAATGTGTAAACAATACACATTTATTTTAGCACAAAAAAAACTGCCCCGAGGGACAGTTTTTTTAAAAGACAATTTTGTTTATTGTTTGATTTCTTTTTGCATTGGATTAGCAGCACCACCGGCAGCACCTCTTGGACCACGGCCAAAACCACCTGTTTTAAACAACTGGAATTTACTTGGTGTTGCCAAAGCCGGCCATACATTGTTGGCTTCGTTGATATCTGCGGTTTCTCTCATTGGATCAATCTTAATAGATACCACTTCTTTATCCTTCATGAATGCTTTCACCACTTTGTTCTCATTCTTGCGCCATATCTGTACAGGTATGCGTTCAATTTCTTTGGTGCCATCTTTATACGTCCATTCAATAATGATAGGCATAACCAATCCGCCTTTATTGCTGAAGGTAAGCTCATACATATTTTTTGTACCGGCCAGTGCAAAACGTTCTGCTTCAGTAAAAGTATCTACTGTTGCAGGCGCAGCAGGCGCTTTGATTTCAGATTGGGTGGTATCTACTTTTACCAGACCTCTATCGTAGTTCCAGTAAAAATCTCTTAAAGATTTATCTGCATCTGTAGCAAAAACGATGTTCTTATCTTCTCTGTTACGTATTTTAGAAATATCATCAAAATCGTTCAGAATAGGTTTAGCTATAGCAGGTTGAAATCCGCCACCACGGCCACCTCTTCCACCACCGCCACCACGTGTTTGGGGTGCATTGGGGGCGTTGGTATCCAGTACCGACCATTTTACTGTATCTAATGAGATATCGCAAGGATCAGTATTATAGAACCAGCCTCTCCAGTACCAGTCTAAATCTTCGCCACTGGCATCTTCCATAGTGCGGAACAAGTCTGCAGGTGTTGGATGTTTAAACGCCCAGCGTCTGGCATATTCTTTAAATGCATAGTCAAACAAATCGCGGCCCATTAAGGTTTCGCGTAAAATATTTAACCCTGTAGCAGGTTTGCTGTAGGCATTAGGACCAAACTGAATAATGTTTTCACTGTTGGTCATAATTGGTTCCAGCTGATCTTTAGGCAACCTCATGTAGTCTACAATTTTGTATGCAGGCCCTTTACTAACAGGGAATTTATTATCGTACAATTCTTCAGTCAAATATTCAACAAAAGAATTTAATCCTTCATCCATCCAGGTCCATTGTCTTTCATCACTGTTGATGATCATGGGAAAAAAGTTATGCCCCACTTCATGTATTACCACACCCAGCATACCATTCTTTGTTCCTTCGCTGTAGGTACCGTCTTTTTCGCAACGGCCAAAGTTGAAACAGATCATGGGATATTCCATACCGTTGGCAGCTTCTAAACTTTGTGCTACAGGATATGGATAAGGAATAGTAAATTTAGAATAGCTTTTAATAGTGTGCGCCACAGCTTTTGTACTGAACTTACGGTACAGGTTATAGGCTTCTTTACCATAACCGCTCATGCACATTACTTTTTTACCTTCCACATTTACCGGCATAGCATCCCAAACAAATTTGCGGCTGCTGCCCCAGGCAAAATCACGCACCATGTCTGCTTTAAATATCCAAGTTTTCTTTTCTGCTAATTTTTGTTTTTCTCTTGCTGTGGCTTCATCCAGGGTTACAATTTCTGTAACATCTGTTGCAGTTTGTGCTTTCTGCCAGCGGGCAAACTGTGCAGCACTTAATACCTGCTGGTAGTTTTGTCCCTGACCTGTTGCCATTACCACATGATCTGCAGGTACTGTCATGGCCACTTTAAAATTTCCAAAAGTCAACGCAAATTCACCACTTCCTACAAACTGGTGGTTCTGCCATCCCTGAAAATCGCTGTATACACAAAGCCGTGGATACCACTGTGTCATAGTAAATAAATCATTCCCGTCTTCCGGAAAAAATTCATACCCGCCGCGACCACCATTTTTGGTACGTTCGATGATATTATAATTCCAGTCTACTTTAAAAATAAATTGCTGTCCCGGTTTTAATGGAGCAGGCAATTCAATACGCATCATAGTTTTGTTGATGGTATATTTTAATGATTTGCCAGTTGCATCAGCCACACGGGTAATATTATCGCCATACTCTTTGGTGGGATCTATTTTTCCTGAAAAACGTTGTATGTCTGCAGGAGTAATAGCGGTGGGCATAAAGCTGCTGCTCTGATACCCTGAATTATTTACTGTGCTGTGTTCATTCTCATCCAGTTGCAGCCATAAATAAGTAAGTACATCCGGAGAGTTGTTGAAATAAGTGAGCGTTTCTTTACCAATCAGGCGACGGTTCAGTTCATCCAGTTCGCAGGTAATATCATAATCGCAACGTTGCTGCCAGTATTTAGGTCCGGGTGCACCACTTGCTGTACGATATTCATTTGGCGTGGGAAGAATGGTTCCCAATTGTTCGAACCTGTTACCATGGTTGCTGCCTGGATTATTTTTAATATCCTGTGCAAAGCCCCCCATTGTAAGGCAACATAAAAGCGCCAGTGTTGTGAGTTGTTTCATGAATTGTGTTTATGTATGGTTTTAGTATTTGAACAATTTAAAATATCCAGCGATCGATGATCATGTTTAAAGCTATATAAAAGCACAGTGCCGACAAAGTCCATACCCACCATTTTCTTTTAACTGTAAACTGAATTTTCTTCCAAAGATTCACGCTCCGGTTCACCATTAAAAAACTGGTGAACAAGATACAAAATACAATTACAATTTGCCCGGCTTCCAGCCCTACATTAAAACTAAACAGGCTCCATCCTATCTGCTGGTC
The DNA here is from genome assembly GCA_037140275.1 of Ferruginibacter sp. GTDB lineage: Bacteria > Bacteroidota > Bacteroidia > Chitinophagales > Chitinophagaceae > Ferruginibacter. Next base: position 405 of record JBAXET010000254.1, on the reverse strand, counting down.
TTTAGCCAGCATGAAACGGATGGTATTGGCAAATCCCAAACCATGTATCAAACCAAAGAACAAAGCCAGTAAATAATTGAAGCGCAGCGATCGTTTAGAAAAATCTTTTTGAAAGATATTAAACACCGCCGTGGCTACAATGGTACAGGGAATTAAAAACTCCACCAGTTTATCATTTACTCTGATGATATCATATACACTTAATGCCAGTGTTAGCGAATGGCCAATGGTAAATGCGGTAACTAATACCAGCACCTGTTTCCAATCGCTTAAAATATAAATAGCACTAATGGCCAGCACAAAAAGTATATGATCTAATGCATCCCAACTGATGATATGATGCCATCCCAATTGAAAATAAAGTGTGAAATCCTGCATCAATTGCGCTGTGCTTAAATGATTACC
>JBAXET010000253.1:0-3957 GCA_037140275.1 Ferruginibacter sp. | reverse complement strand
AATTGGGAGCCCATTGTATCAATTGATAATTTTATGAAAGTGCAGCAGATACTGCAAAAAAATCCATCCGGCTATCAGCATAAAAAAGATGTGGATGAAAGGCCTCTTACAAGGCTATTGCGCTGCGATCATTGTGATAATTATATGGTGGGGTATAAGAACAATCAAAAGAATCTACACTACTACAGATGCCTAAAATGTAACGGTGTTACCATTAGTGTAAAGGCCACTCCTAAATCTATAAGAAAAAGTGCGGAGCAATTATTTGAAGAGTTTTTAGAACCTTTTCATATTTCAAGTGCAGTAAGACCGCTTATTGAATTGCAGCTGAAAAAATTATTTTATGAGTACAATAGCAATAATATTGATACCGAAAAGCAATTAGAAAAACAGTTGGCGGCAGTTCAAACACAGCTCAAACAGTTAAAGCTGCGCTTTGGGCTGGGGCAAATAGATAAGGAAACCTATGAGCTTACCAACGAACATTTGAACGCACAAGTGCTAGAAATCAGCAAAGAAATGAATAGCGGAAAGGTGACAATATCTAACCTGGAAAATTTACTGTCAGAATCATTAAAAAATCTTGAAAACCTCAGTAAAATATGGGGTTCCAGCGATTTGGAGGGTAAGCGCCAAATGCATAAAATACTGTTTCCGGAAGGAATTTTCTACAACGCTCAAAAACACCAATATCTAACCAGAAACGTAAATAAATTTGTTGAACTAGTTGCTTCTATTTCAGCAAGTTGTGAGGAAAATAAAAACGGGAACTCTCAATTTTTTATTGAAAATTCCCGTCCTGTACCGGAGAGCAGACTTGAACTGCCGACCTTCGGGTTATGAATCCGATGCTCTAACCAGCTGAGCTACCCCGGCCTATACTTCCTGCCTTTTACAGCGGGGTGCAAAAGTAAAGAAAGCAAGCCAATTTCTGAAATCAAATCGCAATAAAATAGGCTCATTTCATAAAATTGACCTGGCTTTTGCGACTAAATTAGCTTTAAATAATGCTTTCCCGTTTTTTTAAGTGGCGAAAGGGTTGATTGAAGTTGTTTTAAAACAATGCAATGGCCTGTTCCGGGTCTTCCACTTCAATAATCAGCCTTTTATAATGTTCGTCCTTTAATTCCACTACTATACTCTTTTCGGTGTTGGAAACATCGCAGAAAATTGTACCCTCAGCCACCCAATAGGTTCCTGCTGTAATAATGCCCGGAATATGCGTACCCGGCATCTTTAATCCAAAAAAACCGCTTAGTTTATCTGTGTTGGGGTATGCTTTAATGATATGTGCGGCTGGAATGCTGAGCTGACTTTTTAAGGCCCATAATTTATGCAGTCCCTGTATTTCAAAAATAAAGTTGTCACCTTCTTTTTTAATTGTAACCATGATAATTGATTTTAAGATGAATTGTTTTAATAAGATATGAAACTACATCAGTACAAGCCGGTGCAAAATTCTATTACACGAACACTGCTTTTCCAGATGCGAAAATTTTTTACCGGTTACAATTATTAATTTACCAGGAACGAGAAATAAAAACAAATATACAGTACGCTTATGCAGGCTAAAATGGGGGGCTCAAAAAAAACCGTAAAATAAAATATCCCGGTACTGAAGTACCGGGATATTTTATTTTTTGCATTACATTCCTTAACTCATTTCCGCAAAACACTTATGGAAATACGGAATGGTTTCAATGCCTTTATAAAAATTATCTAAATTGGATTTTTCATTCGGACTATGCAGGTTATCACTGTCTAATCCAAAGCCCATGAACACGATCTTGATACCTAATTCTTTTTCAAACAAAGCACAAATAGGAATACTGCCACCGCCACGAACCGGGATGGGTGTTTTACCAAAAGTGATTTCCATGGCTTTGGCAGCGGCCTGATAAGCTTTACTGTCAATTGGTGTCATGTATGGTTCGCCACCATGATGTTCAAATGCATTGATGGTAACATTTGGCGGGGCAATCTTTTTAAAATGCTCCAGCAACATGGCTGTAATTTTTTCAGAAGATTGATTTGGCACTAAGCGGGTAGAGATTTTTGCGGTGGCTTTGCTTGGCAAAACTGTTTTTGCGCCTTCGCCCTGATAACCGCCCCAGATACCGTTCAGTTCCAGTGTTGGACGAATACCGGTTCTTTCATTAGTGCTAAATCCTTTTTCGCCCCATAATTCTTTCACCCCTAAATCATCTTTGTACTCCTGCTCATCATAGGGTGCTAACGACATTAATTTTCTTTCTTCCTCAGTGGCATTTAACACATCATCATAAAAACCGGGAATGGTAATATGATTGTTTTCATCATGACAACTGGCAATCATTTTTGCTAAAATAGTAATGGGGTTAGCAACAGCACCCCCATACACACCACTGTGTAAATCACGGTTAGGACCGGTTACTTCCACTTCAATATAACTTAACCCGCGAACACCGATGTCGATACTGGGTGTATCTAAACTGATCATGGCACTATCGCTGATCAGCACACAGTCTGCTTTTAATAATTCAGTATGAGAGGCAACAAATTTTCCTAAATTAGGCGAGCCCACTTCTTCCTCACCTTCAATACAAAATTTAATATTGGTGGTCAAAGAATTTGTTTTCACCATAGTTTCCAATGCTTTTACATGCATATAGAATTGCCCTTTATCATCACAACTACCTCTGGCAAATATTTTACCATCAATGATCACTGGTTCAAATGGTCCGCTCTTCCACAATTCTAATGGCTCGGCAGGTTGTACATCATAATGCCCGTATACCAATACTGTAGGTTTCAACGGATCAATTATTTTTTCTCCATATACCAATGGATGTCCTTCGGTAGGGTAGATCTCCACTTTGTCGGCACCTGCTTCCAGCAATCTTGCTTTAACGGCTTCAGCGCATTTCAGCATGTCGTCTTTATGTTCGCTTTTTGCGCTAATACTGGGTATGCGCAACAGGTCTAACAGTTCGCTTAAAAAACGGTCTTTGTTCTGGGCTTGATAATCTTTCCAGGCTTGCATATTTTTTAGTTTAGTAGTTTAATTGTTGTTGGTAGTTGGTCGTTGATTGTTGGAGGTTTAAATCCACTCATCACTTATGGTTCATGGTTCATAGTTCATAGTTCAAGTTCATTTGCCACTTCTTACTACTCACTACTTATAACTTATTACTTACCACTTATAACTTACCACTCCCTCCCCACGAAATTAGGTGATTTTAAAAACAAATCTTTTATGAAAATTTTACAATTTGATGAGAATGGTTAGCTTTTGCACGGGGTATATTTGCATCGGTTTGTTTTTGTTAACCTGCTTTAAGGTGGCAGGTATTATCGGCCTTTGCCCAATTTTATCCATCGTAACCCGGATAGTTTTGGTCAGAGGCCGAGCCAATTATACAAACAGCCATTTTATTTTCTTTTTTGCAATCAGTTGTATGGAACCCAGCAGTACATAAAGTATCGCTGCTATAACCAGTCCCCATTTTAGAACTGAAAAAAATGTTGTCATAAAAGCAATGGTGCCCGATACCTTACCCGACAAAGTCATCAGCATACCTGCATTTTCCAATATGTCTAACAGCCCCGCCCAAATAACACCATTGGCAATCATAGTACCGGTTTTACTTTTACTGATGCGGGCAATTTTATCGCAGGTGAAAAATAAAAAGAGCGCATAAAAAAAGAGGAATATAAAATCCAGATAGGTGTTGATTTGTGCAGCACCGATTCTATTGGTACTGCCATCAGATGCCCAGGCCTGAATAACGGTATTGGTTTTTGCAGTATCGTAAGCAAACTCTAACTGTATAATTCCATTGGGGGTTGCGGCAGTTATTAAAGGAGCGCCGGTTTTGCCCATTACCACAATCATAATAAGGGTACCCAGGAATAGTATCAGTAACGCATATTTTTTCATAACAGCAATATAGATGAGTATACAAAGTACAACTAAAA
>JBAXET010000252.1:0-3989 GCA_037140275.1 Ferruginibacter sp. | reverse complement strand
ATAAAGTACAGGTTACCGCTAACGTAATTGACAAAAGTCTTTATACGGCTGATCCCGGATTTAAAGCAAAATTTGGCCTGGCAGAAAATATACAAATTTTATTATTTGTTGGAAGGTTCATTAAACCTAAAGGAATTATAGACCTGATAGAAGCCTGTAAATTATTAAAAAATAGCACTGCAGATTTTAAGTTGTTTTGTTTGGGAGATGGCCCTTTAGTGAATGAAGCCAAAGCACTAATCGAGGCCTACCAATTAACCAATAATATGCATTTCACCGGGCATATTTCGGAAAGTGATGCCAGGCATTTTTATGCAAATTGCGACATATTAGTGTTACCTACCTATCATGAAGAGGGTTTTCCTATGGCCGTATTCCAGACGGTAGGTGCAGGTAAGCCTGTAATAACTACCAAAATCAGGGCCGCAGCTGATTATTTAGTGGCGAATGAAAATTGTTTGTGGGTAGAAGCTAAGAATCCCGGGCAAATAGCTAGCCAGATTTTGATTCTTATGAATGATAAGCCATTGCAGGATAAAATGAAAAAGAACAACCTGGTACTGGCAGAAAAATTCACTGCTGAAAAAATAGTGGGTAACATCATTGAATATTTAAAATTTATGTAACAGTCATTTTAGTGTTGAAAAGTACTGGTGGTATATTTTTATCAAATGCTACCAGTGTACACAAAGAATCACCGCTGGATACAAAGACATATTAATTCTTTTATCGAGTACTATTAAAATTTCGGATACGTTATATAATAATTACCCTTCTTCAAATAAAATTTAAAACTGCTTCAAATGTGTGGAATAGCCGGAATTTTCTTTAAAAAGCAAACAGATGTAACGCTGTTAAACAGGTTTGAGCAACTTGTTAAGGTAAAGCAGCATCAAAGAGGTCCCGATGCTTTTAATCAACTGGAAGTAGCGCCGGGCTTATTCTTCTTTCATAATATGCTGTCGATAATTGATATTGGGAATGCAGCGCAACCCATGCAGGACGACCGAGGTGCTATTACTTACAACGGAGAAGTGTACAATTACCGTGATCTTAAATACAGCAACGAAAAATACGAGAAAAAATCTGATACCGAAGTATTGCTTAAGGGCCTCAATGTTGATTACATTGAATTTTTAAAAAGTACAAATTCAATGTTTGGTTTTGGCTACTATAACAAAGGCAACCGGATGTTAACATTGTGCAGGGACCGTATTGGAATTAAACCTGTTTATTTTATCAATACAGATGAAGTATTTGCTTTTGCGTCCACGATTACCCCTTTGGTGATATTCTCGGAAAAAAAACTGAACCACAAAAAAATATGGCAATTTTATCTTAACAGGGCTTTCAAAGCGCCTGATACTATTTTTGAGGATATCATTGAATTGCCATCTGGCTCATTTTTAGAATTTGATACTAAAACTCACCAGCATGGCGAAATTACAAAATGGTGGGAACGTAAACCTGTTCAGGAGCTTTATACTAATGAAGGCGAAACAATAGAGGCCATTGAACAATTATTAAACGATTCTATAAGGAACAGGCTGGTAGCAGATGTGCCTGTCGGACTTTTTCTCAGCGGCGGGGTTGATTCTTCTTTAGTTGCAGCACTCACATCTAAGCAAACAAACAATTTAAATGCGTTTACTGTAGCTTTTCATGATGAAAAATATGATGAATCGGCCTATGCAAAAAAAGTTTGTACCCAGTATAATATCGGGTACAATGAGATAAAAGTGGATGCGGGCGATTTTTTGAACAGCATTAACGACTGGATTGCCATACAGGATGATATTGTGGCGGACCCTTCGGCTTTACTGTTGTACAAGATATCTGAGTATGCAAGCAGTAAAAAATACAGGGCATTACTTGCCGGAGAAGGCAGTGATGAACTTTTTGCAGGATATAATTCTTATAAATATTTTAACTGGTCGCAGGATATTTATAATAAAATTGGAAAACTCACCCCTTTTAAAAATACTTTACTATCACTTTATAAAAACAATTCCAAGAAGTATAATTTTCTTTATAACTCTATTAAGAATCCGGTATTTTATGGTACCGCTATGATATTTGAACCGCACCTGCTAGCGCAATTAATGCCCTCGTTCAATACCAACGATGCGTCAAAGGCCTTTGATTTGAAACATGCCATGGACCTAGATATCAAAGACCGTATACCCAATGACGTTTTAACCAGGTCAGACAGGTCTACCAGCGGAACAGCCATTGAACTTAGGGTGCCATTTTTAGCCCATCAGCTCGTTGATTTTTCTGCAGGAATAAGTAACGAGCTGTTGATGAAAGATAAGACACCGAAATACCTTGTAAAGAAACTGGCAGCAAAATATTTAGATCATGATTTGATATACCGGAAAAAAGTTGGATTCGATCTGCCTATCGGAAAATGGTTATCTGCCGATCTTAAAGACCTGTTGGAATTTACCATCAATAATTCGGCGCAAAAAGATTTTATTGATATCAACGTGATAAAAAAATGTTTCCAGTTACATACTGAAAAGAATATCGATCATTCATCAAAACTGTGGGCTTTTCTATGTTTGGAATTAAGCCATAAATATTTGTCTGGAATTGAATAAATATACAAGCCGGTAAAAATTTACCGGTATTAATAAACACCGGAATGAGTAGTGTAGTAAAAAAAATAGCCAGCTTTCTGCCAGAACAATTTGTTTTTGGGGAGTCTTTCCGGGCTGCCCAAAAAATACAGGATGCATTTGATGCTTCCAATGATAAAATGGATTTTGTACAATCCTACCAGGAAGAAAAATTAACAGGCATATTTAAACTGGCGGCACAAACGCCTTTTTATCAATACCTCGGCACAGCACCGGACAATATAAGCAGGCTTCCATTTATTGATAAAGAAACCGTACTGGCTGCTGCTGATAAAATGATCATCACCAAATCAGGTGCCGATTATGTTACCACAGGAGGCACTTCCGGAAAGCCCTTAGGTTTTTTTATTAATAAGAATCGTAAAGGATTTGAATGGTTTTGGATGACCCATAACTGGTCTAAAACCGGTTTTAAACTTTCCGACTACAGGGCGGTATTAAGAAACCACCGGCTCGAAGGGAAAAAATTTACTGTTGACCCTATGCTTAAAGAATACCAGTATGATAATTTTTCGCTGACCCCCGAGTATATGGATTTTATAGTGTCGCATATCAACAGCAAGGGATTGACATTTTTACATGCTTATCCAAGTGCCGCTTATATTTTTGCCAACCACCTGCATAAAACAGGGCAACAAACCACGTTAAAAACATTCTTTTGCGGCAGCGAAAATATTTTACTCCGTCAAAAAGAATTGATTCAGTCGGTGCTGAAATACAGGATGTATAGCTGGTACGGACATAGTGAAAAACTGATACTTGCCGGGGAAGGCAGTATCTGCGAAAATTTCCATTCCAATCCTTTTTATGGATTTACAGAAATAATAGATATCAATGACCAGCCTGTTACTACTCCCGGAGAAAAAGGAGAATTAGTAGGTACAGGTTTTATCAATACCAAAATGCCTTTCATACGCTACCGTACAGGCGACTTTGCGGAATTTGTTGGAAATGTATGTCCACAATGCGGTCATATTGGGGTTACATTTTCTAATATTAAGGGCCGCTGGCATGGAGATAGGATATATAAATCTGATAATTCTATTATCACTACTACGGCTTTGAATTTACACAATGGTATCTATAACTATATTCAGAACATACAATATTACCAGAATGAAAAAGGGAAATTAATAGTACGTGTGGTTCCTGAAAAAAACTTTACAGCAGAAGTAAAGGAAAAATTGTATAAAGAGCTAATGGAAAAAGTTGGACAGGGATTAGCAATAGAAATTATGGAAGTGGATAAAGTTGAATATAGTAAGATCAATAAATTCCAGCTGCTCATTCAGAAAATAAAAGAATAAAATTATAGTCTCACAGCGAAAGCTGAACTAAATAAAGAAC
>JBAXET010000251.1:0-4002 GCA_037140275.1 Ferruginibacter sp. | reverse complement strand
AGGGTTCGTTTTTCCACTTCGCATCCTAAAGATATTACCGATGATGTATTGCATACCATCGCTAAATACGATAATATCTGTAACTATATTCATTTGCCTGTACAAAGTGGCAGCAGCAGGGTATTGCAGTTAATGAACAGAACCTACAGCAGAGAATGGTATATCGCTAAAGTAAAGCGTATCAAAGAAATTTTACCCGACTGCGGATTAAGTACTGATATGATCACCGGCTTTTGTACCGAAACTGAAGAAGATCATCAGGAATCTTTAAGTCTGATGGACTATTGCGAGTACGATCTGGCCTATATGTATTTCTACAGCGAAAGGCCTGGCACACTTGCCGCAAGAAGATTTAAAGATGATATAACGGAAGATATAAAGAAAAGAAGGTTACAGGAAATGATTGACCTGCACCGGATACAATCATTAAAAAGTATGCAAAAAGAAGTGGGCAAAATAAGAAAGGTATTGATTGAAGGCACCAGTAAAAAGAACGACAATGATTTTTACGGAAGAACCGATCAAAACAAAGTGGTGGTTTTTGCTAAAGGCGATCATAAACTGGGGGATTATGTTACAGTCAAAATCACAGACTGTACAGCCGGCACGCTAATAGGCACCCCCTCCGCCCCCTAAAGGGGGAACCCGGAGTAAAATACTTTACAACTATTTTATTCCTTAAACAGAAAAATAGAATATAGTGAAATGAAAGACTCTATGTTTTATGGGGCCGGACCTATGATATTTGAACTGGCAAAAAAACTAAGGAACAATGTCACTCCTGCGGAAATGATTTTTTGGGGAAATCTGAAAGCATATTTTCCTGATTTAAAGTTCAGAAGACAGCATCCGATATCCATTTATATTGCTGATTTTTATTGCCACTCTAAAAAATTAGTAATAGAACTTGATGGCAGTATTCATAATTTGCCTGAAGTGAAAAACAACGATAAAGAGCGGCAGCAGTATTTGGAAAGCCTTGGCATTAGAGTATTAAGATTTACCAATAAAGAAGTTTCAAATAATATTGAAGCCACTTTGCAAAGAATAGAAAAGATTATTAAATAATTTTAAAACAAGTTCCTCCGCCAGCTGGCGGAGGCGGAGGGGGTATCAAATGGACTTACAAAGTATAAAAAACCGTTTCGCAATTATAGGCAATTCGCCCTCACTCAACCATGCATTAAATATTGCATCGCAGGTGGCTAATACCGACCTATCTGTTTTAATTAATGGAGAAAGTGGTGTGGGTAAAGAAGTGTTCTCGCAAATCATACATGCCTTAAGTGCCAGAAAACACAATGCCTTTATTGCAGTAAACTGCGGTGCCATTCCGGAAGGCACTATCGACAGTGAATTGTTTGGTCATGAGAAAGGGAGTTTTACCGGTGCGGTAGACAGCCGTAAAGGATATTTTGAAACCGTAAACGGAGGTACCATTTTTCTTGATGAGATTGGTGAGTTGCCGCTGGGCACACAGGCCCGCTTACTTCGTGTACTGGAAGCCGGTGAATACATCCGTGTGGGTTCGTCCAAAGTGCAGAAGACAGATGTCCGTGTAATTGCCGCTACCAATAAAGAACTGATAGAATTTACACATACCGGCAAATTCAGGGAAGACCTGTATTACCGTTTGAATACAGTACCCATCAGGGTACCTGCTTTACGCGAACGCAAGGAAGACATTCCTTTATTGTTCAGAAAATTTTCGGCCGATTTTGCAGATAAATACAAAGCCCCTTCTGTACAACTGGAGGAGGAAGCTAAAAATGTACTCATCAACTATACCTGGCCGGGTAATGTAAGGGAACTGAAAAATATTGCAGAGCAGATCTCCGTACTGAGCCAGAATAAAAACATTAATGCCGTACAACTAAAAAGCTTTTTGCCCGAACATAATTATTCCCGCCTGCCGGTTTTATCCGGTGGTGCAGGTGTGGTGAGTCAGACAGAATTTGCAAACGAAAGAGAAATTTTATATAAGTTATTTTTCGACATGAAGAAAGATGTAAACGAGTTGAAAAAAATGTTTTTCGACCTGTTACAAAATCCTTCCATGGCACAACATACACATGCATTCAGTAATGATATTCCTGAATACCATGGCAGTAATGCTCAGCAGGTACTCAACCAGCCTGCTCAAAATCAGCCCGTATTCATTCATAATAAAAACGATATACACCAGCACGAAGATGTGGAAGAATCGCTGAGCATTATGGATAAAGAAAAAGAGCTGATTATTAAAGCACTTAAAAAACATAAGGGCAAACGTAAAGATGCTTCACTGGATTTAGGCATTAGTGAAAGAACATTATACCGTAAGCTGAAGGAATATGATATTGAGGATTAAGAAAAACAACAACTGCAGGTGTGCTTTTAAAATACAATAGCAGGGTTGACCGCTTTTTTAACACTGTCTATAACAATTTCTCATTAATTTGCTTTCAAATGAACACCCGACTGCTACATATTTTAGGTGCCGCCGCAAAAAGAGTACTGCTTTACATGTTGGTGCTTTTTACTTTTTCTTATGCCACCTGCAAATATGGTTTTAAAGATGCCTCTCCCATTCCTCCTGAAATAAAGACCTTCAGAGTAAATCCTTTTGAGAATAAAGCACAATATGTAAACCCGCAGTTGGCACCACAACTGGGCGAAAAGCTGAAACAGAAAATCATTAATACCACCAGGCTAAGGCAAACCAATACCGATGATGCGCACTATGATATCAGTGGTTTTGTGAGTCAGTATTATACCAGCACCACAGGCGTAAGCGGCAATAATGCCAGTCAGAACAGGCTGAATGTGGTTTTTCATGTGGTATTTAAAAATGCCAAAAACGAGGCAAAGAATTTTGAGGCCGATCTGATGTACAATAAAGATTATCCAGCCACACAGAGTTTATCGCAGGCAGAAAGCGGACTGAACACAACCATGATTAACAATATTACTGATCAGATATTCAATAAGATTTTCTCCGACTGGTAAAAAACTATTTGCCGTTTGTAGTTTGTGTTTTAGTTTTGACCTTATGCAGCATTATTCTATTTATGATGTTTTAGTAAACCAAGATGCAGTGGATTCATCTGCGGCAGCGCATTTATCAGAAATTGCTGCGGCACATCCTTATTTTACGCCAGCACAGTTTTATTTATTGCAGCAAATGAACAGCAGCGATCAGCAGTACAGCATTCAGGCTGCAAAAACTGCCCTGCTTTTCAATAACACTTACTGGTTACAATTTCAATTACAGCAGCAAAGCATCAGCCAGGTAAAAGAAACCCCTGTAGTGTCTATGTTTGTACCCCATACAGAGGAGCACAAAGAGGATGAAGTGGCAACAGCAGCCGAAGAATTAGGTACAATATCAGCAAATACAGAAACTAGTATCAATATTGATGAGGCTACCCCAAACACCCAACCGGCCCAACCTTTAGAACCTCTGGAACCTTTTAAACCTCTAGAACCTCTAGAACCTCTTAAACCTTTAGAACTTTTAGAACCTTTAGAACCTTTAGAACTTTTAGAACCACTCGACGAACCTTCCGACCCCGAAGAGTCGCCAATGCCCGATATTACATTAAACCTTGCCGCTTCCATAAAAGAAGCCGAAAACGAGAATGCCCTAAGCTTTGAACCCATGCACCTGGTAGATTATTTTGCCAGTCAGGGTATTAAGCTTAGCGACGATATACAACCTTCAGATAAGCTGGGCAAACAGCTCAAAAGCTTTACAGAATGGTTGAAAACCATGAAAAAAGTACATGTTACCGAGCTGGAAAATGGCATTATTCAAAATGATATGACCATTCAAAATTTGGCCGAAAAGAGCAATACCGAGGGGGAAATTGTAACAGAAGCCATGGCCGAAGTTTTTGCCCAGCAGGGTAAGACCGGCAAAGCCATAGAAGTGTATAAAAAATTAAGTTTGCTCAATCCCCTTAAAAGCGCTTTCTTTGCAGCCAAAATTGAACAATTAAAAGGATCGTAATATGTTAGTTT
>JBAXET010000250.1:0-4015 GCA_037140275.1 Ferruginibacter sp. | reverse complement strand
TGATAGGAGAACTCAGGCTTTTTATACTTCACTGAAAAAAGCATTACAGCAAAAAGGATTTTCAGTCCGTCTGTTAGTGATCAGTACCAAAAGAGCGGCCTGGCATAATGCTGTTCAGGTAAGGCTTTCCGGTGCTGCAAAAGACAGCCAACATTTAACCGGCGATGCCATTGATTTTCTGGTGTTCGACATTAATGGCGATGGAATTGCAAATGGCAAGGATGTGGATATTGTATTTAATATCTTAGATAAAGAGATCATAAAAGATAAAGGCGGAATCGGTATTTATAAAAACGAAAGTGGTTTCATCAACCGGCAAATGATACATATTGATTGCAGAAACTACAAAGCGAGATGGGCCAGGTAATACCCTATTTACTTTACCTACTACTTACAACTTATTACTTACTACTTACCACTTACTACTTACAACTTATTACTTACTACTTACTACCAACTACTTTCTTCAAACTATTCATCAGCGCCGCCTTATTATTCTTCGGTTTCTTGCTAAACATATAACTCAGCGACAGCCTGAAATTTTTAGTGCGGGTAGTGCTGTAGCTTTCTATATTAAAATTACTGGCGTAAGTAAAATATTTATTTTGCTGCTCACGAAATGGGTCGATCATACTTAGTGCCAGAACCAGTTTCTTTTTAAATAATTTTTGCTGCACCCCTATATTCATACTCTGACTGCTTCGTACCGTTCCCTGCGGATTGGCAAAGCGGTTGAAGGTGATACTAATATTGGCATTCAGTAATGGATTAAACAAATAACTGCCGTTTAAAGTAGAAAACACAGAGCCGCCATTATGGTAACGGTTTACGGTACGGTCGTGAAGGCTGTACTCGTTATACGTATAGCCCAAACTCAGATTGATTTTAGCTTTTTTGTTGATCGTGTATCCTCCCCAGCCATTTATTTCATACTCTTTTCTGCCACTCAGGTTTTGCCAGGTAATGGTTGTTTTGCCATCGGGCTGCAACGTACGTATAGAGCTGTAAATATCTTTCAGCACATTATACCCCAGCGACAAATTTACATTATACAGTTTGGCCCATTTACCAATGATAAAATCAAAATTATCGGCAAAGTAGGGCCGCAGAAAAGGATTACCAAAACGGGTATTATACGGATCACCGTAATCAACACTTGGGTTTAACTGGTTCAGTCCCGGCCTTTGTATACTGCGTTTATAACTCCCTGTTATGCTGAGTTCATTTTTCCATTTTTTTATAAGGGTGGCAAAAGGCAATGGGCTCCAGTAATTATTGGCGTAATTGCTGGTATCATTTACCAGATCAAATTTTGTAGTGGTTTGCTCCAGTTGTGCGCCTGCAGTAATAGTAAATTCCGGTTGTATGGTATACCGCAATGCCGCTCTGTAAAAAAATATGTTTTGGTGAAACTGAATATCATTACTTAGCAGGTCATTTTGTACAAAAATATCATCCGGCTTTTTAAGAAATGCCGTGTTTAAAATATTATGGTTATTGGCACGTATCAACCCATTACCCAGATTTAAATAAAATTTATTATTCTTCAACAGGCGGTCGTAATTCAGTCTTACACTGATGGTACTGTTTTTTATATTAGTATTCTGCTGCTGACTGCTGTCGGTACCGGTAAAACTATAATCGGGATTCAGGTATTGCTGGTAATAATCCCGTTCATTGGTATTATCCCCCAAATTAACACTGGCCACCACCCTGAAAACAGTGCTGGGCAATTTTCCTTTTGCGGTGTAAGAAGAAGTGAAGCCGGGAGCAAAACTGCTGCTTGTTGTTGTGATGGAACGGTTACTCAGTTTATAAATGGCATCGTAACGGTTAAGGTTGGTGTATTGATTATCGCTGTTACTCTCTGCATCGCTGCTGTTGAAGAATGTGGTAAAATTAAACGCATTGTGTTTATTGTAATCATAATCCACACTTACCCTTGCATTAGGACGCAGGGCATTATTATTATTTATCCCCGTGGTATTAAAATAATTGGTAGAATCCGTATAAATATTTTGCCGGTTGCTATAACTGCTTCCTTCAAAAGCATTGTAGCCGGAGCCTGCATTGGCATTTAAGGCAATTTTATTTTTACGGTAACTGAAGCTTCCGTTGATTACACTTTCGCCCCTGGTACCAAAGGATACGCTCAACCTGCCGCTCATGCCTACACGACCTTTTTTAGTAACTATATTGATCACCCCTCCTCTTTCATTGGCATATTGAGGCGGCGGAGTGGTCATTACTTCAATTTTATCAATCATACTGCCGGGCATACTCTCTAACAGGTCCTGCAATTGCTTGCCATTTAATTCCACCGGCTTATCATCAATTAATATTTTTACATCTTTTCCCCGCATTTGTACTTTGCCCTCATTATCTACATTTACCAAAGGCGCCTGCTTTAATAATTCAGTAGCAGATGATCCTGCACTTAAAGCAGACTCTCCCACATTAAAGCTGATCTTACCATCTTTGTTTTCTATCAGTGGTTTTTCGGTATATACCACCAGTTCATCCATATTGGTGGTTTTCTTATGCAGTTTAATGTCGTTCAGGTCAAAATCAAAACGTTCGGCACGCAAATAAATACTGTCGATCTTTAAAATGGCATACCCGGTATACGTCACCTGAACACGGTAATAGCCAAACGATAATTGTTCAAATAAAAAGGAACCGTCTTTTACTGTAATAACAGTTTTAGTTACCGTGGAGTCATTTAATTTAATGAGTGTAACATTCGCCCCCGGCAATGCTTTACCGTTATCGGCATCTGTTATTGTTCCGATAATAAGCCCGTGACTGACTGTATTTTTTACAGAATCTTTTTGGGCAGTAGCCGTAAAATAAAAAAGCAACAGGATGCTGCTTAAAAAATATTTCAAATAAAATAGTTGTACTGTAAAGTTATTGCATTAACAGTTTATACATTGGGTTTTATTACCTGTGGCAATATTAAATCAGAAAAAATTATTGCGCATACGCATCAATACCCGGCAATGCCTTATTAGTAAAATCAAACAACGCTAAATTTTCCCAACTGGAACCATTATTGGAAGTGCTGCCCCTGAAAGCCACCCAATCTGGTGCCCAGTAACAAAATCCTATACCCCGGTTATTGGTTACATTATGAATAACAGCACGTAAATCTTTAAGATACTTCAGTTGCCCGGCAGGTGTGGCATCATAACCACTTAATAAAGGATTGCCTGAGCCATATATATTATTGGTAAAATCATTGTATCCGGTACTGAAAGGATAAGCTGTTTCAGCAATAAAAATATCTTTATCAAATGTAGTGGCCAATGCATTTAAATCGGTTTGCAATTCAGAAAGTGTTCTGTTATGCCACCAGTAATAATACGACAGCCCCATAATATCATAATTAACGCCCTGTGTTTTTATATTATTAAAAAACCAGCTGGCGTTGGTAGTGCCTGCAAAATGCAGCATGATTTTTATAGTTGGGTCAACTGCTTTAACTGCATCAATGCCCTTTTTAACCAGGCCTGCATACTGTGGCCAGTTGGTATCGAATGTGCCGCCCACTTTACCAATATTCCATAGCATACCACTGTTGGTTTCATTGCCAATTTGTACAATTAGCGGTAGCAGGTTTTTTGTTTTTAAATCATTCATCACACGAAAAGTATAATTGTATACACTATCCAGCAATACGGTATAGGATGCGTTCTTCCATGCAGCAGGAATGGTTTGATTTCCGGGGTCGGCCCAGGTATCGCTGTAATGAAAATCGAGCCACCAGTTGAGTCCTGCATTTTTTACTGTTTGAGCATATTGTTCTACTTCAGCAAGCCCGCTATGTGCATCCGAAGGCGTATGCCATAAACGTAGCCTGACTAAGTTCATTCCACCTTGCTTTAAAATATTCAAAGCATAATCCTGCTGGCCGGTACTATTATAAAATTTTGTACCAGCCGATTCAATTAAAGGCAGAAAAGAAAGGTCGGCACCACGGTAAGGCACACTGTATAATGGCACAATTAACGGG
>JBAXET010000249.1:0-4047 GCA_037140275.1 Ferruginibacter sp. | reverse complement strand
AAAAAATTATAAACAATGCCACAGAAATAAATCTCTTTGAGAAACTCAGTGAAAACTTTGTGCAACTCTGTGGAACAAAAAAAGAATTATGAAAAAATTTTGGATTAAAAAGGGGTTGATGTTTTTAACCTTTTTTATAGCAGCCATTTTATTATTTGGCTTTATAGTGATGGGTTTATGGAATGCCATATTACCACTGGTATTGGGTGTAAAAACCATTTCATTCTGGCAGGCACTGGGCATTCTGATACTGAGTAAAATATTGTTTGGCGGTTTTGGTGGCCGTGGCTGGAGGGGAAGCCCGGAATGGAAACAAAAAATGAAGCAACGCTTTGAAAACATGAGTGCCGAAGAGAGAGAACAGTTTAAAGCCGAATGGAAAAACCGTTGCGGCGGCAGATGGGGCAGGTTTGAAAAAACAGACGCCGCATCAAATACTGCAGCAGAATAAACTATCATCCCTGCGATTGTATCGCAGGGATATATTATTATATGAATCAACCTTAACTGTATGGAGATTTTAGTTTTCAAAACCAATCTTACCAATCCAAACCGCATCAGCGAAGTGGAATCTTCTTTAGATATTCATCCGGGTATTTATCAATGGAATGTTGACCTTAATGACAGCGACAATATTTTACGCATCGTTAGTAAAAATATTGCAGCCAGAGAGGTGGAAAATATAGTGTTGAGTGCCGGCTATTACTGCGAAGAACTGGAATAATTAATAACACTCCACACTCCAGGCCCTTGCCCATTGCTGATAAGGCTGAAGTGTTTGAATACCTTCTTTATCTGTTAACAGCTGATTACTATTTACACTGTCGGCTATGCCACACCAGGGTTCCAGACAAACAAAGGGAGCATCTTTTGCCGCCCAAATACCAAAATAATCGAAGCCGTTAAAATTAAAAACGAGCCGGTGAGGATGCGTATCGCACCCAATAGTAATGCGGTTGCTTTGCAGGCCTTTCAATACAATAGCATCTTCATAAAATAATTCGGGCGCTAGTTGCAATCTGCCATTTTCGGTGGGTAATAATGCTGCATTCGGACCAATTAAGCCATTTTGTAATTTCCATCGGTGTAAGGTTTCCAACACATTAAACTGCAGGTAATAATTTTTATAGTCTTCCAAAGCATTCAGCATAGGTACAGCAAATGCGGGATGTGCGCCAACAGAAAATAACAGGATATCTTTTGCGGGATTATATACTTCGTAGCTGCAGGTAAGCTGATGCTGATGCAGCGTATATCGCAGGCATAATGTAAATGCAAAAGGATATATTGCCATACTGGCCTGGCTGTGATGCAGTGTAAAAAGAATTTCTGTATCACTGATCTGTGTTAACTCAAACTCCTGATCTCGGGCAAAACCATGGCGGGGTAACTGATAGGCTTTGTCATTATAATAATAGGTATCTTCTTTAAGGCCTCCTACTATTGGAAATAATACCGGACTGTGTTTGCCCCAAAAAGCAGGGTCGCCCACCCACATATATTCAATGCCTGTTTTTTTACTGATCAAACTTTGTAATTCAGCTCCTTTGGTTTCGATTATTACCAGCAGATGATCATTCTCTAAAATAGCCATAGGTAATTTTTTATACCACTAAATTAAAACATCCTTTTATAACCTTAAATAAAAACTGCCCCGCAAAATATTGCGGGGCAGTTTTTATTTTGATGTACGTTTATTTTTTAGCGGCAGGTATGCGGCGGCTTTTAGAATCCAGTACCACAATTTTACCATTCATAATTTTACAATCATCCGCCACAGACATAGAATCTACCTTACCGTCTTTAGAAGTGCGAATTTCTTTATACCACATGGTTACCCATTCCTCTTTTTTATCTGCTGATATAACCGATTCCCAATCACCCATTTTAATAACAACACTTGAATAAAGTGCCCTTTGTGCTGTAAATGATTTTTTTAAACTGTCATTACTCAGTTTAGCTTCCCAGTTGTCAAACCTGACATCTACGCTATCGCCAAAATAAGTTACAGCACCGGCAATATCCCCGGTTTCAAATGCTTTCAATGATTTTAATGCATTTACTGCATGTTGCTGATCGCCCGGCAGCCAGCCCTGATATGGCTTATCCAGGGTGTAAGGATAATCATACTTTACGTCTGCCGTTTTTGTTTCTGCTGCAGGTGCAGGAGCATCCGCAGTTTTTGCATCTTTAGAATCGTTGTTACAGCTTATTACAAATAAAGCCGTGCATGCCAGTAAAAAGAATTTTTTCATGTAGATAGTTTTTGTTTAAAAAATAAATGATCCGAAAAATGTATTGCAGCAGGGAGTAAGCTGTTTTTAACAGGAATGGAGATAAGATTGATTTGAGCTATAAGGTAGAGACTTATATGTTCAAATGCAAGCTTTAACAGATTTATTTATTGACCACTTACATATTTCTGCGGTATTGTCCGCCTACGGCATACAGGGCATTAGTGATTTGCCCTAAGGAACAATACTTCACGGTTTCCATCAGCTCGGCAAATAAATTGCCATTATTAATAGCCACCTGTTGTAATTGTTTCAACATAGCAGCAGATTTATGCTGGTGCCTTGCATTAAATGCCTGAAGTGTACTGATCTGCAGTTCTTTTTCTTCGGTAGTACTGCGGATGACTTCAGTAGGTAATATAGTGGGTGATCCGTTTTTATTTAAAAAAGTATTAACCCCCACGATAGGATATTCTCCGGTATGCTTTAATGTTTCGTAGTACAAACTTTCTTCCTGAATTTTATTGCGCTGGTACATGCGTTCCATAGCTCCTAATACCCCGCCCCTTTCTGTAAGGCGATGGAATTCGGTCATCACAGCAGCTTCTACCAAATCAGTTAATTCTTCTATTAAAAATGCTCCCTGATTGGGATTTTCATTTTTAGCTGTGCCCAGTTCACGGTTGATGATAAGCTGAATAGCCATTGCACGCCGCACACTTTCTTCGGTAGGGGTGGTAATGGCTTCGTCGTATGCATTAGTGTGTAAACTGTTGCAGTTATCGTAAATGGCATACAAGGCCTGCAGTGTGGTGCGGATATCATTGAAATCAATTTCCTGAGCATGTAAACTGCGGCCGCTGGTTTGAATATGGTATTTTAATTTTTGAGACCGGTCGTTGGCTTTGTATTTATTTTTCATTGCCTTGGCCCATATCTTTCTGGCTACTCTTCCTATCACACTGTATTCAGGATCCATTCCGTTACTGAAAAAGAAAGAAAGGTTAGGTGCAAAATCATCGATATGCATTCCCCTGCTTAA
The DNA here is from genome assembly GCA_037140275.1 of Ferruginibacter sp. Taxonomy (GTDB): domain Bacteria; phylum Bacteroidota; class Bacteroidia; order Chitinophagales; family Chitinophagaceae; genus Ferruginibacter. Next base: position 771 of record JBAXET010000249.1, on the reverse strand, counting down.
ATAATACTCTACATAAGTAAATCCGTTGGCTAATGTAAATGCCAGCTGTGTAATGGGATTGGCGCCTGCTTCTGCGATATGATAGCCACTGATACTTACGCTGTAAAAATTCTGAACTTTATGATCAATAAAATATTCCTGCACATCCCCCATCAGCTTTAATGCAAATTCGGTAGAAAAGATGCAGGTATTTTGCGCCTGGTCTTCTTTTAAAATATCTGCCTGCACAGTTCCTCTTACAGTAGCTAATGCTTTTGCTTTTATTTGCGCATACAATTCTGCAGGCAAAACATCGCTGCCGCTTAAGCCTAATAAACGCAGGCCAAGTCCGTTATTGCCTTCGGGTAATAAAGCCTCCCCGGCCCCCTCTACATCTCCTCCCCCAGCTGGCGGAGAGACTTTTGACCCTGATAATTCAGGCAGCTTTGTGTGATGCACAGGTTTACCATCAACACCAAAATATTTGGGCAGCTTTTCTATATCATACTTTGCTTCTATTATTGTATTTACTGCTTCACGTAAATTATTTTCAATGATATATTTTTCGCATTGCTGGTCAATGGCGGCATTCATAAAAAATGCCAGCAGCATTGGAGCCGGACCATTAATGGTCATGCTCACAGAAGTTTTAGGATCGCAAAGGTCAAAACCGCTGTACAGTTTTTTTGCATCGTCTACTGTAGCAATGCTTACGCCGCTGTTGCCTACTTTACCATAAATATCCGGACGATGATCGGGATCTTCTCCATATAAAGTAACACTGTCAAATGC
>JBAXET010000248.1:0-4070 GCA_037140275.1 Ferruginibacter sp. | reverse complement strand
ACTCCCAACTATTTGCTACCTTTGACGGCCTGTCAATTTGACTTTAAACCCGTTTTAAGCATCATATTTGACAAGCTAAAAGTCTTAATAATAATTTATTTAAACAATACCCAACAACACTGAAGTTTATGTTAGGCATTATTTCAAAACTATTTGGCGGCAGTAAGAGCGAGAAGGATGTAAAAAAGATCAGTCCTCAGGTTGAAAAAATCAATCAGTTTTTTGCACAATACCAATCTTTAAGTAACGATCAGTTACGTAATAAAACGGTGGAGTTTCGTCAGCGCATTGCTACCCATCTTTCGCAAATTGATAAAGAGATCGCTGATAAAAAAGAAGCTGCAGAAGCATTGCCAGTAGCTGAGATCAACAGCCGCGATCTGATCTATAAAGAAATTGACGAACTGAAGAAAACAAGGGATAAACAAATTGAAGAGATACTGGAACAAATTTTAGCGGAAGCTTTTGCTACCGTAAAAGAAACCAGTCGCCGCTTTAAAGAGAATACCACCCTTGTGAGTACTGCTACTCAACTGGACAGGGATTTGGCAGTAAAAAAAGAACATATAAGTATTGAAGGTGATACTTCTGTATATAAAAATACCTGGATTGCAGGTGGTGGTTCCGTTACCTGGAATATGGTGCATTATGATGTGCAGCTGATTGGTGGTGCCGTGTTGCATTCCGGTAAAATTTCTGAAATGTCAACGGGTGAAGGTAAAACGCTGGTGAGCACATTACCCGCCTATTTGAACGCTTTGGCAGGTGAGGGGGTACATATTGTAACCGTAAACGACTATTTGGCAAAAAGGGATAGCGAATGGAACGGGCCCATTTTTGAATGGCTGGGCCTAAGAGTAGATTGTATTGATAAGCACGAACCCAATGGCGATGCCCGCCGCAACGCATATAATGCAGATATTACTTATGGTACCAATAACGAATTTGGTTTCGATTACCTGAGAGATAATATGGTGCACAGTCCGGATGAAATGGTACAGCGCAAGCACCATTTTGCCATGGTGGATGAGGTGGATAGTGTATTGATCGATGATGCCCGTACGCCTTTGATCATCAGCGGACCGGTTGGCCACAGCGATAATACCCAGCAGTTTTTTGATCTTAAACCAAGGATCGAAAAATTAGTGGACGCTCAAAAAAGAGCGGTGAATCAATACCTGATTGAAGCAAAGAAAAAAATATCAGAAGGTAATGATGATCCTAAAGATGGTGGCCTTGCATTAATGCGTGCCCACCGTGGTTTACCTAAGAATGGTGCACTGATTAAATTTTTAAGTGAGCCGGGTATCAGGGTAAAATTGCAGAAAAGCGAAAACTATTATCTGGCCGATCAGCAAAAAGAAATGCCCAAGGTGGATGAAGAGCTGTTCTTCAATATAGATGAAAAAAACAACCAGGTTGACCTTACCGATAAAGGAATTCAATTGATTACCGGTGCAGGAGAAGATCCTGAATTTTTTATCATACCTGATATTTCTACCAAGCTGGCGGATATTGAAAAAAGTACGGTTAGTGCAGAAGAGAAATTACAACATAAAGAAAAACTATTAAACGAATATGCGTTAAAAGCAGACCGTATTCATACTGTTCAGCAATTATTAAAAGCGTACACGTTATTTGATAAAGATGTGGAGTATGTAACTATTGAAGGGGAAGTAAAAATTGTGGATGAGCAAACCGGCCGTATTATGGAAGGTCGCCGTTACAGTGATGGTTTACACCAGGCATTGGAAGCAAAAGAAAATGTAAAGATTGAAGCCACTACACAAACCTATGCAACGGTTACCCTGCAAAACTATTTCCGTATGTACCATAAGCTTTGTGGTATGACGGGTACTGCAGAAACTGAAGCGGCAGAATTCTGGAGCATTTACAAACTGGATGTGGTAAATATTCCTACCAATGTAAAAGCAGTTCGTAAAGATGAACAGGATCTGGTATACAAAACCAAGAGAGAAAAATATAAGGCTGTAATTGATGCCATTGAAGAATTACGTATTGCAGGAAGGCCTTGTCTGGTAGGTACCACTTCAGTTGAAGTAAGTGAATTGCTGGGAAGAATGTTACGCCAGAAAAATATTCCGCATAATGTATTGAACGCAAAACAACATGCCAAAGAAGCACAGGTAGTTGCAGAAGCCGGGTTAGCCGGTGCCGTTACTATCGCTACCAATATGGCGGGTCGTGGTACGGATATTAAACTCGGGCCCGGTGTTAAAGAAGCGGGTGGTCTGGCCATTTTAGGTACAGAGCGTCATGAGAGCCGTCGTGTAGACAGGCAGTTGCGTGGTCGTGCCGGTCGTCAGGGAGATCCCGGAAGCAGCCAGTTTTTTGTAAGTCTGGAAGATGACCTGATGCGTATGTTCGGCAGCGAACGTATTGCAGGTTTGATGGACAGAATGGGTTACAAAGAAGGCGAAGTGATTCAGCACAGTATGATCTCTAAATCTATTGAAAGAGCACAAAAGAAAGTTGAGGAAAATAACTTTGGTATTAGAAAGCGTTTGCTTGAATATGATGATGTGATGAATAAGCAACGTAACGTAGTATATGGTAAGCGTAATCATGCTTTGTTTGGAGAACGCTTGGCACTGGATCTGGATAATGCATTTTATTCTGTTTCTGATGGTTTGGTGAATTCATATAAAGAAGGCAATGATCATGATGGATTTAAATTAGCTGCTATTGTAAACTTTGGTATTGATACTACTATTGCTGCCGAGGAGCTGGAAAAAGATGATGCCAATACTTTGGCAGAGCGTTTATATACCGAAGCCATTACACAGTACCATCAAAAAACGGCTAATATGGTACAGCAGACTTTGCCGGTGATAAAAAATATCCGTAAAGAACAGGGCAATCATATTGTGAATGTGGCGGTACCATTTACCGATGGTAAAAAAGGTATTCAGGCAATGGCCAATCTGGATAAATATTTAGCCACTGATGGCCGTGAGTTGAATGATGCATTAGAGCGCAGTATAACTTTAGCTTTAATTGATGATTCCTGGAAAGAACATTTACGTGCCATGGATGATTTGCGCCATAGTGTACAAACTGCAGGCTACGAACAAAAAGATCCGCTGGTGATTTATAAGATTGAAGCATTTAGTGCGTTCAAACAAATGGATGATGAGGTAAACAAAAATATTGTAAGCTTCCTTTGCCATTGCGGAATACCTATGGAGCAAACCAATGCCGGACAGATAAAAGAAGGCAGGGAAAGCAAAACCGATCTTTCTAAAATGCGTGCTAATAAAGCAGAAATTGATGCCGCAGGAGTTGATTATGCCGCTAACGAAAAAGATTATTATGATCCTTCAGAAGGGGTAAAGCAGGCACCTGTAAAAGTAGAAAAAATGCCGGGGCGTAACGACCAGTGTCCATGCGGTAGTGGTAAAAAATATAAAAACTGCCACGGTAAAGAAGCATAAATTAAAAAAATCATAGTATAAAACCATTTCAATCCAAGCAATTGAAATGGCTTTTTTATTTTACGTAGTTGAATCAGCTGTTTCACATAAACTAGTACGCTTATTTGACATTTACTTCAGTATAAATTATTACTTTTATCCCAAGCTTGCTTTTTATTAACCCAACCAAAACAATTTAGTTATGAGAAAACTTTTGTTGACGCTTAGTCTTATTTGCAGCAGCTATCTTTTATTTGCACAGCAAACATTTACCATTACAATAAAAGATGCCAAAACAGGCGAACCTGTAACCAATGTTTCTGTAGTGGTGCAGGCCTCACAAAAAGGTGCCTCCACAAACAGCGATGGCGTATTTACCATTCAGGCAAAAACTACCGATGTACTGGAAATAACCAGCATTGGTTACAAACCCCAGCTGGTAAAACTGAATGGCAGCACAACAATTACGGTGTTGCTTGAAGCTGCTTCACTTGATTTGGGAGATATTGTTGTAGTGGGCTCCCGTGGTGCAGCAAGGGTAAAAACAGAAACTGCAGTACCGGTGGATGTGATCAAGGTAAATCAGGTAGGATTGCCAACTGCAAAAATGGATTTGACTTCCATTTTAAATATGGC
>JBAXET010000247.1:0-4104 GCA_037140275.1 Ferruginibacter sp. | reverse complement strand
TTAAAGCAGTCTGCATAAAGCGGGCTGCTTTTTTTATAAAGGATTCTCTAATTTTACATATAACTTAGAGTTCGTACTTATTACTTACAACTTAATACTTATAACTTTTAATAATGATTCAAATCAGCCCCGATACTATTGCCGACCGCTTTATGCGTTATGTACGAATAGATACACAAAGTGATCCGGTGAGTACCTCGCATCCCACCACAGCAAAGCAAAAAGACCTGAGTGCTTTATTGTATAAAGAATTGCGTGGCCTTGGATTAACGCAGGTGGAAACGGATGAGTATGGCTATGTGTATGCTACGCTGCCTTATAACAGTGATAAAAAAGATATACCTGCCATTTGTTTTTGTGCGCATGTGGATACCGCGCCTGATTGCAGCGGTACAAATGTGATACCCATTCATCACCGTTATTTTGATGGCAATGATATTGAGTTACCTGATGATCATTCACAGGTATTAAGTACCAGCAATTCGCCCTATTTAAAAGAGCATATCAACAGCGGCATTATTACAGCCAGCGGATTAACCTTACTGGGTGCGGATGATAAAAGTGGAGTAGCTGCTATTATGGAAGCAGTAGTATATTTTATACAGAACCCTGGTGTAAAACATGGTGATATAAAAATTTTATTTACGCCCGATGAAGAAGTGGGACAGGGAACCGCAAAAGTAGACATGCAAAAACTGGGCGCAAAATTCGGTTATACATTAGATGGTGGAGAGGCTGGTAGTTTAGAAGATGAAACCTTTAGTGCAGATGGTGCCACCATTACCATACACGGTGTAATTGTACATCCTGGCTATGCAAAAGATAAACTGGTGAATGCCTTAAAAATAGCCGGTGCTGTTTTAGATGCTTTGCCTAAAAATGAATGGAGCCCCGAAACTACCGAAGGCAAACAGGGCTTTGTGCATCCGGTAGCGGTTAATGGTATTGCAGAAAAAGCCACGATTCAATTTATTGTACGGGATTTTACCAATGAAGGATTAGCGGCTCACCATATCCGTTTAAAACAAATAGCTGCCGATGTGGTAGCACAGTTTCCCGGTGCCACGATGGAGTATACCACTCTGGAGCAATACCGTAATATGAAACAGGTGCTGGACCAATGTGCTCATGTAGTGGCTTATGCCGAGGAAGCCATTCAGCGGGCAGGCCTTACAGTTAAAAAAGAAAGTATCCGTGGGGGTACCGACGGCAGCAGGTTCAGTTATATTGGCATGCCCTGCCCTAATATTTTTACCGGCATGCAGAATATACACAGCAAATTAGAATGGATTGGCACAAAAGACATGGCAAAAGCTGCCGAAACCATTGTGCACCTGAGTATGATCTGGGAAGAAAAAAGCTGATCAGTCTTTAATAAATTTTGCGTTATAGCCTGTATACGAACCGGCGTCTGCAAAAATCTCTAAAGTATATTTACCATTTTCCAGATAGGGTAATGGCGGAGTGCCGCAGTATAAAGAACCTGCATAAGTAGTATCCTTTGCTGAAATAAAATTGGCTCCCGGCATGGCAACAATCTGGTCAAAATTTTTATAACCGGTTACTGCTCCGGCATTAATACTGCCAAATTCGGCACCTGCAGTGGATGTATTTGTAAAATTTATAGTGGTCGAGTTTTTTACCCTTAGTTGTAAAAAGCTATCTTTTGGTTTTGTACATGCCTGTATAGTTACTATTGCAATAAGTAGTGTTAAAATAATTGCTTTCATGGCATTTTTTTTAATCAGACAAACAATTATTACAAAATGCTGCACCGGTTCTTTTACAGAAATAGAACTGTATTTACTGAAGTACTTTAATAATTTCAGCTAAGCCTTTCTTAATGCCATTATAATAATCTCCTTTAATAAATTCAGGAAATATCACATTGTCGATAATGGCCTTGGTATTGGCATCAGATAATTTAGCCGTGATGCCATCGCCATTCTGTATGCGTATCTTTCTGAGTTCTTTACAAAGTGCAATGGTTACACCATTATTTTTTTCTTTTTGTCCCACGCCCCATTTATTAGCCAACGCTTTGGTAAAGGCATCAAAATCCTGCGGTTCAATTGGCAGGCTGGTAAAAGTTACAATCGCAATCTGGTTGCCGGTGGCTTTCTGATGTTGCTGAATGATCTGGCTCAGGGTATCGGCCTGGGCTTTGGTAAAATAATACCCAAAATCATTTACATAGCCTACTGCAGAAGGGACCAGTTTATCAAAGCGCAGACTGTCTAAATTAATAACAGCAGCAGGTTGCTCGGTCAGGGTTGCCAGTTTGATTTTTTCCGGCTCCCGGTTGGTATAAAAATAGTAACCGGCACTGCCTAATATTGCTGCAGCTGTAAAAAAAAGAATGGTTTTCTTTAAATGCATATTTAAATATACAAAAGAAGTTTTCGCAAGGGGCCATTTAAGGAATAAATCATTTCCGCAATACAAAAATTACTACCTTCAATACAAATTTTACAACTATGGAATTATTAAGAGACTTCTGGTGGGTGATTCCCATCCTGTTATTTATTTCAAGTGGGTTATTTACCATTAATCAGGGAACCATTGGTGTAATTACCCGCCTGGGTAAGTACCAAAGCATAAAGCGTCCCGGATTGAATTTTAAAATTCCTTTTTTAGACCAGATCTATAAAAGGGTAAGTATTCAAAACCGCTCGGTAGAGTTGGAATTTCAGGCTGTAACAGTTGATCAGGCCAATGTATATTTCAAAAGTATGTTGCTGTATTCTGTAATAAATGTAGATGAAGAAACGATAAAGAATGTGGCTTTTAAATTCATCAGCGATAAAGACCTGATGCAGGCACTGATCCGTACCGTGGAAGGAAGTATCCGTGCTTTTGTATCTACAAAAAAACAGGCTGAAGTACTAAATGTACGCCGTGATATTGTAGAGAATGTAAAAGAGCAGGTGGATATTACTTTAGAAAGCTGGGGCTATCATTTGCAGGATTTGCAAATCAACGATATCACTTTTGATGAAGCCATCATTACCAGTATGAGTAAAGTAGTGGCGAGTAATAACTTAAAAGCTGCTGCAGAAAATGAAGGTCAGGCTTTATTAATTACCAAAACCAAGGCTGCAGAAGCAGAAGGTAATGCCATTAAAATTGCTGCAGAAGCAGAAAGACAGGCGGCACAGTTACGCGGACAGGGTGTGGCCTTATTCCGTGAAGAAGTGGCCAAAGGTATGAGTCAGGCTGCATCAGAAATGAAGCAAGCCAATTTAGATACCAATGTTATATTATTCAGCATGTGGGTAGAAGCGATCAAGAATTTTGCAGAATATGGCAAGGGAAATGTGATATTTTTAGACGGTAGCAGCGATGGTATGGAAAAAACCATGCGCCAGATTATGGCCATGCAACAGCTGGAAGTTAAAAAATAAATTGTAATAAAAATTATATTTAAAAGTGCCGGAATTTTCGGCACTTTTGTTTTTTATACTCATTACTATGCCACATTTTAAACAAGACAAACCCTTTGTAGTACCCACCACCGATGGTAAATTAATTGAAGAACATTTTGGACATACCACCAACGAATCAGGAATCAGCATTGCACATATGCTGGCACCAGCAGGATGGAGTGAGCCCTTTCAAAATCCGGAATTTGATGAATATACCCTGGTAAGCCGGGGCAAAAAATTATTTGAAGTGGATGACGAAAAAATTGAAGTGCATGCGGGACAAAGCATCCTCATAAAAAAAGGCAGCCGGGTACGGTACTCGAACCCCTTTGATGAACCCTGCGAATACTGGAGTGTTTGCCTTCCTGCATTTTCAATTTCTTTAGTGCACCGGGAAGATTAACATTTCTTTAGGCAGGGATATTGGCCCATTTGCGTTTAGCATTTAATATTGCAATGAATTGGCACAATTATAGCATCGCATGTAATCAATTAAACAATTACTTTTGTTCTTAAATCAGCTTAATTATGTTTGATATTTTTTTACAGGTAGATAGTACAGGTGCGGCAAAAGCCGTGGCCCCTCAAATTGAATCGGCATGGGGTGTATTGGCAAAGGGTGGTTTATTGATGATACCCTTACTTACCCTGCTGGCAGTAGCCATTTACTTTTTTATTG
>JBAXET010000246.1:0-4105 GCA_037140275.1 Ferruginibacter sp. | reverse complement strand
ACCTTAATTTTCATATTAATGATTACGAAATACTGAGCAGTGTGTATGGCGAAAAGGTGGATGGTATTATTGGGTACGGTTTATTCAGCCGGTATATTGTGTCTATCAATTTCGATAGCAGCTTGGTGGAGCTGTACAGTCCGGGTCGATATAAATATCCAAGAGACGGAACCACTTTACATCCTGCATTTACTGCGCTGCCCATTGTATGGCTCAATTTTAAAGATCGGGTAAAGGCGGCGCATAATTTTTATTTTGATACTGGTGCCGGCCTTTGTTTTTTAATGAGCGATAAATTTGCGCAGGATAGCAATATTGTACTTTCCCGCAGAAAACCCGTGCTCACTCAGGCTCAGGGTATGGGTGGCAAATTGCAAATGCGGCTTACGGTAATCAAAGAATTGAAAGTAGGCCCCTATCGTTTCAGGCAGGTGCCTACATACCTTTTTAATGATGAATACAATGTTACATCTTATCCATTTACCGGGGGTTTACTGGGTAACGATCTGTTGCGCCGTTTTAATTTGGTGCTCAATTATCCAAAAAGAGAAATTCATTTATCGCCCAATAATAGTTTTAGTGAAAAGTTTGATTATGCCTATACCGGCCTGGGTATTTATTTTACCGATGGAAAAATAATGGTGGAAGATATTATTGCCGGCTCGCCAGCCGACAAGGCCAAATTTAAAGTGGGAGATGAGGTTATGGTGGTGGGTACTAATTTTTCACGTAATATAAATACCTATAAAAATTTACTTCAGGTAGCCAATCAGGATATAAAAGTTATTGTAAAAAGAGGCGAAAATTTAATTACCCTGCTGCTCTCTACCATAAGCATACGTTAATGCACTGTTTGTACAATTTTCAACCCTTACCTTTGTGTTATGATATATTTTGAAAGATTTATTTTATCCAACGGATTAAAAGTACTGGTACATGAAGATAAAAGTACCCCGATGGCGGTGGTGAATGTATTGTATGATGTAGGCGCAAGAGATGAGAGCCCGGAGAAAACTGGCTTTGCCCATTTATTCGAACACCTGATGTTTGGCGGCAGTATCAATATTCCTGTATATGACGAACCCTTACAGATTGCCGGTGGCGAAAACAACGCCTTTACCACAAATGATCTCACCAATTATTATTGTCAACTACCTGCCGAAAATATTGAAACCGCTTTTTGGTTAGAAAGCGACAGAATGTTATCACTGGCTTTTGGCAAAAAAAGTTTAGATACCCAGCGTAAAGTGGTGTGCGAAGAGTTTAAAGAACATTATATCAATAAACCTTATGGCGATGTTTGGAATAAGATGAGGGAACTGGCATATACCACTCATCCATACCGCTGGATGACGATAGGTAAAGAATTAAGTCATATTGAAAATGCCACATTAGAAGATGTAAAAGCATTTTTTCATAAACATTATACACCCTGCAATGCTATATTGGTAGTGGCCGGTAATGTAACAACTGAACAGATAAAAGCATTAGCAGAAAAATGGTTTGGCTCCATACCTGCAGGCGAAAAATATGTACGCAACCTGCCGCAGGAACCCAAACAAACCGCACCACGCCGTATAGAAGTTAAAGCCGATGTGCCTTTAGATGCCTTGTATAAATGCTGGCATATTTATTCCCGTACCGATATGCGTTATTATGTTGCCGACCTGATTACCGAAGTGTTGGGTGGAGGTGCTTCATCAAGATTATACCAGGTATTGGTAAAAGAAAAAAAATTGTTCAGCAATATCGACTGTCACCATATGGGCAGTACAGATACCGGACTGCTTACCATTGAAGGGAAATTAGTAAAAGGGGTAGACATAAAGGATGCAGAAGCAGCCGTTAATGAAGTGGTGAAAGAATTTATCACTACAGGCATTACAGTAAAAGAACTGGAAAAAGTAAAAAACAAAACAGAAAGCATGATGGCTTTTGAAGACATGAGTGTAATGAACCGTGCCACCAGTATTGCCATGTATGAATTATTGGGCGATGCCGATCTGATTAATAAAGAACTGCAATTATACAGGGATGTAACTGCCGAACAGTTATTACAGGAAGGCCAAATTATTTTTGATGAGAACAACAGTAATACCATGTATTACTTAGCCAATTGATAACACGAAAACCACAGATAAAAATCAGCCATGTTAAACAGAACCGTTGCGCCCCCGATAAAAGATGCGATTGAATTTGATTTAAAACTTAAGCCCTATACATTATTTACATTAGATAATGGTGTTCCTGTATATTCAGTAGATGCGGGTACACAGGAAGTACTGCAAATGGAAATGGTATTTTATGCTGGTAACTGGTTCGAAAAACAGCAGTTGGTTGCAGGGGCAACCAACTATTTGTTAAAGAACGGCACCAGTACAAAATCTGCTTTTCAAATTAATGAAGAGTTTGAATATTATGGTGCTCATAACAGCAGAAACTGTTTTAACGAAACTGCAGTAATTTCTTTATCTGCGTTAAGCAAATACTTCGATAAACTATTGCCCTTAATCAAAGAGATCATAACAGATGCTTCTTTTTCGGAAGAAGAACTGAACACCTATAAACAAAACTTCAAACAAAAATTAAGTGTAAGTTTAAAAAAAGGTGATTTTGTTGCGGCACGATTAATAGATACTTATGTATATGGAGAAAAACATCCTTACGGTGTGTATACTAATGCTGCCGATATTGATGCACTCAATACTACACTGCTTAAAGATTTTTACAAACAATATTATGTGAACGGGCAATGTGTAATTTTTGTTTCAGGTAAAATTCCTGCAGATCTGCAGCAGCAACTGAACAGTAATTTTGGATCATTGTCCGTTTGCAAACCAACATTTTCAGTTAACCATATTGCTGTACAACCTGCAACAGAAAAAAAATACCGGATACAAAATGATGCAGAAGGTGTGCAGGGTGCTATCAGGATAGCAAGACCATTCCCAAATCGCCATCATCCCGATTTTATGAAAGTGATGGTACTGAATACTTTGTTTGGCGGATATTTTGGGTCAAGACTGATGAGTAATATCAGGGAAGATAAAGGCTATACTTATGGCATACACAGTTATGTACAAAACCACCTGCAGCAATCTGCATGGATGATCAGTACCGAAGCAGGTAAAGACGTAAGTGAAGTCACCGTAGAAGAAGTATATAAGGAGATGAAACTGATGCGGGAAGAACTGGTAGATGATGAAGAACTGTTAACGGTAAAAAATTACCTGATTGGCAACATACTGGGCGACCTGGATGGGCCATTCCATATTATGGGCCGCTGGAAAAATTTAATATTGAACAATTTGGATGAACAGTATTTTTATAATTCTGTGCAAACCATTAAAACCATCAGTGCAGAAGAAATAAAAGAATTAGCAAAAAAATACCTGAATCCTGAAGATTTTTACGAACTAATTGTAATTTAGGGTATGCAAAAATGGCTGATCAAAATAGTAGTGTGTGCGGTAAATGTTTTTATACTGGCGTATATTTTACCCGGTATAGAAATTAAAGACATGCTTACTGCATTAATTGTAGCGGTAGTGTTATCTTTTTTGGATGCTATTATAAAACCATTGCTGGTATTGTTAACACTACCCGCAACATTACTCACCCTTGGTTTATTTTTATTTGTGATTAACGCCTGCATCATTTTACTGGATGCGCATTTTGTACATGGCTTTAAAGTACAAAGTTTCTGGCATGCATTACTATTTAGTGTGCTGCTGTCTTTCTTTAACTCGCTCGTTCATAAAAAAGCATTTCCCGAGGAGAAAAAAAATATTAGTTAAAAAATCTTTGTGTAACTCTGTGTTAACCTTTGTGTCCTTTGTGGTTTGTTTTATTGCACGCAGAGGCGCAGAGGGCGCAGATAAGAAATAGCTAAGAGTGGATAAGAGAAAAAGAGAGCAAAGAGAAATACATCTCTTTTATACTCCTTTACTCTTTGTTCTGTTAGCAAAAAAATCTTTGTGTAACTCTGTGTTCACCTTTGTGTCCTTTGTGGTTTGTTTTATTGCACGCAGAGGCGCAGAGGGCGCTGAGAAGAAATAGCTAAGAGTGGATAAGAGAAAAAGAGAGCAAAGAGAAATACATCTCT
>JBAXET010000245.1:0-4117 GCA_037140275.1 Ferruginibacter sp. | reverse complement strand
AAACGTAAGCATAAAATATTGCTTCAATACCTGTGTTTGCGCATCTTCTATATAAGAACCTGTAACGGTTCTAATCAGACTTTGATTTTGTTTCAGCAAATCAAAAACCGATAATTTAAATTCACCCGATTGTCCTTTAAGTATTTTTTTTCCTATCGCTGCATTCCATAACCAAAAACTCTGATTAAAACCTTCCGCTAAACCTGTATAAGTGTTTCCGGTAACATCATTTTGTAAAAACCAGCCTTTTTTACTTAGCAGGTTTATTTGTGCTCCGGCACTTTGATTTACATATTTTGTTGCCGTGCTCTTAGTGGTATTGGTAGAAGAATTATTGAAATTTGCACTATAAGAGATATTAAAATCTACATACTCACTCACATTACTTGCAAACACTACTCCTGTATTATAGGCGTAGCTATTAGTAATTGTTGTTTTATAATCCACCAGTCCCGGCAATTTAGAATAACTGAATCCTGCATTTAAATTTAAAGTGGTTTTAATAAATTTCAATGGCATGCTATAGGTGAAGAAAGTGCGCAGAGTTTTATATCCGTCCATATTCAGCGGCTTACTGAACTGTGAATTCTTTTTAACTGTTACATTATTTATTACAGAGTCATTTTTAATAAAATAGCTTCCGTTGGTGATATAATCACTGGCGGTTTGTAAAAACAGGTTGGCAAAAAAACTTTTACTGGTTTTTGAATTGGTATAAGAATAACGGCCTGATAAAAAATGAGTATACGATTGTTTCAAATCAGGGTTACCACTGTTTACCGATAATGAACTGGTATCACTTACCACATCCTGTAGTTGAGTAATAGAAGGGAAGTTGGTTGATGCCCTGTAAAATACCCTGATATTACCGGTAGCAGACAATTTTTTCCGCCACATTAAATTAGGCAATACATTGGTAAATGTTTGGTTAACTGTGGTAGGCGAAGGAAATGTTCTTTGGCTTTCTAATTTAGAGTGCTGAAAGTTTACACCAAATGATAATTGCTCATCCCTGCTTTGACCTAAACGATAATTGATGCCTGCATTATTGGTAGTAACCGTATTATCAAACTGGTTCGATAATTTGGGGTCAAACAAAGTAAACTTTTGTCCATCATAATTAAAGGTTTGCTGATTGGCCTTGTTTTTTTGAATGGTAGGGGTATAATCAATTTGTAATTGTGCTTTTTTACCTACCGGTTCTGTAAACGCTATATTACCTCCAATAGTGGTACCACTGGTTTTGCTGTCTTTAAATCTGTCAGACAAAACTACTGATGTACCTGAGGTATAGAAATATTTATTTTTCGTATCAGTATAAGTTTCGCCATCATTTTTACTCCAGCCTGTATTAAAACCTACAGATAAAGTACGGCCTCTTTTAGCAAAAGAGTGACGGAACATTACATTGTTTCTGATATTATACCCGTTTCTGTTTGACTCTGAATTACTGGATGTTGTTCCGGTAGAATCGTTAAGTGCATAAAAACTTTGAGAAGAAGATGTGGTTACTGATTTATTATTCTGGAAGCTGATGCTTGGAATAATAAATAATGAGTTGGCCGAATCTATCTTATATTCTAACCGCATATTTGCCCTGTGATTGGTATTATCCGTTGTAGAATTGGTTTTTTGTACGTTGAAAAGATTTTTGGGATTAAAAAAGTTTTGCGTGTTGGTTAAACTTTCATTCGTGTTGGTACTGTTGTTAAAAAAATAACTTCCGCTTAATGTTAGCTTTTTACCATACTGATTGCTGAAGTTAATACCGGCTGCATTGGTTTTGCTGATACCGCTCGACTGCCCTACATTAAAATTATCGGCACCGCCACCAAAGCTTCCGCCACCGCCACCTCTTCCACCACCACCTCTTCCACCACCACCACTGCTGGTTGCACCCAACAGATCTTGTGAAGAAAAATTTTGCAGGTTGATATTATTAAAATTACCTACCAATGACAAACGCCTGTTTCCTTTGAAAAAACTCACATTACCACCTGCTGTATAACGACTGTCGGCACCTGCTCCGGTATAAATTCTGCCGAACTGGCCATTTTTTATGCCCGACTTAGTTACAATATTTACAGTTTTTATTGAGTTGCCATCGTCAAAACCGGTTAACTGCGCCTGATCGCTCAAACGGTCAAATACCTGTATTTTATCAATTACATCAGCAGGTAAATTTTTTAAGGCTGCCGTAGCATCATCCCCAAAAAAATCTTTACCATCCACAGTTACTTTTCTTACCTGTTCGCCCATGGCAGTTACTGTACCATCTCTGGCAACCGTAATACCAGGTAGTTTTTTAATCATGTCCTCAGCCGTAGCATCTGGATTTACCTTAAATTGGCTGGCACTAAACTCAGATGTATCTCCTTTTTGTTTTACCGGAGGTGGTTTGCTGATAACAGTTATACCCGTTAAATCGGTAGCTATTTTAGCAATATTGAAAAGTATTGTAGTGGCATTACTGGCTTGTAATGCAATTTTTTGCTCTATTTTTTCGTAGCCGCTGTAGCTGATTCTAACCACATAAACTGCTGGTGCTAAACTGTTAAACTGAAAATTACCCTTACTGTCGGATACTTTTATACCCACCTGACTGCTGTCTTTTTGTAATAACAGGGCCACGGTGGCACCTGCAATGGCTGATTTATCAGATTTATCAGCCACTTTCCCCTTCAAGGTTATATTCTGACTGTATCCCGAAACCGATAAAAGACCTGCAAACAATATGATGAATGCCCTTTGTAAATAGTAATTAATACTCATACCTAATTAGACGACCAGTGCTGCAAAATCTGTCGGCCGGCACTAACATTGGGTTAATTAGCTTTTTACAAGTAACTTGCAACCCTAAAAAAAATTATCAGCATGGAGTATAACAAATTAGTTTCCGTTACCGGAATGGGAGGATTGTTTGAATTATTATCATCAAAAGCAGATGGCGCAGTGGTGCGTTCACTGGAAGACAACAGTTCCAAATTTGTAAGCAGTCGTATTCATAATTTCTCTCATCTGGAAAGCATAGAAGTTTATACCACTAAAGAGAATGTCAATTTATCGGAAGTGTTTTTGGCCATGAAAGCCAGTGCTGAAAAACTACCCGATAGTAATGATATAAAAAAAGTAAAAGCTTATTTTGAAAAAGCATATGCCGATATGGACTTTGAAAGAGTGTATACCAGTGATATGAAGAAAATGGTAAAATGGTTTGAAGTGTTGGTAAAGCACAATATAGAAATTAAACTTAGCGAAATGCCTGCAGAAGAAGCTGAAACTACTGTAGCTAAAGCCAAGCCAAATGAACAAAAAACAGCAGCAGTAAAAAATGCACCGGCTAAAAAAATTAATTCGCCGCGTAAAATGGCGTAATAGAACACTGATGACAGTGATTAAACTGATTTACACTGATTTTTAATACAGAATCCTGCTATAGCTATTATGTTGTAGCAGGATTTTTAGAATACACAATTGACCATTCACTATTGACTATTCACAATTGACAACTCACACTATGTACACCGCAGCTATTCATAAACTCCCCCGCAATTTTGTTCCTGCCGATTTTTTGGTTAGCAACTGGGAAGGTCTGGAACCATTTTTTAAAAATCTGCTAGACAGGCAAATTGATTCCACTACAGCACTGGAACAATGGCTGAAAGACCAGAGTGAACTTGAAGCACTGGTAAGTGAAGATGCCTGCTGGCGCCAGATTCGCATGACCTGTGATACTGAAAACAAAACACTGGAAGAGGCGTTCAATTTTTTTGTGATGGAAATTCAGCCCAAAATTCAGCCTTATGCAGATGCGCTGAATAAAAAACTGGTGAACCATCCTTTAACTAAAGACCTGGATGCAAATAAGTATTTCACCTATTTGCGCAGCGTTAAAAAAAGTATTGAGTTATTTAAAGAAGAAAATATCCCTTTACAATCAGAGCTGGCTGTATTGCAACAGCAGTATGGTGTTACCACAGGTAAAATGACTGTTGTTGTGGATGATAAAGAATATACTTTACAACAGGCCGCCAAGTTTTTAGAAAGCCATAACAGAAACAAGCGTGAAGAAGTATACCGTAAAATTCAGGAAAGAAGGTTACAGGATACCGACACG
>JBAXET010000244.1:0-4128 GCA_037140275.1 Ferruginibacter sp. | reverse complement strand
TTGGTGCTGCATGGGCTGATAAAAAATTATGCAATAATGATATTGAATATGCAAAAGCTGTAATAGAATTTAACAAAGCTATCCTCCAGTATGGCAAAGCAAAAAGTTCCACTGCTTCACCCATTATTATAGTTGATCAGTTTACAGGTGTAAATCCTGCTGTTGATATGTACGATGATATACATCCCAATATCATTGGTGAAAAAAAGATGGCGGGAAAATGGTTTGCTGCTATAAAAAAACATTTAAGAAAATTGTGATGATATGAAAAACTTCCTTATTTTAAGTTTAGTTGTTATTTGCATTTCCTGTAGTAAGAAAAACTTACCTCTGGCATCTATCGTTCCGCCTGTTACAAAAACCATTGGCATAGCTATAGATGCCAAAAATATTATCCGAAACCTTACCGGATTTGAGGTTGGCATTAACCTTAATTACCTGATGGATGATGCTGTATTGCCTGGACAAACTTTTGCCACTACAATCTACGCAATAAGCAAAATGGGGACTAATTTTTTGAGGTATCCGGGAGGTGAGAAATCAGACAATTATCTGTTTGCTAAGTCACCTTACACCCTCGCATCACCCTATGCAGCATATTGTGATTACCCAGCCAAAGATAGCCGTTTTTTTAATTCCGACTTATCTGCAAAAGCTGCCGTACTTGATTTTGATGAATATATGGAGGTATGCAGGCAGACAGGCGCTACACCTCTTGTTGTTGTTGCTTACGATGCCATGTACAGCACTAGTAAATGCGGTACAATACCTACCAGGGCAGAGTTGCTAGCCAATGCAAAAGAATGGGTGCGATATGCCAATATAGTAAAGGGCTATCACATTAAACATTGGATGATAGGCAATGAAAGCTGGAACTCATCCGACAATCAAGGCACGGTAACTCCTGCAAACTATGCCATAGACATAGCTGCATTTGCAGATACTATGCGAACCATTGATCCAAGTATTAAAATTATAGCCAATGGTAAAAGTGAATGGTGGCAAACACTGTTACAAAGCAATGCGGTGTCAAAAATTGATTTTTTGGCTGCCAGCAATTACCTGCCTGATGGCTTTACAGGTTACGATTATTTTCGCAGCTTTACCGGAGATTTGAATAGTGAAATTACTGCTGCTGTTTCAGCCATTAATAACTTTGCCAGTGCTTCCGATAAACAACGTATTGGAGTAATAATAAGTGAATACAATGCTATAGATTTTTATAATAGGGGATGGACAAACATAAATAATATGGGACACGCCCTTGCAAATTTTCAAATGTTGGGGGATGCCTTGCTACAACCAAAACTTTTTGCAAGCTGTCTTTGGAATACACGTTGGATAACCAACTTAGAAAAGCCTGATATTTTGTATGATGCAATAAATGCCAATGGTGAAGCAAATGCTATTGGCAAAGGGTTAGCTATTTTTGGAAATAACCTTTTAAATAATATGGTAGTAGCTACTAGTGAAAATCAATTAATCAGCCCCTATGTTACTTGTAATATAGCAACCGCAAAAATGAATATTTTTCTCGTCAATAAAGATAAAGTTCCTCAGCCAGTAAGTGTCAGCATTTTAAACTACAGTAATACCAATGGGGAAGTTTGGGTTTTAAAAGGAACAGGGGATACGGATACGAATCCATTATGGACAAAACTTAGTGATATTACAGTGACGAATAATGCCGTTTCTTTGAACTTAGATGCTGTATCAATCACCATGTTAAAGTTTAACTAGAATACTAAAAACAAAATAGAACATCAATATGAAAAAAAACGCTTTTGTATTTATTGCAGGGTTACTATTTTATAATATCGCAATAGCACAGGTTCAGAATAATAACCTGATTAATTTTGATGAGAATTGGCATTTTTACAAAGGGGCTTTTTATGGTGCCCAAAATCCACTACTAGATGATTCAAAATGGCGCTTAATAGATGTGCCACATGATTGGAGTATTGAAGATTTACCAGGAACAAATTCACCATTTCAGTCAAATGCTACGAGTCAGGTTAGCGGAGGTTTTACTGTAGGCGGTACAGCCTGGTATCGTAAGGCTTTTGAGGTAAGTGAAAATGAACATGATAAAAATTTTATTCTCCAATTTGACGGAGTATATATGAATGCCAGCGTTTATGTAAATGGACAACTTGTAGGAAATCATCCTTATGGTTATACTAGCTTCTATTATGATATTACTAAGCATTTAAAAATTGGGCAAAAAAACATTATTGCAGTAGAGGTTAAGAACGAAGGCCAAAACTCACGCTGGTACTCTGGTTCCGGCATTTACAGGCATGTTTGGATAAAAAAAACAAACCCTGTTCACATAGCTCAATGGGGCACTTTTGTTACAACACCAATTGTAACCCAATCCTCAGCAAAAATTTCCATAAAAACGCAGTTGGTTAATAAAGGCAATATACCCGCAAAAATAAATGTTACAATAAAATTGTTAAACCCAGCAGGTACGGAAGTAGCTACGGTTAGTTCTCAGATAACGCTTAACCCCGGCGAAAACAATACGATTAGCCGGGAGACAGAAATCAAAAATCCTCAGTTGTGGGATTGCGAAAATCCAGTTGTTTATTCTGCTATTACCTCATTACATCAGGATGGGAAATTACTACAAACTGAACAGCAAAATTTTGGCATTCGAACCATTTCATTTAGCGTAAATAATGGATTTCAACTAAACGGAAAAACTACTAAATTAAAAGGTGGTTGTATTCACCATGATAACGGACCGTTGGGTGCAAAGGCTTACGACCGGGCCGAAGAGCGTAAAGTGGAATTGTTGAAAGCGAGTGGCTTTAATGCTATCCGTTGTGCACATAATCCACCAAGCCCCGCTTTTTTAGATGCCTGTGATAGTTTGGGGATGCTAGTAATTGATGAGGCATTTGACATGTGGGATATAGGTAACAATCCTTACGACTATCATTTGTATTTTAATGATTGGTGGCATCGGGATATCGAAAGTATGTTGTTAAGGGATCGTAATCATCCAAGTATCATTATGTGGAGCATTGGCAATGAAATTACCAATAGTGCATCACCTGCGGGAGTGGAAACCGCAAAGCAATTGGTAAAGTATTTGAAAGTTTTTGATTCAACAAGACCGGTAACAGCAGCTGTAAACGGCCTAAATAAGGATAAGGATCCATTTTTTGGAATGTTAGATATAGCGGGATACAATTATGCTGTTGATGGAGATCCTTTAAAGAATAAAATTTATGCTGAAGATCATGATCGTAAGCCAGACAGAATTATATTTTGTTCAGAGTCTTATCCACTGGAAGCATTTGGGAGCTGGATGGAGGTGGAAGACAATCCTTATGTAATTGGGGATTTTGTATGGACGGCAATTGATTATATAGGTGAGGCAAGTATTGGTTGGTTGGGATACTTTCAAAGCGGTAATTTTTTTCCCTGGAATCTTGCCTTTTGTGGAGATATTGATATTTGCGGATGGAAAAGGCCACAATCTTTTTACCGGGATGTACTTTGGAAAAAAAATCAGTTGTCTGTTTTTGTAAAGCCGCCTATACCTTCATTTAAATTAAATCCTAATATTGAATCCTGGAGTAAATGGAATTGGATGGATGCTTTACCAGAATGGAATTGGAAAGTTGAAAAGAATACACCAATGGAAGTAAGTGTGTATTCGTCTTGTGAGGAAGCAGAATTATTTTTTAATGGCAAGTCACTAGGTCGAAAACTGACCAATCAATCAACCCAATTTATGGCAAGCTGGATTGTTACCTATCAACCAGGTGAAATAAAAGCTGTCGGGTATAGTGCAGGTAAAATTATAAAGCAAACCCATATAACTACAGCAGATAAAGTAGACAAAATAAAGTTGACTGCCGATAGAAAAACTTTAAAAGCAGATAATCAGGACCTGAGTTACATCACAGTTGAGTTGGTTGATAAACAGGGGAATATTAACCCTGAAGGTGAAAAAATGATTAATTTTTCAGTTAGTGGTGATGCAGAAATTGTCGGAGTTGGTAATGCCAACCCTTTAAGTTTAGAGAGCTATCAGCAGCAAAAAAGAAAAACATGGAAGGGTAAGTGCTTAGTAATAATTAAAGCCGGAAAAAAAGCTGGCAGTATTTCACT
>JBAXET010000243.1:0-4139 GCA_037140275.1 Ferruginibacter sp. | reverse complement strand
GGAAAAAAGCATGGGGCAGGGCAACAGAATATACCAAGGGCAGTATTGAAAATTACAGCAAACGCTGGTTCGAATATCCTTATCCTGTAGCCAGTAATGTAGCCAGTAATGTGGGTGGTATGGAATATCCCGGTATTGTTTTCTGTGGTAATAAAGCACAAAACTCAGGATTGTTTGGTGTAACCGATCATGAATTTGGACATACCTGGTTTCCTATGATCGTAGGTAGCAACGAACGCCGTTATGGCTGGATGGATGAAGGGTTTAATACATTCATTAATTCATTGGCAGATGATGATTTTAATAATGGAGAATATAAAAATCCCAAAGCGAATATGCAGTTTACTGCTGGATATATGTTTGGGTATAATACCGAATCTGTTTTTTTAACCCCTGATGCCATGCGTGAAGGTAATATCGGTATTGCATTGTATGCAAAGCCCGGTTATGGCTTAGAGTTATTGCGCAATGAAATATTAGGTCCTGTACGATTTGATTATGCGTTTAAAACTTATATCAGCAGATGGGCATTTAAACATCCCACACCATGGGATTTTTTTAGAACAATGGATAATGTATCGGGAGAAGACCTTTCCTGGTTCTGGAAGGGCTGGTTCCTTGAAAATTATAAATTAGATCAGGGTATTGTTGCAGTAGAAAAAGATAAGAATGATAAAGAAGCTACTATAGTTACCATTGCCAATTTAGAAGAGATGGCAATGCCGGTAAATATTTCTTATGAAACCAAAAACGGCTCTACAGGTAAAGTAAAATTGCCGGTAGAAATCTGGAATAATACCTATATCTGGAAAGTAAAATTGCCTACTACTGATGCAGTAATTAAAATTGAGATTGATGCAGAAAAAATTTTTCCTGATGTAAATTTTGGTAACAATGTGTGGAAAGCAGAATAGCTAAGGATCAATAAAATAAATTTAGTTAAAGGGTTTTAACAGAAAAAATATCTATTCTGTTTAAACCCTTTTTATATGCCATCGTCTATTATAACAAGAACAACGACTTACAACAGTATTAACCAATAAAATTTTTGTTATGAAAAAGTATTTACAAGTAGAGATGACTAAATCCGAAACCATTGCACTGGTGATCATTATGAGCTGGATCATTGCATCACTTTTTGTGCCATTGCCCAAAGTAAATTCATTAGGCGTATAATTTTGGAGGTAGATAGTTGGATGGTTTGTACGGGTTGCAAACCATTTTTTATTTGGTCTTCCATTTGCCGCTTTTTAAAAACACAAATGCCATAATAAAAATGGTAAGCCAGTAAACTATTTCATTGCTCCATGCCATGGCCAGTGAAATATAATGCCATTTCATAAATATAAAAGTGTAAGCCAGATATACAGTAATAGCCACAATTTCTATCATCAGGTTTACCCTTGTTTTTCCGGTACCGGTAACGCCATTCAACCAAATATTGGCCACACTCATAAATAACATACCAATTGAAACTATTCTTGCTACCGGAGTACCAGAAGACACGAATTCATCGTCTTTGCCAAATAAATTAAAAAATAATTCGGGGAAGATGTTTAGCACGATAACCATCACTGAACAAAATCCAACACTGAGCAGCATGATCTTATTAATGGCTTCAATAATTTTATCTTCTCTTTTTTGTCCCATTAAATTACTCACCACCACATTGCTGGTACTGGCAAAAGCCCATACAAAAACACCGGCTAATCCAAATACATTGCGCATTACATTGCTTACTGCCTTGCTCATATCATCGCCGCGGGCTTCAATTAAAAAGAAAAATACCAGCCAGGTGGTTACGCTGATCACATATTGTGCTACCAGTGGTGCAGATACTTTAATTATAGACTGACTGATCAGTTTATTATGCACAAAACTTTTCAGCAGTTGATATTTCTTTTTTAACCCGGTTTTATATAATACCAGCAGCACTACTAAAAAACCAACACCTTCAGCAATTACAGAAGCAACAGCAGCGCCGTTAAATCCCATTTCCGGAAAACCATAACGGCCTTTTATTAACAAAAAATCTAGCAGGATATTTACCAATGCCTCACAAATAAAACCAATCATCAGGTAGCGGCTGTTGAGTGATGCCACTAAAAAAGCATTCCCCATCTGGAAGAGGTATAAAAATGGTAAACCCATAATACGAATACGCAAAAAACTGATCTCCTGCGGATATGCATCAGTGGCAGCCACAGCTTTTAAAATATAGGGGGCCGCAAGCCAGGTGAACAAAATCCCAATCAATGATAATTGCAAACAGATACGGATACCTTGCGACAGGATGGTTTTAAATGCACCGGTATCTCCACCGCCTGCATGGCGGCTGAATACCGATTGCATGGCATTATTCAATCCATGTCCGGCAACAGCAAAAATTAAATAATAAACGCCTGTAATACCTGCATTCCCCAAGGCTTTGATATCATAATCTCCCAAAAATATACTGTTGGTAAGCATATTTAACTGGGGAATAAGGATAGCCAGCGTAATGGGCATTGCAATAGACAGTATCTGTTTATTGGTAACTTTTACTCTTAAATCATCGTTTGTTGCTGTACTTTCCATAAAGTCAGCAAAATTATCTTATTTTGCCTGCCGAAAATCAAATGATTAAGTCAACATTTAATATAACAGGCTCAAGCGAATCTGACGAGGCACTGCATTTATTTATAAATGCAGGTAATCAGGGTATTGCTTTTACTGAATGGGATAAGGAAACTGATACATTTTTATCGGTACAGGTATTTCATTTCACAAAGCAAATGAGTAAAAATGAAGTGGCAATTGCAATAGACGATATTTTACAAACTGAGGCATTGCTGCAAAAAATATTTGTAAAAACAGAAATCATCTGGTCTTGTACAGAAAGTATACTGGTGCCCAATGCCTATTTTGATAAAGGGTTAAGAAAAGATACACTGGGGATTGTTTATGGCGATTTAAATGGCTCGGTCTTAAAAGATGAACTGGTTTTACAACATCAGCTGCATAATGTATATGCTGTTCAGGTTAAGGTTGAAAACAGCATTGCCCAAAAGTTTCCTTATGGCATTCAAACACACCAATCCAGTGTAATGCTTGATATTGAGCCTAACGAAAAAGATCTATTATACTGTAATTTTAATACCGATAGCCTTACCGTGTTGCTGCGAAAAAAGGGACAGTTACAGGTTATTCAAAATTTTGATTTCAATACACCCGAAGATGTAGTGTATCATGTGTTGAATGTATGTCAGCAATTTGAGGTGGATGCTTCAGGCACTGTGCTAACTGCCAGTGGAATGATTGATGCGAAATCGAATTTATACAATGAATTGTATAAATATGTGCCTTCCATTAAATTTTTGGCATTACCCGGTAATCATAATTATACTGCTGCCATTAAAGAATACCCTGAACATTATTTCAGTCATTTATTTGCATTAGCATCATGCGTATTATAAGCGGAACACATGGAGGAAGAAGGATTTCTCCGCCGGCCAACATGCCATATACAAGACCCACTACTGATATAGCAAAGGAAGGGCTGTTCAATGTAATTCAAAATAATCTGGAGATTGATACGCTTAAAGTACTGGACCTATTTGGAGGTACCGGCTGTATCAGTTACGAACTGGCCAGCAGGGGTGCACCTGAAATTACCATTGTGGAAAAAGATACGCAGATGTATGATTTCATAAAAAAAACGTCCGGCGAACTGGGCTTCAACAATTTTAAAGTGGTAAAGTCAGATGTGTTTAAATTCATGGATACAGCATCTAATCAATATGATTTTATTTTCGCTGGTCCGCCTTATGCCTTAAAAAATATTGATGACCTGCCTTTAAAAGTGTTTGAAAAAAAATTACTCCAACCCAAGGGCTGGTTTATACTGGAACATACACCACGTAATGATTATAAAAAGTTTGCGCAGTATAAAACTGAAAGAAATTACGGCACTACAATATTTTCGATATTTATTAATGGATGATACGATTACACGAATTAACTAAATACACGAATTAAAACGAATTAACTGACACTAATTAACGAATTACACGAATTAACCAATTTACTAATAAACCAATTAACCAATTAACCAATCAACTATAATGCTCCGCAGCTTCCGATATTTACTCTTTCCTTTC
>JBAXET010000242.1:0-4150 GCA_037140275.1 Ferruginibacter sp. | reverse complement strand
CTTCTTTGCCCATGAAATTATTTTCAATCAGCCATTCCCTTACAAATTCTTTGCTCAGTTGCTTCTGACGTTCGCCTTTTTGCTGACGTTCTTCAAAACCATCTGCATAAAAATATCTGGAGCTGTCGGGGGTATGTATTTCATCCATTAAAACGATATCGTTGCCTATTTTGCCAAACTCATATTTGGTATCAACCAATATCAGTCCCTGTTTTGCAGCGATGTCTTTGCCTTTTGCAAATAATTGCAATGCATAGTTGCATAAGGCTTCCCAATCTGTAGCAGAGGACAGTCCCTGAGCAATAATTTCTTGGGCACTGATATCCTCATCATGACCTTCTGCAGCTTTGGTGCTGGGAGTGATGATTGGAGTGGGGAAATAATCATTTTCTTTCAACCCTTCGGGCATGGTAACACCACATAATATGTTTTTTCCTGATGCATAAGTCCTCCAGGCATGGCCGGTTAAATTACCTCTTACCACCATTTCTATTTTAAACGGATCACATTTTTTTCCAATACTTACATTTGGTGCAGGGGTAGAGAGCAGCCAGTTGGGACAAATTTCTTTAGTTGCATCCAGCAT
Organism: Ferruginibacter sp.; assembly: GCA_037140275.1. Lineage (GTDB taxonomy): Bacteria > Bacteroidota > Bacteroidia > Chitinophagales > Chitinophagaceae > Ferruginibacter. The sequence continues at coordinate 3,564 of JBAXET010000242.1, read as the reverse complement.
ATATGCAGCAATTTGAGTTAATACTTGTCCTTTAAAAGGAATGGGCCGGGGGAGTATTACATCAAATGCAGATATTCTGTTGCTGGCAATCATTACCAGTATGTTATCAGAAATAGTATAAACATCCCTTACTTTTCCCTTATAAAAAGCGGTTTGTTGCGGAAATTTAAATGCTGTCATACCGCTAAAATACCATCAAGTGACATAAAAGCCTAAATTTGTTATAATTAATATTCAACAGGCAGTTGGAAATAAAATTTTAATAGAAAAATAACAATGCTTATTTTGCCTGATATTTATAACCCTAAAATTGCTATATGAGAAAAACTACATGCTATTTGGTTACTTTGCTCCTGGCTAATTTGTTATCCTTTGCAGCCTATTCGCAAAATGTAACCATTAGTGGTAATGTTAGAAACAGCAACTCAAAAGAAGGTGCAGGCGCTGTTTCAGTTACTATTAAAGGCACTAATACCGGAACATTTACTGATGATAAAGGAAACTTTAAGCTTACGTTAAAAAGCTTACCAGTTACTTTACTGATATCATCTGTAGGTTACGAAATGCAGGAAATTACAATAAGTACTGCCGGATTTACCCAGATTGAATTTAAACCTTCTGTGGCTTTAGGTCAGGAAGTAGTGGTTTCTGCTACCAGGGTTCCTCAAAAAATCATGGAATCTCCCGTATCAATTGAAAGAGTAAGTGCTGCAAGCATACGTAATGCTCCTGCAGCCAATTTTTATGATGTGGTACTGGGATTAAAGGGAGTGGATGTTACCACTTCTTCATTAACATTTAAAACACCCACCACCCGCGGTTTTAACAGCAGTGGTAATACCAGATTCAATCAATTAGTGGATGGTATGGATAATCAGGCACCAGGATTGAATTTTTCTGTAGGTGCTATTATAGGACTGAGTGAACTGGATGTGGACAATATTGAATTGTTATCAGGTGCATCATCTGCTTTATACGGCCCCGGTGGTATGAATGGTACTTTACTGATGACCAGTAAAAATCCATTTAAATATCAGGGCTTTTCTTTTTTAGTAAAACAAGGTTTGATGAATGCAGACGGCCGTCAGCGTTCTCCGTCACCTTATAGCAACTGGAACTTAAGATGGGCTAAAAAAGTGTCTGAAAAATTTGCATTTAAAATAAATGCTGAACTAATTCAGGCTAAGGACTGGTTAGCCACTGATAACAGAAACTACAGCAGAACAGGTACTACCGGTTCTGTAATTGGAGGAGACAGAAAAACTGATCCTAACTATGATGGGATAAATGTTTATGGAGATGAGACTACAGTAGATATAAGAGCATTCTTTGCAAGTATTGCAGGTAGCTTACCGGGCGCAGCTAATTTTATAAATGCTAATAATCTTTTAGCTACAGCACAAAATGTTTCCCGCACAGGGTATACTGAAAAAGAATTATTGAATCCTAATACTGTCAATTTTAAATTGGCCGGTTCTTTACATTATAAACTAACAGAAGGTACTGAAGCTATTCTTGCAGCTTACTGGGGTACCGGTAATACTATTTATACCGGTAGTGACAGATACTCACTGAAAGATTTTAAAATGGGTCAGTATAAATTAGAACTGAACAATAAAAACTGGATGTTAAGGGCTTATACCACACAGGAAAATGCGGGTGAATCTTATAACGCTACTGCAACCACAAGATTATTTAATGAGACTTGGAAAAAATCTGTAACTACAGATGCTGCAGGCAATCCCACTCCATTAGGTTCTGATTGGTATATTCAATATGCATTCTCTTATTTAAGTAACAGAATGAGTGGAATGACAGACTATGATGCTCACCAGGCTTCAAGAACTTTGGCAGATGTGGGAAGACCAGCTCCGGGTTCACCATCATTAGTTGCAGCGTATGATGCAATTCGTAAAAGACCAATTTCTCAGGGTGGTGGTCAGTTATTAGATAAATCAGATTTATATGCAGTGGAGGGCAATTATAATTTGAGTGAGTATACCAAATCTTTTGCAGATATCTTAGTTGGAGCTAATTATAAAAAGTATGTCCTGAATTCTCAGGGAACATTATTTGCTGATTCTTCTGGAGCCATCAGTTTGTCTGAATTTGGTTCATATATTCAGGCAACAAGAGCAGTATCTAAAAATATAAAAGTAACAGCTTCCGGCAGATACGATAAGAACAGAAATTTTGATGGTAAATTTACACCAAGGGTTACGGCATTAATTAAAGCTAGCGAGAATAATAATTTCCGTTTATCATATCAAACAGCATATCGTTTCCCTTCTAACCAGCAGCAATGGATTAATCTGCAGGTGGGAAGCACCCGTTTGGTAGGAAGTAATGCCAATTTTGCTTCATATTTAGGTACTGCAAGCAATCCATTATACACTGCAACAAGTGTAATGGCAGGTAGTCCAACCACTATTGCTATACCAACAGTAAAACCAGAATCTGTAAGTTCATTTGAACTGGGGTATAAAGGCTTGCTGTTAGAAAATAAATTACTGATAGATGTGTATGGTTATTTTGGCCAATATCAGGATTTCTTAAGCAGAACCAATACAATGCAAACTACTACTGGTGTTGCCGCTGATATTACCAATGCTTCAAAAAGAAGAAATATTTCTATTGTAATAAATGCTCCTGATAAAGTAAAAGCAAATGGCTTTGGATTTAGTGCAGACTACAGATTGCCAAGAAATTTCACAGTTGGTGCAAACCTTGCATCAGATGTATTGCAAAATGTGCCAGTTAATTTTGTAGCTTATTTTAACGCACCAAAATATAAAACCAACGTATCATTTGGTAATGCAGGTTTTGGAAAAGCAAAACGTATGGGCTTTAGTATGGCATACAGATGGCAGCAGGGTTTCTTCTATCAGGGAGATTTTGCCAATGGCCAGTTACCGGATGTACATACAGTAGATGCACAGTTAAGTGTGAAGTTGCCAAAAACAAAATCAATTATAAAACTGGGTGCTAATAATTTGTTGAATCAATATTATTATAATGGTATTGGTAACTCACAAATAGGCGGACTATACTATGTGAGCTTTGGTTATAATGTATATTAATATTAACGGTTGACCCCAATTTTAAATTTAAAAATTACTATAATGAAAAATATCAATATTAAACTACTGGTGATTTTGTCGGGAGTATTCTTTCTTACTTCTTGTAATAAAGATCTTGAACAACTGGCATCAATAGCCAAACCGGTATATCCTACCGGCGGAGGTATTGCTACCACACTTGCTGCAAATGCGAATTACAGCATGTACAGTGCCTTAATTACAAGGGCAGGTATGACTGCGACATTGAATGATTCAACAAAAACGTTTACTGTTTTTGCTACTGATAATAATGGGATGAAAATTTTTGTAAATGCTGCTACCGGTGGTGCAGTTCCATTAGCTGCTCCAGATGCAACGTTTTTAGGATTCATTTCAGCAAGTTTGCCAGCTGCAAGTGCTGCAGGTATTGTACAATATAATACTGTTGGGCAAAGATTACTGGCAGGTGGAATAGGAACCAGTTTTCCTAACTATCCTTTTACCA
>JBAXET010000241.1:0-4159 GCA_037140275.1 Ferruginibacter sp. | reverse complement strand
CTAAATTATTCCGGCAACAGCATTTCCACTTCATTAATTACCGGTGCCGTTCCTACTGATGCTAATATTTCTACAGTTGAATACACCGAAAAATCAAGGATGCTTTTTATTGGAACAGCTTCTAAAGGAGTTATTATAATCAATCAGGATCTGGTGCAATCTAAAAAAAGAAAAAATGCTAATCCCAAAAATAAGAATGCGTATTTTTCACAGATTGCATTAAATAACGGCAATATTCTTACCAACGAAGGAGACATAATTGGCGATAATGAAACAGCAACGGGCAAGTTGCCAATTAGCGGTAAATTTTCGAACCGTATATCTTTTACAAATGGCAACCTGCTTTGGTATAATGCAACAGTTGCACAATCGGGAATCAATTGCCTGCACCGGCACAATACTTCAACCGGCGAGACCACTACTTTTGAAAAAATACGACTTACCACTCAGGTGGAAATTTCAAATGGCATTACCTATCTGGCAAACAATAACGGCATTGGAGTTTTACATGGCGACAGCATTAATTACCTGTACGAATACCCTAAAAATGTTGCCAATCTGAACACTTATGATTTAAGAGAAATCAGTCCGGGTGTTTTAGCCGTTGCAGGTTGCAGCGGATTATTACGTTTTAATACCAGCAGCAAAAAATTAGACACTATTTTCAGCAGGCCCAATACCTGTTTTGGAAGCATCTGGAAATACAAAGATTATATTTTTTGGGGCAGTTATGGATATGGGTATTACGTGTACAGAAATGGAGTAATAAAGGAAATGCCTGTTGATAAAAATGAGTACCTCTTATACTGCCATTGTTTTGTTTTAGACAATTATGGCTATTGCTGGATCAGTACCAACAGAGGTTTGTTTAAAGTGGATCTGAATGAAATTCTGGCAAATTTTGATAATGACAAATCGCCGGTATATTACCATTATTTTGGAAAGAAAGATGGTATAGAAATGACGGAACTGAATGGTGGTTGTACCCCTTGTGCTTTAACACTTAAAAACAACACCATCTCCTTCCCCACCATGGATGGACTGCTTTGGGTAAACCCGGCTACTGCTAATCCGTTGTTGCCATCCGGCGACATTTATATTGATGAAGTGCTGATAGATAATAAAGAAGCGAATCCTGATTCTTTAAAGAACAAAACCCTGCCTGCCAATGTGCAGGAGATTATTTTTAAACTGAGTTTTTCTGCCTGGTGCAATAAAGAAAATTTGTATGTAGATTATCAGCTGAACGATTCTGTGCACTGGAAAAAAATAAAGGCAGAAGACAATCCCCTCATTCAGTTCAATAACCTGCCTGCCGGCAAATACACATTAAGAATACGTAAGCTCAACGGCTTTGGCATCAACAACTATTCTTACAAAACCATTGAATTTGTGATTGCTAAAAGATGGTTTAACCAATGGTGGTTCTATCTGCTTATTGGTGCTTCATTGATAGCACTCATCACATTAATTGGTAAATTAAGAAGTAAACAGTTTGAAATAAGACAAAAAAAACTGGAACAGCAGGTGGCAGAAAAAACACAGGAGCTGCAGCAAAAAAATGAAGTGCTGGAAAAAAACGACAGCATAAAAACAAGGCTGATCTCTATCATCAGTCATGACATTGTTACACCGCTGAAATTTTTAACTGTTGCAGGGAAAAATTTATTGGAAAAAAGAACTGCCATGCCGGAGGAACTGCAGCAGGAGACTATAAAAGAAATCACCAATACCTCGCAGGAATTACAATTACTCTCCACTAATATACTCAACTGGATCAAGTATCAGAATGAGAACCGCAGGCTGGCTAAAGAACAGTTTAATTTATACGAATTGGTCAATCAGGTACTGGGTGTACTGAACTCATTAGCCAAACAAAAACAAATTCGCCTGCTCAATAATATCAGTCAGCACCAGATGATGTACCAATATTTTGAACCGTTAAAAATATTGGTGTACAATCTGTTTTCCAATGCCATTAACTTCAGCGAAAAAGGCATTATTGAAATTAACTGTATCAGCACAGCTGAAAATATTGTAATTACAGTAAAAGATGAAGGTGTGGGAATGACGGCTGAGCAAATTCAAAATATCATGGCAGACCAGTTCATCATTTCATCCGCTAATATCGATAATCGCAAAGGCAACGGATTGGGATACCTGATCATTAAAGACCTGCTGAAAACTATGGGTGCTTCGCTGCATATAAAAAGTGAAAAAGGGTATGGCACTACTGTTTCAGTACTCATACCCTATTCCGAAAAAATTTCGTAACTAAAAAGTTTAATACAACCGTCTTACTTTAATTGTTGACTTTACATTTTTCAGCAGATCAACAGCATTTTTGCTAAGGCCTTTATCCACATCAAGCACCACATAACCAATGGCATCATTGGTTTTTAAATACTGACTAAGAATATTGATCTTATGTTTGCTCAGCAAAGTATTGATCTCACTCAATACACCGGGTACATTATTGTGGATATGTAAAATACGGTGGGTACCTTCCTGCGGAGGCAGACTTAATACCGGAATGGTATGAGAACCATAGCTGATACCTTTTTCTAAATAATTAAATAATTTGTTACTTACATCATCCCCAATATTCTGCTGCGCTTCCTGTGTACTGCCACCAATATGTGGTGTTAACAATACATTGCTTAAGCCCTGTAACGGAGAAGTAAACCGGTCGCCGTTTTTTTCAGGCTCCCACGGAAATACATCAATTGCAGCTCCGCTCAAATGGCCTTCTTTTAAAAATTTAGCCAGCGCATCAAGGTCTACCACTTCTCCCCTGGCATAGTTAATGAGTATGCTGCCTTTTTTAAAATATTTCAGGTTGTTTTTATTGATCAGATTTTTGGTGCTTTCCAGCTCGGGTACATGCAGGGTAATGATATCGGCATTGCTTACCAGCTCTTTCAATGTTTTTTTATCTACTGCATTACCCAAAGGCAATTTGGTTTCCACATCACAAAAAATCACTTTCATACCCAAACCTTCAGCCAGTACACTTAGCTGGCTGCCGATATTACCATAGCCAATGATACCCAAAGTTTTTCCGCGCAGTTCGTAACTGCCGCTGGCATCTTTATTCCAGATACCTTCATGTGCCGCTTTATTTTTATCAATGATTTTACGGATCAAAATAATAGAAGAGCCTATAACCAATTCGGCAACGCTTCTGGTATTACTGTATGGCGCATTAAAAACTGCCACCCCTTTTTTAGTAGCCGCTGCAAGATCTACCTGATTGGTACCTATACAAAAGCAACCAATAGCCTGTAATTTTTCTGCAGCATCCAATACTTTTTTGGTAACTAAAGTTTTACTTCTGATGCCTAGCAGATGTACATTTTTTACCGCAGCAATCAGTTCTTCTTCACTTAATGCTCCGCTTATTTTTTTTACACTGGCATAACCGGCATTGTTAAAATATTTTACTGCCACATCACTTATATTCTCTAAAAAAAGAATGTTTATTTTTTCTTTAGGATAACTGGTTATTTTTTTGTCTGCCATGATATTTCCTCCGTATTTTGTGCAAATATATTCCATATAGGCGGGAATACTTTTATGACAGCATTTTTTTATACATTATCGAACAAACAGGTCATCAGATTTAAATGGCATGGATGGTATCTATTTTATGCCTTGATTATTGCAATTCTTTTAATTTCCTCCTGTAAAAATGCTGAGCAAAAAGCAAAAGATAAGGCAAGGAAGGATAGTACTGCTGCATTCACTTTACTGCCAGTGCCTGTTGCGCTATCAAAAACAGAAACTGAACGGCTTCATAATGCTTGTGAAAAATGGTACGATTCTGTATTATTGCTTCGTGGATTTAATGGCGGTATGCTGGTAGCCAAAAATGGCAATATCGTTTTTGAAAAATATACAGGCACAGCTCATTTGCCCGGCAATGATTTGATTACAGCAACTACTCCTTTGCATATTGCTTCTGTTTCTAAAACCTTTACTGCAATGGCCATATTAAAATTATGGCAGGAAGGGAAATTGAATATTGATGATACTCTGAGTAAATACCTTCCCCGCTTCAATTATCCGGGTGTAACCATTCGTAGTTTATTGAATCACCGGAGCGGTTTACCCAACTATTTATATTTTATGGAAAGCCTGGGATGGGATAAAAAAATAC
>JBAXET010000240.1:0-4257 GCA_037140275.1 Ferruginibacter sp. | reverse complement strand
CCATTTTTTTCTTCTGCAAAAAATGCCAATGGATAAGCAAATGTTTTACTGCCAATATGCGGTGCAGTTTGTACTTGAAAATGCAGATGCGGCTCGGGTGACCGGCCCGAATTTCCACAATATCCAATAATATCTCCCTGCTTTACATAGTCACCTGCCTTTACTTTAAAAGAATTTTTTCGTAAGTGACTTAACTTGGTATACAAACCTTCGGCATGTTTTATAATAATGGTATTGCCCCAATTTTTATCCTGGTTAATCTTGCCAATTTCATTATCGTCAATTAAATCTTCTATCAGCTGTACAAAACCATTTGCTGGTGCTACAACAGGTTTGCCATAACAATAAAAATTTTCCGGTGTGGCAGCATATTGATCGTAGGTTTTTAATTCATTGTCTACTATTATAAAATCCAAAGCCTTGCTCCAGTCTCCTTTATGTGTTATGTTACCGTCATATCCCTGAGAAACCAGCCATTTTCCTATAAATGGTAATTGCAACCGCACCAACCCTGTATTCAATAAACGTTCTTTATTATTTAAAAAGTTGTACAAGTTTTTTTCGGGCGAATACAATTGCTGAGGCGTTAACACTACTTTGCCTTTTTGCGATTTTAATGAAAAGAAAAATAGAAATAGTATAACAGTAATACAAAACGGCATTGAATAAACAGGCAAATTCCATTGGCCCATTATTCTTCCTAATCCCATTACTATTAAAAAAGTTACGGGTATGCTAATAATAGCCCAGATATAAGAGTGTACTGATGGTACAGCAAAAAAACCTCCGATGGCTACACAAACCAGAATAAAGTTTCCGCCCATTAAATAATAATTCATACCCTCCGGATGCGCCATTACCACCTGATTAAATCCATACGCAGTTAAAAATCCAACAATAATTAAAGAAAATATAATACGGCTGTGAATTAAAATGCCCAACGCTATAATCACACCGGCTAAAATATTATCCTGGAAATATAATGAACTGAGTGCCCGTAAAAAAGTTGATACCAGCGATGGCATGTCGAGTGTTTCCATGAACATGATAAAACGTACCAGCTTCAGGTCGCCTATAACATATACATCATTTATCCAGTAAATATTTCTAAAAGTAAAAGCTATTGCTGCAAAATCCTTTGTGACCAATAAAATCATCCAAAAACAAAGTACAAATGGAAGTGTTAAAAAAGGTAATCCATATTTTCCAAAAAGATTTTGAAATACCACCGATAACACTACCGAAAAAGTAATGATCACTATCAGCAATATCCAAAAAGCAATATTAAAGTTAAACACTGTACCTAAGCCAATGCCAATGATCAGCGCATTGTAGCTGTAGGTGCCTTTTAAAATTGAAGCGTTATTTAAACCGGTATAATACGATACTACAATTGCAAGCACCGCAGCTGCCAAACCTGTAATGCCTGCATAAGGATTAAAAAATGATACTATAAGCAATAAACTGCCAAACAATTTATTGTTGCTAAAAAACAAGACTGAATAACTGTTCAGCAGGGCTTTTATAAAGGGTGATATGTTTTGGGCAATCGTTTTTATACAGGATTAATTTTTTTGCAAATGCGGAGGCATTAGTTCCAACTGCTGCAGATAATCTAATGTTTCCGCCTTTCGTATTACATGGGTTTGGTTATTAGTATCTATCAATACAATATTAGGGCGCATGGCAATAAACTGCATCCATTGAGTCATATTATAGGCACCTACTTTATGCACCACCACATGGTCGCCGCGATTCAATAAAGGTAAGCTAACAGTTTCCCTTACAATATCAATATTCATACATAAAGGACCGTACATCACTGTTTCTTCATTAAACTGACTTGCTTCCTGCGCAGGACTTATTTTATGATCGTACCAAAATGAAGTGAACATTATATTTACTCCAAAATCCATAATGGTTGCTTTACGGCCATCACTCAATCTTTTATTTGCCAAAACAGACCCCAGTAAATATCCTGCATCATCAATCAGTACCCGGCCGCTTTCTAAAATTAATAAAGGCAGTTCTTCAGTTTTAAAACCATAATTTAAAATTGTGGTGGTAATAGCTTCTGCAAATTCATCAACTGATGGAGTAGGCACCAAACCAATAGCACCTTTTAATGTATTGGCACTGGGGAATCCGCCGCCAAGATCCAAATATTTGATGGTGGTGTGTAACTGCGTTTTACAATTCACTGCAAGGTCGCATAACTTAGATGCAGCTACAGCGTAGGCTTGTGTGCTGAGCATATATGTACCGATATGTGAATGTAATCCTACCAATTGCAGCTTACCCGATTCAATAATTTTATTAATAGCCTGCCATGCCTGACCATTTTCATAATTAAATCCAAACCTGTCCCACATCGGATAAATTCCGGTATCCATATTCACCCTTATGGCTACACGGGCTTTTTTATCAAGTCTTGCACAAAGGTCAATCATCAAATACAATTCTTCAAAATGATCAATATGTATCAGTGAATCGTTTTCTATCGCCAGTTGCAGTTCATCAGTATGTTTATCGGGGCCATTAAAAATAATATTTGCTCCCGGCACGCCATTACCTAATGCCTTTCTGTATTCAAATCCACTCACCACTTCGGCCCAACTACCCTCTTGATGAAAAACGTTACAAACTGCGTTATTGTAATGGGTTTTATAACTCCATGCGAATTGCACTCTTGGATAACGGGTGTTAAATGCCCTTACAGCATTTTTATAATTCTGCCGCATTTTTTGTTCGCTGAGTACAAAAACCGGACTGCCATATTTTTCAATGATCAATTTTACTGCTACCCCATCGATATGTGTAACCGGGGTAAACTCATTTTGTGCTCCAAATTTATTCATCATTCCCGCATTCATTTTTTTAATCAGCGGACGTTCATATTTTAACTTTGACATAATTTTTTTGTTTTTAGAACTTACTTATAATTGTCCAAATGCACTGAACTGTTGAAATTGGGATACATCTACTACCATGTCCCAGCTATACCGGATAAATAATTTGCCCGAATCATAAGTGGTAAAAGGTGCTACTTTATCACCCATTGCCATTTTTACCAATGCGGCCGGCTGATTTTGTCCTGCACCTGCTGATAAATAAATCCATGCAGGAAAACGGGGATTAATTTCCATGATGTACAATTCGTCATGTATTGTTTTCATGATTTCCACTTCAAAACCGCCGCGCCATTTTGTAACAGCAACAAATTTTTTAGCCAGATCAATTAAGGCATCATCTTCCAGCGTAATTCCGGCCCAGGCTTTTCCTTTATCTGTGATATACATTTTTTTCATTGGAATGATGCTGGTGGCATTACCTTCACCATCACCCAATGCAGCAATATTTACTTCTGTGCCATTAATAAATTGCTGTACAATTATAGGGAAGCCCCATTTGGCACTGATCTTATAAAATGCTTTTTGTGCCTGCTCTAAAGTGTACGCCACTACAGCTTCATAATATTTTCCTTTAACCACCAAAGGATAGCCCAATTCATCACCTACTGCATTAAGGTCATTTACATTATAAATGGCTTTATCTTTTGGTACCAGCAAACCATTTTTTTGTCCAAATGCATACAAGTTTAATTTATCCCTTGCATCAAACATTTCAAAGCTGGGTAAAAAAGAATTGATGCCCATTGCTTTTAAACGTGGTGCTATACTGATAAAATTATACAGCTCGGCATCAAAGTTTGGAATGATTACATCAATATCTTCTATATCATGAATAAATTTTATAACATTGTACAGCACTTCTGCGCCTGCAGCCGGATAGGATATCTGATAAGTTTTATCGCAGATACCATCCATATAAATTCCGGGTTCCAGACTTTCATAAGCCAAACCAATAATTCGAACAGGCTGACTAAAGCCATCCCTGATAGCACGTATAACGGCAACGCCTGGCCCGGGACTGTCAATCGCATTAAGGCCTGTAACTGCTATTACAATTGGTTTTGTATTTTCACTCATATAGGGCAGGTTTAAGTATTCAAAAGGTTATTTTCTTTAAGTATACCTACAAATTCGTCCACATCCTTTTCAATGGTCATTTTATCCACTTCATATTTGTCGAGCAGGTTTTTTTTAATTTCATTTAAAGAAAGATTGTCTTTCATCATCTGAATAATTTCTGCCGCAATGGGATTGCTGCTGTAAGAGTCGCCGGTGGCCGGATTAAAGACAAATCCAAACTCGTTGGTGGCAATGTTTTTTTTTATCATAGTATAAAGGCTTTATG
>JBAXET010000239.1:0-4263 GCA_037140275.1 Ferruginibacter sp. | reverse complement strand
TTTAGTTTTATAAAAGAAGAATTGCCTGCAATTAAACAAAACATATTTTCTGAATTCTTTTTATAGGATTGCTTATATTTATTTATCAAAACATTTTCCATGAAATTATTATTATGCTGCTGTTGTTTACTGGTATTATTTTCCTGCAATACCAAAACGTCGAATAAATTAACTGCAGTTGTTACAGATTCGCTGTACAATGAAGTACAAACCGGCGGTATAAAAATCATCAACATTGAAACGCCAAAAGGCAAATTCAATATCTGGACCAAACGAGTGGGTAATAATCCAAAAATAAAAGTATTGTTACTTAACGGAGGCCCCGGTGCCACCCACGAATACTTTGAATGCTTTGAAAGTTTTTTACCGCAACAGGATATTGAATTTATTTATTATGACCAGCTGGGATGCGGTTTATCAGATAATCCTAAAGACACATCGATGTGGGACCTGCCCCGATTTGTAGAGGAAGTGGAACAGGTACGTAAAGCTTTAGGATTAAATAAAGATAATTTTTATTTACTCGGCCATAGTTGGGGTGGAATTCTGGCCATGCAGTATGCATTAAAATATCAGGACAATTTAAAAGGTTTAATCATCAGCAATATGATGAGCAGTTGTCCGCTCTACGGTAAATACGCACTGGAAGTTTTAGCTCCTCAATTTGATCAAAAAGTATTAGATACCATCAGACAAATAGAAGCCAGGGGCGATTTTGCCAATCCAAAATATATGGAATTGCTGATGCCAAATTATTATGCCAAACATATCTGCCGTATTCCTTTAGATCAATGGCCCGAACCGGTGACAAGATCATTCGCAAAAATGAATCAGTCTTTATATGTTACCATGCAGGGGCCAAGTGAATTTGGCATTGCCGGCAATCTTACATTTTGGGATGTAAGTAAACAACTACCGCAAATAAAAACACCCACGCTTACCATTGGCGGCACATTTGACACTATGGATCCTGAACATATGAAGTGGATGAGTTCACAGGTACAACAGGGTCGCTTTTTATTATGCCCCAACGGAAGTCATATGGATATGTACGACGATCAGAAAAACTATTTCCCCGGCCTTATCAAATTCATCAAAGAGGTGAATGAAGGAAATTTTGTTGCAGATAAAAAATAATTACTTTATTATTGTTGCCTGAAGAACAGCGCACTGTTTTTCAGGCATTTTTATTCGATTGCAATATCAACCTATCCAATTTCTTCCGGAAGATCATTTCCACCCGCATGCATTGGTGTATAAAATTCAACCCTGCAAAACCAGACAGCAACTAATTGGTATCCCTGAAGGCTTCAACCTTATCTAATCAAAAAACTATCGACATGCTTAAGAAAATTCTTAAATGGCTGGGCATTGTATTGTTATTATTTATTGCCACGCTAACCATTGCCACTTCCCTTCGACAGAATATTAAATTTGATGCGGTTTACCCCAACATCCATGCAAGCAAAGACAGTACTGTAATTGCAAGAGGAAAAAGTTTGGTATTTGGCCCGGCGCATTGTGCCGATTGCCATGGCCCGGCAGGTACAGAAGCACTGGTAAATAAAGGAGAAGAAGTGCCTTTATCCGGAGGGAAAATATTTAACCTGCCTATTGGTAAATTGTATGCCCGCAATATTACTTCTGACCCGGCTACAGGCATTGGCAACTTACCCGATTCTGTAATTGCCAGATCCTTACGGTATGGTGTAGGCTACGATGGAAGGGCGATTCTGGATATGATGCCATTCCACAATACCAGTGATGAAGATCTTACTGCCATCATCTCATATATCCGCACTTTGGCACCAGTAAAAAATGAAGTGCCCCAGCGCGAATTTAATACGATGGGCAAAGTGATCAAAGCATTTTTACTGAAACCCGTTGGCCCTGATGGCGATGTGCCTGTATCAGTAAAACCGGATTCCACCGTCGAGTATGGAAAATATTTAGCCACTTCGGTAGCCAATTGCCGTGGCTGTCATACCAACCGTGATTTAAAAACCGGAGCTTATGTAGGCCCCTATTTTGCAGGTGGATTTGAAATGGAGTCGATGGTAGATAAAAATTATGTTTTCCATACTCCAAATATTTCTCCCGATAAAAAAACCGGGCATATCGCCAGCTGGACAGAAGAAATGTTTTTACAACGTTTTAGAAAAGGAAAAGTATATCCGCAATCACCCATGCCATGGGGACCTTTCGGCCGGATGAGTGATATGGAACTTAAAGCCATTTACCGGTATATTCAAACCGTAAAACCGGTGGAGCATTTGGTGACGGGGATTGTGGTTAATAAGAGTGATAAGTAGTAAGTTGTAAGTGATAAGTTATAAGTTATAAGTGCATTCAGGTTAAAGAATATTCAATTTTCGAATATTGAGTTAATCAGATCACTAAGATGTTCAAAGAAACACAGATACGCACAAAGCAGAATTTTGAAAAGCAAAAGATTGTAGCGTATGCTCAAACAGCAATAGAAAACGTCTCCCCGCCTCACCGGCATTAAAAAAAATTACCGGTGAGGCGGTAAAACGTAATTAATTCGTTTCACCTCTTCACCGGCAATAAAAAACTATCAGCCTGTAAGCCGGATTTTGTATCCCGATAAATCGGAATGGTCATCATTTATCTGGCTGCAACATTACTGTTACAATCTTGCTGCCTACCCTTCAGCGCTGTTACTTGCGTAACATCGGACGAGCCGCCCTCAAACGCTGATATACGTGGCATTACAGCACACAAGGTTTACCCGGTAATTGCATTACTGCAAAAACCCGTGAGCTCTTACCTCACGTTTTCACCCTGGCCGCTGCATTGCTGCAACGGTGGTAATTTTCTGTGGCACTGTCTCTGGTCTGTTGCCAAACCGCCGGCGCTTAACCGGTGTGTTGCCCTCTGCTGTCCGGACTTTCCTCATCTTTATTCAAGACGCGATAACCCGGCTGATAGTAGGCAAAGATAGATTTTATTTTGGGGACGGGTATTGGTACTGCTGTGTAATAACATTGTAATGGCTTTTATTTTGTATATCATTTTGCCAAATGATATGTATCAGCCTGTGAGCAAGGACTGTGATTTTAATAAATCGTAGATTGCATATAAAGCAAATAACATCAAACGTAAAATAAAATATTACCGCCTGCTCTGGTTAAAGCATGATCTGCCCGCCGGCTTATCCGTTTTTTTGGTGGCATTGCCGCTTTGTTTAGGTATTGCGCTGGCATCGGGTGCACCGCTGTATGGCGGTTTACTATCGGGTATTATTGGTGGTATTGTGGTATCCTTAATCAGTGGTTCTTCACTCGGCGTATCTGGCCCGGCTGCCGGATTGACAACATTAGTGGCTGCTTCCATTATTTCATTAGGCGATTATAAAATTTTTCTACTGGCAGTTATTGTTGCCGGTGCGTTTCAACTGGTATTGGGTTTATTGAAACTGGGCGTTATTGCTAATTATTTTCCTTCGGCAGTTATTAAAGGCATGCTGGCTGCAATTGGTATCATGCTCATTTCTAAACAAATTCCTTTTGCATTAGGATACGACAAACCCGATTTCTGGAGAAGCGGCTTTTTGAGTTTATTTGGCGATAGTAATGTATTGGCTCATGCAAAAAATTTGAATCATGAATTTACAAGAGGTGCCATAATAATCACTTTAGCATCCTTGATAGTATTAATTGTATTGCAACTCGACTTTGCAAAAAAATTAAAAGTAATACCTGCCCCTTTATTGGTTGTTGTATTGGGTATTCTTATCAATTTAGTATTTACAAGGTTTGCTTCGGTATATACACTAAGGCCGGCACAACTCGTCAATATTCCTTCTAATATATTTTCCAATATCAGCCTGCCTGATTTTTCAAAACTATTCAACAATACTGAAATATGGAAATATGGCTTACTGATTGGTTTACTGGCCACATTAGAAACCCTGCTTTGTGTGGAAGCTATAGACAAACTGGATAAGCATAATCGCATTACGCCTGTAAACCGCGAGCTGGTGGCACAGGGAATTGGGAATATGTTATGTGGTTTGGTTGGTGCCATTCCTATGACAGCTGTTGTAGTAAGAGGCGCTGCAAATATTGATGCCGGTGGCAGAACAAAATTATCAGCTTTTACACACGGCTTATTTTTATTGTTATCCGTGTTACTGATTCCATTTTTACTGAGCATGATCCCTTATGCTTCACTGGCGGCTATTTTACTCATCACCGGGTATAATCTTACCAAACCCAAATTATATCGCAATATGTGGAG
>JBAXET010000238.1:0-4279 GCA_037140275.1 Ferruginibacter sp. | reverse complement strand
ACCGACGACCTCTTGCATGCCATGCAAGCGCTCTAGCCAACTGAGCTAACCCCCCTTTTTTATTTTAAGAACTTTACTTTTTTTTAAACCGACGACGGCTGCCCCGAATGCTTACGGGACTTGCAAGCGCTCTAGCCAACTGAGCTAACCCCCCAAACGGATTGCAAATATATAGTGGCTAACCCTTGCATCCAAAAATAAAAGCCCCGCATTGTATAATGCAGGGCTTTTGATATAAATAGTAATTTTTATTCTCCCCAAATCTCATCCTTACCATCTAACCACAATTTTACTAAATCCGTTGTAACAGATTTAGGCCTTTCCAACGGGAAATTTAAAGCACGATCCCAAATTAAACTGGCCAGCACTCCCAATGCTCTTGACACGCCAAACAATACCGTATAAAATTCATATTCCACCATGCCATAATGTACTAACAAGGCGCCACTATGTGCATCCACATTTGGCCATGGATTTTTAATTTTTGCAACAGATTGTAAAATAGGCGGCACTACTTCGTAAACATTCCATATAGTTTGTACCAGCGGATCATCGGGCATATGTTTTTTACCAAATTCCATTTGGGCAGTAAAACGCGGATCTGTTTTACGCAATACTGCATGTCCGTATCCGGGAACCACTTTCCCTTCAGCCAATGTTGCTTTTACATACTCGGCAATTTGTTCTTTGGATGGCAATTCAGTACCTAATTTTTCTCTTAATTCGTATATCCATTTAATTACCTCCTGATTAGCTAATCCGTGTAAAGGACCAGCAAGGCCATTCATGCCGGCGGCAAAACTTAAATAAGGATCACTTAAAGCAGATCCCACTAAGTGAGTAGTATGTGCAGATACATTACCACCTTCATGATCGGCATGAATGGTCATGTATAAACGCATCAATTCTTTAAACGATTCATCATCATACCCCATCATGTGTGCAAAGTTGCCCGACCAGTCTAACAAACCATCCGGTTGAATATGAGCGCCGTCTTTATATTTACGGCGATAGATATACGCCGCAATCCTGGGTAAACGGGCAATCAAATCCATGGAGTCTTCAAATACGCTATCCCAGTAGTCTTTTTTGCTCATGCCGGCAGCATAGTTTTTGCTGAAATGACTTTCTGTTTGTAATGCCATAATGGCTACCACAAACTGTGTCATGGGATGAGCTTTTACAGGCAAAGCTTCAATAGTATCAAATACATGATTGGGTACATGGCTTCGTCGTTGCCAGATATTAGTGATATTAGCCGCTTCTTCTTCGCTGGGTAATTCACCCAATAACATTAAATGAAACAAACCTTCTGGTAAAGGTTCTGAACCATCTGAAGCTTTAGGTAGTTTTTGTTGTAATTCAGGTATGGTGTATCCGCGAAAACGAATGCCTTCCTGCGCATCAAGTAAAGAAGTTTCTGTAACTAAACCTGTCATGCCACGCATACCCTGATAAATTTGGCTTAATGTAACTTCTCCAATCTTTTTGTTACCATGTTCCTTAAGCAGCTCTTTTATCTCTGCGGCTACGATATCAGATTTATCTTTGAATTTACCTTTTATGATTTCCATACCAAAAGTTGATTTTTATGTGTGGTATTTATCTATAAAAAAATACAATACCATCAAATTATAATACAATGCTTAAAATTACGATGCGATGCACTGTTAAACAAAACTTTTAAAAGAAAGTTTGGATATATTTCACCGTTACTTAGGCGCTTTTTTGTAGAGATAGAAAGCGAGCAGGCCAAAAAAGAAATTAGGGGTCCATGCTGCAAGAAAAGGAGTAAGACTGCCCTTGGTGGCAAAAACTATAGTAAACCTGCTGAACAGGATATACAACACACTTATAACCACGCCTAGCGCTAGATGCAGCCCGCTACCACCGCGAACTTTCCGCGAAGCCAGAATAGCACCAATCAGAGTTAAAATCAAAACAGATACCGGAATTGCATCGCGGTTATACCTTTCCACTAAAAGGGTATTCAATCCTTCGGAGCCCCGAATTTTTTCAATCTTAATAAACTGATTTAAGGCAGGTGTGGACATCTGGTCTTTTAAGTATTCATCTCTCCGCAGATCGATGGGCTTAAAGTTATATGTCATTTGCAGGGAGGGATGATTGGTTACTGTTTCTGTAATGCCATTCAATTTTCGTTCCATTACATTATCCAGTTTCCATTTTTTTGTAGCAGTATCCCAGCTAAAATTATCTGCCCTTAAATTATACAGCAGTTTATTTTTAGAGAACCGTTGCACAAAAAAGCCTGTGCCAATTCTTGAAATGGTATCATAGCCCCTGATTCCAATATAGGTATTGGAATCATTTTTAAAATACAGGTGCTGTTTATAGGTAGTACTTCCTCCGTTATTGCCAAAGTTGGGGTCAATATATTTAGATTCGAAATCGCCCCATTTTTTATTAGCCCTGGGAACCACATACTGGTATCCCAACCATAATATCATGGTTAAAAAAAGGCCCCCAATCACATAAGGCAGCAAAAATCTTTTAAAACTTACTCCACTGCTTAAAATAGCAACCACCTCGGAACGGCTGGCCATTTTAGAGGTAAAAAATATTACGCTGATGAATACAAATAACGGAAACAGCATAGCATCGATGCGTGGAATAAAACCAAAATAAAAATCAGTGATGATCTTTGATGCCGGGAGCTTTGATTTTACAAAATCATCGGTATGTTCGCTGATATCCACTACCACCACCACTACTGTCATCAATAATATACAGAAGAAGAATGTAGTCAGGTATTTTGAAATGATATAACGGTCTATCTTTTTGAACATTACACAGTCACAGGCTGTTGGTTTTGCCTGCGCAAATGTAGCTGAAAATACGCTTGAATAAAAAACGGCTCTGATAAGTATTTGTGAAGATTGGGAGGAGGGTTTAGGAGTTTAGAGTTTTGAGGGTTAGGGGTTTAAGAGTTTAGGAGTTTAGTTGAGTATCATCTAAACTCCTAAACCTCTAAACTTTCTTCACTAATTGCTTTCGCTGCTATCCAACCCGTTGTCCACGCATTCTGAAAATTAAATCCGCCGGTTACCCCATCCACATTAATCACTTCACCTGCAAAATATAAGCCCGGAGCTATTTTACTCTGCATAGTATTGTGATCAATTTCATTAAGTTGAACCCCGCCTGCAGTTACAAATTCTTCTTTAAATGTAGTTTTACCTTTTACATCATATTCCTGTACGCATACGTTTTTGATCAGCTTGTTTTGCTCTTTTGCAGGCAAATCGGCCCAGCGTAAATCTTCCTTTACTCCGGATTGCTGCAACAGATACTCCCATAAACGGCCCGGCAATCCAAAAGGATTTCGGTTGACTATTTTTTGGGTGGCGATATCGAAACGAATTTGCTGCATTTTTTCACGCAGTGTATTTTCATTGTATTGAGGTACCCAGTTCACTGTTATTTTAAAATTCCAGTTACAGGCCGCTAATTCTCTGGCACCCCAGGCAGATAGTTTTAAAATAGCGGGGCCACTCATTCCCCAATGTGTAATTAGCAACGGCCCCAGCTCTGCTAATTTTGTTCCGGTGATTTTCACCACAGCGTTTTCTGCCACCACTCCCATAAATGCTGTAACCGCATTGCCAGGCATATTAAATGTAAACAAAGAAGGTACGGGAACCTCAATAGTATGCCCGGCATTTTTTAGCCAGTCAAACTGAATGGCTTTTGGAAAGCCCCCGCTGGCAATGCATAAATAATCTGCCTGCATGGACCATTGGCCATTCACCATTACCCATTCACCATTCACCTGCTGCAGTTCCTTCACTTCTTTATTTATCAGAATCTCTACCCCATATGTATTGGCTTCTTTTATCAAACAGTCCACAATGGTTTGTGAAGAGTCTGTAACTGGAAACATCCTGCCATCAGCCTCTGTCTTTAATACAACTCCTCTTTTTGAAAACCATTCAACTGTGTCGGTGGTAAAAAAATGATGAAATGCTTTTTTTAAAAATGAAGCGCCTCTTGGATATTTTTTTATCAGGTCGGCAATACTGAAACAGCTATGCGTAACATTGCAACGGCCTCCGCCACTAACTTTTACTTTACTCAGCAACTTGTTACTCTTTTCAATGAGGGTTACCTGTAAGGCAGGATTCATTCTTGCGGCATTTACTGCGCAAAAAAAACCTGCTGCACCACCTCCTATAACCACTAATCGCTTTTTATTCATTTTCTTATTCCGTATCTTGAATATTAAAAGTAAACAGTAAATATTGAATTTAAAATTCTA
>JBAXET010000237.1:0-4293 GCA_037140275.1 Ferruginibacter sp. | reverse complement strand
CCCCCAACTAATTTTTGCTTCAGCCACCAGCGCAGCATGCGCTATTAAAGCTTGCTCAATAAGGTGAACTATTTCAAAATCTTGTTCATATAAATTTTCAACTCCTAAAAGTCTTTCTACTCTTCTAATACCAATATCAGTTAAAGTAGCATTTTTATACTTTTCTTCCATTTCGTAATCACTACTTTTTACTAAAGTTTTAACTATTCTATCTGCTTCATGATATCAGATGCATCTTCACCTTTTGATTTTCTTACACCAATTTCTTTAGAGGCTGAATTTCTTTTTTCCCTGAGATTATCTGTTTCAGCTATAAGCTTTCTGCACAATTAGTATTCTTCTTCATTAAAAAAGAAATCTTCGTGGCTGGGATAATCAGGCCAAATGTCTTCAAGGCTTTCATATATCTCGCCTTCATCTTCCAGCTCCTGTAAGTTTTCCACCACTTCAATGGGTGCGCCGCTACGGATAGAGTAATCAATTAACTCATCTTTTGTTGCCGGCCAGGGTGCGTCTTCTAAGTGAGAAGCTAATTCTAGTGTCCAAAACATATGTTATATCTTTAGTTTTTGCTAAAATGGTTCCGGGGAATTACCCCCTAATTTTCCGCAAATGTAGAAGTTCTGTGGAAATAACCAAAAGTGTTTTATTAACGGATGGTAATTAATAAGATTGTATGCAATCCGTTAAATCTTGCCGTAACCGTTTTTTATAAATTATTAACTATTTTTAAAGCATGTTATCAGCTACAAATATCCGTAAGCAATACGGGCAATTAGAGGTTTTAAAGGGCGTGGATATCCATGTCAGCAAGGGTGAAATAGTGAGTATTGTGGGTAGCTCCGGTGCCGGCAAAAGCACGCTGCTGCACATTTTGGGCACATTAGATCAGGCCGGAAGCGGAACGATAACGCTTAATAATAAAAGGGTGGATACCTTGTCGGGAAGCGCCCTGGCAGCTTTCAGAAATAAGGAGATTGGCTTTGTTTTTCAATTCCATCACCTGCTGCCCGAGTTTACTGCTTTAGAGAATGTTTGCATTCCGGGCTGGATTGCCGGGGGCAAAAAAAAAGATATTGAAACAAGGGCAAGCCAGTTATTACAAACTTTAGGCCTTCAAAACCGGATGGAAAATAAACCCATGCAGTTATCGGGAGGCGAGCAACAGAGAGTGGCTGTGGCAAGGGCCTTAATTAATAATCCTTCCATTATTATGGCCGACGAGCCCACAGGTAATTTGGACAGCACCAATGCAAAAGAGCTGCACGAGCTGTTTATCGATCTTCGTACAAAATTCAACCAAACATTTTTAATTGTAACCCACAACGAAGAGCTGGCTAAAATGAGCGACCGTGTTTTGGTAATGAAAGATGGGAGAATAATTAGTAATTACTAATTAACACGCGGTTTCCAGGGCAGTTCATCTACTTTAAGCAAATGCCCGATATACCTGGACAGTACAAAAAGATAATCGCTTAATCGGTTGAGGTATTTTATCACCAGGGGTTCTACAAATAATTTTTGTATTTGCATGTTTACACAAATACGCTCAGTTCTGCGGCATACGCAACGGGCCACATGAGCAGTTGAAACAGCAACATGGCCACCGGGTAAAACAAATGATTTCATTACCGGCAATTCCTCATTCATTGTATCGATCTCTTTTTCCAGCAATACAATATCTTTTTCTTTCAAATCGGGAATCTTCATCAGCGGTTCTTTGTCAGGATCGCAGGCAAGTGAAGAGCCAATAGTAAATAAACGGTCCTGTATTTCTTTTAAAATTTTTTTGCTGTGTTTATGAGTAAGATGATCACTGAGTAAGCCGATAAAAGAATTTAATTCATCTACGGTACCATAACTTTCAATGCGTAAATGACTTTTAGGAACTTTTGTGCCGCCAATCAATGTGGTTTTACCCAAATCACCTGTTTTGGTATATATTTTAGTTGCCATAATTTTTTCAATAGTTAATATGCAAAGCAACAAAAATAATTGGGATTAGTTCACAAAACTACAATCAAAACTTATACAAGATGTTGAATAGTGTGCGGGTTGTTATTTAATTTATCTGTTTCAATAACACCATCTCTCAGGCGAATTACCCGGTGTGCAAACATGGAAATGTCTTCTTCATGGGTAACTAAAATAACGGTATTGCCATCTGCATGTATCTTGCCCAGAATGTCCATAATTTCATGGCTGGTTTTAGAATCCAGATTACCCGTAGGTTCATCCGCAAGAATGATAGAAGGGTTATTAATCAATGCACGGGCAATAGCTACGCGCTGGCATTGACCACCACTTAACTCATTAGGTTTATGGTGCGATCGGTCGTCTAATTTCACTTTGGCTAAAGTGGCTGCAGCTCTTTCAATTCTTTCTTTTTTACTTACACCGCTGTATACTAAAGGAAGTGCCACATTTTCCAAAGCGGTTAAACGGGGTAAAAGATTGAATTGCTGAAATACAAAACCAATTTCTTTATTTCTTACTTCAGCAAGATCGTTATCGGGCATGCGACTTACATCTTTGCCATTTAAAATGTATTTTCCACCGCTGGGGGAGTCCAGGCAACCCAGAATATTCATCAGTGTAGATTTACCGCTACCGCTGGGCCCCATCAATGCTACATACTCATTCTTGAATACATCCATACTGATGCCCTTAAGCACTTGTAATTCGTTTTTGCCCAGGTAATAACTTTTACGGATGTTTTCGAGATGAATAATGCCTTGCATAATTAGTTATAAGTTTTAAGTTATGAGTTATAAGTTAAGTGCATTTAAGGTTGTATGGCTTACAACTTATCACTTACAACCTATTACTTCTTTATCACTTTCGGTACTTTAAAAAATTCGTCGTCGTGTTCGGGTGCATTTTGCAAAGCTTCTTTTCTGTTTACACTGCCCTTTACCAGATCATCCCTTAATACATTTACCTGCTCACTCATATGCAGCAGGGGCTCCACACCGGTAGTGTCCAGCTCATTCAGCTTTTCTACAAATTGAATCATGCGTTGCAAATCTGCTTTAATTCCTTCTTTTTCTGATGTATTAAACTGTAACCGGGAGAGGTTAGCCAGCTTGTCCACCAAAGCATCATTTACTTCCATAATGCAAAAATAATGGATTAGGTTGATAGCTGTTTTCTTTTACATAAACGGTTGTATGTTTTTCTATTGACTATTCACCATTCACTATTGACTTTTCTTATCTTCGCCCCCTGATGAAAAAAAAGAAAGAAATAGTAATGAGCGGTATCCGCCCAACGGGGTTCCTTCATTTAGGGAACTATTTTGGCGCTATCCGCAATTATGTAAAAATGCAGGAAGATTTTGAATGCTACTTTATGGTGGCAGATCTGCATTCATTAACCACGCATCCCGATACCAAAGAGCTGCGCCCCAATGTGGAAAGGGTTTTGGCAGAGAATATTGCCTGCGGACTTGATCCTGATAAAGTGGCCTTGTATTGCCAGAGTCATGTACACGAAACAGCAGAACTGTACCTGTACCTGAATATGCTGGCGTACAAAGGAGAACTGGAAAAAACAGTTACATTTAAAGATAAAGTAAGGCAGCATCCCGAAAATGTAAATGCCGGGTTGCTTACCTATCCAGTATTGCAGGCTGCGGACATCATTTTGCACCGGGCCAAATATGTACCTGTGGGTAAAGATCAGGAGCAGCATCTGGAAATGGCGAGAAACTATGTGAACCGTTTTAATCACCGTTACGGTGATGTTTTTCCTGAACCGATGGCATTTAATTATAACGCAGAATTGATAAAAGTACCTAGCCTTGATGGCGGTGGTAAAATGAGTAAGAGCGAAAATCAAATGGCGACTTTGTATCTGTCAGATGATGATGATGCCATCCGTAAAAAAGTAATGAAAGCAAAGACCGACAGTGGCCCAACGGAACCGAATTCGGCAAAACCGGATTATATAGAGAATATTTTTGGTTTGATGAAACTGGTTTGTGCCGAAGATGTGATGGCAAAATTTGAAGGAGATTATAATACCTGTAATATCCGTTACGGCGACCTTAAAAAGCAGCTGGGGGAAGATATGGTGAAATTTATTGCACCAATCCGGGAAAAGATCAATACTATTTTGCCCGATAAAAATTATTTGAAGCAGGTAATGGAGCAGGGTGCCGAAAAAGCTAATAAAAGTGCCCATGCCACCATGCAAATAGTGCGGGAGTCGATGGGGCTAAAGTATTATTAACCCTTATCCCTTATGGGGTAATAAAAACATTTTATGTTTGTGATATTGTTAAGTTTGCAT
>JBAXET010000236.1:0-4299 GCA_037140275.1 Ferruginibacter sp. | reverse complement strand
GTTTTGTTTAATTGCAGGCCATTCTTCTTTTATAAAACTAAAGTAATGGCTATGTCTTACAGTACCGTCTTCATTAATTACATGATTTCGGAAAATGCCTTCACGGGTTGCACCAATTTTGAGCATGGCATGTTGCGATTTTAAATTAAGGTGGCTGGTCTTTAATTCGATCCTGTTCAGCTGCAGTTGTTCAAAGCCGTAAGAGAGCAACAGAAATTTACAATGTTTATTAAACCCTGTACCCTGCATTTTTGGGTGTAGCCATGTCCAGCCAATCTCCAGTCTTTTATTATTGAAGTCTATATTGCCATACCTTGTACAGCCCACATATTGATAGGTTTTTTTATTGTAGTAAGCTAATGGATAAGACCGGTGCTGTTTTTTTTCGAGTAATGCGGTATCAAAATATTTCCTGAAATCTTCGGTGCTGTTTATTTTTTGTATAGTGAAGGTCCATAATTCCTGTTGTAACGCTACCGGTAACAGCAATTCAAAATGCCTTTCTTCCAAAGGCTCCAGCCTTACCAAATCGTCTTCTAAAATTAATTGTTGTTCAAAAAAAAATTCGTAGTTCATGTCAGTGTTGTTCTTTCAGTATAGAAGATACGATTTTATCTATAGGTAAGGTAACAGAATCGGCAGAAAAATTTTCCCAATCAATAAAACGGAAAGCCTCCGTTTCGCCGGTTTCTTTATAAATGCGCATTTGCTGTTCATCAAAATCAAATATACTTTCTCTTAAAGGAACTTTTATAGGCTCCAGTGCATTGGCAAAATAATAAACAGCAATAATTTGCTGTGCATTATTAAAAGCACTTTTCTGATAAAAATCAGTAGTGTAAATATGTTCCCCGATTGCTACGTTCAGCCCCATCTCTTCCATGAATTCGCGTTTCAGGCAATCTCTTGTGCCTTCGCCAAGTTCTAATCCACCGCCGGGGAATTTGGTGATGTACATACCACGAATCAGTTCATCACTTACCAATACCTGTTTTTGTTCATTGAGGAGAATGCCATAAACTCTTATAGTAAACATGCTTATTTTTTTCTTTTAACATAATGCCAAACTACAAATCCTAAAATAACAAAGGAAATGATAACAGGCAGCCAAAAAGCCAAATGAGAGTTATTGTATGGGATGGGTACATTCATGCCATAAATACTGGCAATTAAAACGGGAACACTAAGGCCTATGGTAAGTGTGGTTAATCTTTTTAATACCTCATTTTGATTATTGCTTATGATGCTTGCAAAGGCATCAAGCGAAGAACTTAATATAGTGGTATATGTATTGGCAGTTTCAAGGGCCTGAGAAGTTTCTACAACCAAGTCATCCAGAAAATCTTTCTCATCATCGGTAAGTTGTAAAATATTGGTACGGGCAAGTTTCATCATCAGTAATTCGTTACTGCGTAAAGCAGTAATAAAGTATACCAGGCTTTTTTGAATACGCATTAACTGCAGCAACTCTTCATTTCGGTTAGCATCATATAATTTTTGTTCCAGCAGATTTCGCCGTTGATTTATCTCTTTAAGATACTCTTGAAAATTGGTGGTAATTTTTTCAAAAATTTTCAGCACCATCATATTCTTTTTATCAGCATTCCGGTTTTGGAAACTGTTCAGAAATTTTTTGATGGCTTCGTTTTCGAAAGAGTTTACTGTTACAATCTGATTATGGGTTAGTATAATACAGATTGGGATAGTAATATAAAAAGCATCACTATCGTTAAAAGAATTGTTTTCAGTAGGGGTTTTAATTACGATTAGTTTTACATTATCGTCAATTTCATAACGACTTCTTTCGTCAATATCCAGTGAGTCTTTTAAAAAGTCTACAGGAATATCCAGCGACTCGCTCAGTTCAGTAAATTCTTCCTGCTTTAACGGCGGAAGTACATTTACCCAGGAACCGCTTTCCGGTGTATCTATCGCAATGGTCTGATGCTCTATAATTTTAAAATACTGGATCATAAAAACTGCTGCTTAATAATGAATAATAATCCTGTTTGATTGTTTATCTAACTTCCACTTGCCCTTTAAACACAAATTCTGCGGGGCCGCATAACCAAACATTTTCAAAATGGCCGTCATCTATTTTTTCAAACTCCACACTTAAATGTCCTCCCATGGTTTGAACCTCCACGCGGTTAAATCCTTTTGCATTATGAGCGCTCATTAATGCTGCTGCTGTAACGCCGGTGCCACAGCTCATGGTTTCATCTTCCACACCACGTTCGTAAGTGCGTACAAAAATACTGTCATCATCTATTGACTCTACAAAATTTACATTAATACCTTCGGCCTTAAATGGAGCACTATTACGGATTTCGCGACCGGTTTCAACCACATCTATTTCTTTTACATTATTGGCAAATTTTATAAAGTGCGGCGATCCGGTATTTAAAATGGCATAAGTAGAATGTTCTTCTACTTTGGTTACATCTTTCATTTTTAATCTAACAATGGCCTGGTCAATTTCAATATCAGCATCATGTTCTCCATCTGTAGCAATAAAGTGATATACAGGTTTGTTAATACCCATATGGTGTGCAAATTTTACCAGGCAGCGGCCTCCATTCCCGCACATGCTGCTTTCATTTCCATCGGCATTAAAGTATACCATTTCAAAGTCATAGCCCTCTTTTTTGCTCAAAAGCATTAAACCATCAGCACCAATACCATAGCGGCGGTCGCAGATATGCTTTACCTGTTTTTTGGTGAGGTCATCATATTTCTGGTCTCTGTTGTCCAGTATTACAAAATCATTTCCTGTACCCTGATATTTATAAAAGTCGATTGTCATTTTATACCTGATGAGTTAAGATATCTAAAGTTTTATTAATTAAATTTTCTACAGCCGCGCCACCATCTTTGCTGAATTGTTTTGAAATGCGGTTAGCCACAATGGCACTCAGCGATAAACAATGGTGTCCTAAAACCCTGCCCATACCATAAATTGCAGATGTTTCCATTTCAAAGTTAGTGATATGATATTTACCAAAACTAAAACTGGTTAATTGGTGTATCAATTCGGGGTGAGTGAGGCCCATTCTTAATACCCTGCCCTGCGGGCCGTAAAATCCGGGGCAAGTTACTGTAATACCCTGATGATAGTCTGTTACAAAATGTTTAAGTAATGAGATATCTGCTGTATTAATGTAAGGCATCGAAATGCGCTGATGCATTTGTGTATGGGTGTTAAATGCCTGCAGTATTTGTTTTTCTTCTTCATTATTCACCTGCTGATAAAAATTCATCAGGTTATCCAATCCCAGTCCATGGGTACTGGCAACAAAGCTATCTACAGGTATTCCCTTTTGCAAAGAACCGGATGTGCCCACCCGTATAATATTCAATGCAGTTAATTTTTCTTTGATGGTTCTGGTTTCAAAATCAATATTCACCAGGGCATCCAGTTCGTTTACCACAATGTCAATATTGTCGGGGCCAATACCTGTACTTACGCAGCTGATTCTTTTTTTACCAATAAAACCAGTATGAACTACAAACTCCCTGTGATGATTGCGGAATTCGATGGTATCAAAATGTTTACTTACTTCTTTTACACGGTCAGGGTCGCCAACTGTAATGATGGTATTGGCAATTTCTTCGGGCCTGCAATTAATATGATATACGGCACCACGGTCATTTATGATGAGCTCTGATTCTGCAATACGGTTCATAGTTAAAAATTGAAATGGAGATTTGAAATTATGACTAAAAATACCCTATTTTTGCAACACTAAAAAAGGTCCTGTGTCCGCCAGTTGGCGGATAAGCACGGCTCTTAAATATAGTAATATTAAAAAAGGTCCTGTGGCCGAGTGGCTAGGCACGGCTCTGCAAAAGCCCCTACAGCGGTTCGAATCCGCTCGGGACCTCATCAATCGCCGGTTATTGTAACTGGCGATTTTTATATTTTGGAGGTTATGAAAGTAAAAATTATATATTGGGCTGGTATTGCAGCCTGTCTGGTACTGATAGTATCCTGTTTTACCCCATGGACCTATCATGCAGATATTGGAAAAACGTTCAACGGTTTTTTTTCTGAACATAACGAATATGGCAAACCGGGTAAAATGCTGGTGATTTTTTCGGTAATCATTCTCGTTTTTATGCTATTGCCTAAAATATGGGCCAAAAGAGCCAATCTTTTTTTGACAGCTTTTCTGGTGGCTTATGCCATTAAAACCTATATTTTGTTTACCTCCTGTTATAATGCCTATTGCCCTGATAAAAAGGCCGGAATTTATATAATGTTGTTTTCTACTGTATTTATGTTGCTGGGGGCCATAT
>JBAXET010000235.1:0-4301 GCA_037140275.1 Ferruginibacter sp. | reverse complement strand
GTATTGTATTTTTTGTCAAATTCTTTTGCTGAATTCCGGTTGATCTGATCTGTTTCTTTGCCTGCTTCCACCCAACTGTTAAATCCTCCCTGCAAATAACCAATGGCATGATCGTAGCCCACACGCGATAAGCGGATAATACTTTCCTCTTCTTTACCCACTTCGGTAACCAGTAATATTTCCTGATTAATATCTTTAATCAGCTCGCCCACCATCTGAGCAAAATTGCCCTCCAGTCCAATACTGATACTATTGGGAATAAACCCATTTGCAAATATTGCTGCAGGTCTTGTATCTAAAATCAATGCCCTTGTTTCATTAGCCAGCATTTCAAATACTTCGGGGTTTAAAGGCTTTTGTCCACGTTGCATAATGGTATCCAAGCTTTCGTAGCCACCAATATTCATTAAAACATTTTTAGGAAAATATCCGGGGGGTGGGGTAAGTCCGGCTAGGATGGCTTTTACAAATTCATCTTCGGTCATGGGTTGTAAAGCATAGTTAACTTTTTTCTGATGTCCCAATGTGTCAGTCGTTTCTTTGCTCATCATTTTACCACAGGCACTTCCTGCACCATGATTGGGGTATACAATCAGCTCATCATTGAGCGGCATTATTTTTTCGTGTAAAGAATGATATAAATGTCTGGCTAATTTTTCCTGCGTTAATTCTGCCACCACATGTTGTGCAAGGTCGGGGCGCCCCACATCTCCAATAAACAGCGTATCGCCCGATATAATGCCATACTCTTTTCCAGTTTCATCAATCAGTAAGTAGGTGGTACTTTCCATTGTATGTCCGGGTGTATGGATCACTTTCACTCTATAATTACCAATAGAAAATACCTGACCATCGGTAGCTACCGTTGCAGGATAGCCGGGCTTTGCAGTTGGGCCAAAAACTATTTCGGCTCCGGCTTTTGCTTTAAGGTCTAAATGCCCGCTTACAAAATCGGCATGAAAATGTGTTTCAAAAACATATTTTATTCGGGCATTGTCTTTATTTGCGCGGTCAATATAAGGTTGTACTTCTCTCAGGGGATCAAAGATGGCAGCTTCGCCATTATTTTCAATATAGTATGCCGCATGTGCAATACAGCCGGTGTAGATTTGTTCGACTTTCATAAATTGTTTTTAAAGTACAATAAAGTTATTCTGTGTAAAAGTCAGAAAATTGACAGCACTAAATAGCCACATTTGTTACATTAAGGTATGATGCCCGTCAGCAGGCCTGGTGATATTGCTCACCAGGTGAAGGGCTACTTAAAAAAACAGTTCTTTTACAATAATATAAGCGCCCATTACCAGTACAAACCAGCCAAAGGCACTCCTTAATTTTTCGCCCTGTATCTTTTTGCTTAGTAGTCCGCCTATGAAAATACCTGCTATTGCAACAGCAGTTATAGAGAATAAGAAATTCCAGTCGATTTTAAAATGGCCCATATCACCGGTGAAACCGATCAGTGAATTGAGTGCAATGATGAGCAGCGATGTGCCTACGGCCTGCTTCATAGGAATTTTGATAACGAGCACCAAAAAGGGGATGAGTAAAAAGCCACCGCCTGCACCCAGTAAACCGGTGAGTAACCCAATCACCACACCATAACCCAGTAATTTTATAACCGGTATGTTTTGCTGCATCACAATTATGGGCGATATTTTAGCCCGTTTTCCTTTTCTGATCATGGCAATGGCTGCCAGTAACATTAAAACAGCAAATAAAACCATTGTGGCAGTAGCATGACTAAAACTGTAACCGGTTCCCGGAAAAAATGTTTCGGGAATGGAAGGCAATAAAAATTTTCTGGTTAAAAATACTGCAGTGATAGAAGATATACCAAATAGTAATGCGGTTTTAATATTTACCAGCCCCTTGCGGTAACTGTTTATGGCACCCACTAAAGAAGTAGCCCCCACAATAAAAAGGGAGTAAGATGTGGCCAGCACAGGGTTTACGCCCAGGATATACACCAGCAGGGGCACAGTAAGTATAGAGCCGCCGCCGCCGATAAGGCCCAGCGATACCCCTATTAAAGCAGCCAGTAAATAACCCGATAGTTCCAGCATCATAATTGAAAGTACTGCAAATATCAGATTCATTGGCGGTAAACAAGGTAATAAAAGTTACAAAAGAAAATATCCACCATACAGGCGGTAATCTGTATAAAATATTGGCCCATATCCCCTGCCCTACAATATTACCTTTTATATTTGCCAGATGAAAAAAGCAGGCATTTTAGGCGGCGGCCAATTAGGCAGAATGTTACTACAGGCTGCAGCAAATTATCCGGTTGAAACCTTTGTAATGGAGCATGATCCGCAATGCCCAGCGGCGCATCTTTGCAATCATTTTATTAAAGGCGATATCAGAAATTTTGATGACGTGTATAATTTCGGTAAAGGCCTTGATGCCATTACCATTGAAATTGAAAGTGTAAACGAGGCTGCGCTGGAAAAACTGGAAAGTGAAGGGGTAAAAGTATATCCCAAACCATCGGCATTAAAAACCATTAAAAATAAGATCTTACAAAAACAGTTTTATAAAGACAATGCAATTCCTACCAGCGAGTTTGTGATTACACAAAGCAGGGCTGAACTGGAACTGCATACTGATTTTTTACCTGCAGCACATAAAATTGGCATGGGTGGATATGATGGCCGCGGTGTGGAATTACTGAAAACAAAAGCAGATCTGACCAAAGGATTTGATGCCCCTTCTGTACTGGAAAAATTAGTGCAGATTAAAAAAGAGATCGCTGTAATTATAGCGGTTAGTGATAAAGGTGAGACAGCCATTTATCCATCTGTAGATATGGTTTTTGACATGAGGCTTAACCTGCTCGATTATCAGGTAAGTCCGGCCACATTACCCGAAAAAACATTATGGAAACTAGAAGCCGTGGCTTTAAAAGTGGTTAAAGATTTAAAAAGTCCGGGGATTTTTGCTGTAGAATTATTTGTAGACATTGATGATAATGTACTGGTAAACGAAACGGCACCAAGAGTGCATAACAGCGGCCACCATACCATTGAAGCCAACTACTCCTCGCAATTCGATATGTTATGGAGGGTGATGCTGGGTTATCCTTTGGGTAATACAGACCATATTCTTCCGGCAGCTATTGTAAATCTTTTGGGAGAAGAAGGATTTAGTGGTGAAGCAGTGTATGAAGGGCTGAACGAAATTTTACAAATTGATAATGTATTTGTGCATATCTATGGTAAAAAAGAAACTAAGCCAGGCCGTAAAATGGGACATATTACCATTTTAAGTAAAGAGAAACAGGAATTGATACACCAGGCCAACCGCATCAAGCAGTTATTAAAGGTAAAAGCCTAGGAGCACTTCATTTATACACCATATTTTCCATTGGTAAATTTAATACCGGTATACGGGTATTATTTGTGACCTTTATCGACAAATTTTAATAATAATATCGTCAAATATAACATGATACTACAAGCTTCAAAGCAAATAACTGCCTTATTAGTACTGGCTTCTTTGCTGGTAAACACTTCCTGCAATTCTGATAAAAATGATGATCCTAAAGCTCCTGCTGCTAAAACTCCGCCTCCACCTTCTAAAGTTGATGGTTATGTGGTTAGTCCGCAGGTATTATCACAGGATATTGAAATGCCGGGAAGTCTGCTTCCTTTTGAAGAAACAGAATTACACCCCGAAATTTCGGGCCGTGTAACTGCAATCAATTTTAAAGAAGGTGCAACAACTGCACAGGGCAGTGTGCTGCTAAAATTGTACGATGGCGATCTTCAGGCTCAAATTCAAAAATTAAAAGTGCAATTAAAAGTGGCAGAACAAACTACAGAAAGATATGCTGCACTTTTAAAAATCAGCGGCGTAAGCCAGCAGGAATATGATCTTACAGAACTAACTGTAAATAATATCAAAGCTGATATCAATATCATTCAAACCAATATTGCCAAAACACAACTGAGAGCTCCTTTTACCGGCAAGATTGGTTTACGCAGTATTAGTGTAGGTGCTTATGTAACACCACAAACAGTAATTGGTACATTAAGAAAATTAAGCCAGCTGAAATTAGCTTTTACCGTTCCTGAAAAATATGGCACCAAAATGCAGGCGGGTAATCTGGTACATTTTACTTTAGAAAATAACACAACATCATACACTGCAAGAATCATTGCAACAGAAAATAATATTTCAGAAGATACCAGAAGTTTGATGGTAAAAGCGGTGGTGGAAAAAGCTGATGCACGGCTGATTGCAGGAGCATTTACAAAAGTGCAGATCCCATTGGGAAAAAATGATGCAGCATTGAT
>JBAXET010000234.1:0-4309 GCA_037140275.1 Ferruginibacter sp. | reverse complement strand
ATATTGATGCTGCGTTTGCTGTATACCGGTATGTTTTTAAGGCGGAAGTATTTTGCCAGTTCCTCGCCGTATTTATTTTCTTTATAGATCACCGCAATTTTACCGGGCTCTATTTTTTGCTGAAACAAATTAAACACCTGCGCAGTAATACCTGCCATTTCTTCTTTTACCGAATTGTATTCCTGTATGGCAGGTTGTTGAGTGATTTGATTGATACGGATATTGGAAGATATCAGTTCTTTACTCAGCCCCTCAATTTTTTTCACCAGCCGCTCATCATTGGAATTGATAAGGGTTTTGGAAATATCCAGTATCGGTTGTGTGCTGCGGTAATTATTGGTGAGCACTACGGTCATCAGATCTTTGGTATAAGCATTGGCAAAGTCGAGCATATTCTCCACATTGGCTCCCTGAAAGCGGTAGATACTCTGGTCATCATCGCCCACAACAAATACATTGGGTTTATCCCAAAAGCTGATGAGCAATTGCACCAAACGGTTTTGTGTACCGCTGGTATCCTGGTATTCATCTACCAGTATGTATTGAAATTTTTCCTGGTAGGCAGAAAGCACATTGGGGTTTTCTTCAAATACCCTGATGACCCAGTTGATCATATCATCAAAATCGTAGCGGTTTTTTTTGCGCATCAGATTTTGAAAATTGTCAAACTCATTTACGGCGGACCTTAGTTTTTCCGTCTTCTCTTTTTCTTCTTCAATCTTATCAGAGCGTGTATCACCTTTTTTAAATTCTTTTACCGCACGCTTGGCAATATATTCATCGCGGTTGGGCAGGTCGGCAATATAGTCATCAATTTTTTGGTTGATGAAGGCCGGTGCCCATCCTTCTCTTTTCATAGAAGAGAACAGGCTTTTTAAATTATTGATCTCAAAATATACATCGCCGCGGTATCTTTTTAAAGGATGATTTTTAGGGAAGGCATCAATCAGTGTTTTAAACAGCTGAATGGTTTCTAATTCAGAAATGGCATCCAGCGAATTTTTTTCAAACAGCGACAGGTTATCCTGAATCACATCATTACAAAAAGCATGGAAGGTGTAGATATTTACTTTGTAGGCATCCGCACCAATAAACTGCACCAGTCTTTTGCGCATGGCAATGGTACCGGCATCGGTATAAGTAAGGCATAAAATATTTTCGGGGAGTACATCGGTATCTAATAAAATCTTACCAATTCTTGCAGCTAAGATTTGTGTTTTGCCTGTGCCGGGCCCTGCAATTACCATTACCGGCCCATCAATAGTATCCACAGCATTGCGTTGCTGCTCATTTAGTTTTTTATATTCTCCGCCGAATTTTTTTTGTAGGATGTCGCGGTAATGCTGCATTTACCAAAGATAAGTTGCCTCTGCAACATCACGGCTCAAAGCAAACAGTTTTTATATATGATGATGGGGGGCTTTATTTTAATAAACAGTCAACTTAACCGTCTGTGGGTTGTTATACCTTCAAATTACAGCAATGAGCAAGGTATACAGCATCAAAACCGTTCAAACCATTCCCGTTAGTTTAGATGAGGCCTGGGATTTTTTCAGCAGTCCTGCCAATTTAAAAGAGATTACGCCCGATAATCTGGGTTTCAATATTATTTCTAAATACCATGGCGATACAATGTATGCCGGGCAGGTAGTTGAATATAAAGTGAGTCCGGTGCTGGGTATTCCTTTATACTGGATGACAGAGATCACGCATGTGGCCGATAAAAAGTATTTTGTAGATGAGCAGCGCTACGGCCCATACAGCATGTGGCACCACCAGCATCATTTTAAAGCGGTGGAAGGCGGTGTGGAAATGACGGATATTGTACACTATAAATTACCCTTTTGGTTTTTGGGAGATATAGCGAATACGCTGTTTGTAAAAAAACAATTGCAACATATTTTTGATTTCCGTTTTGCCATAGTGGAAAAAAGATTTGGCAAAGCCCGCTGAATTTGAATATTTTGCTCAATAATAACAAACAGGCTCACAAGAATCTGTTAAACGGTATTATTATTGCAGCGTATGTGTTCTACAGAGCTGGCTATCCGGTATGAATAAAGTAATATGTTTTTTTTTATGGATCACCTGCAGTATAACTGCTGCATATGCAGCTGATGTACCCCCATCCTTACATGCGAAGTCGCATCTAAAGCCTGCGTATAATGATTCTGCCCTTATTCTTATTCCCTTTGAGTACAAACAATCAGCCTTATACCATGCGTTTACTTTTGAAGTAATAGACAGTGTGGTGAAAATTTTATTAAAAAACGATTCTGTAACCTTATCTATAAAAGGCTATTCGCATCCCGACGAGGGCAGCGATACCATTTGCAAATACCTTGCATTGAACAGGGCCTTATTTGTAAGAGATTATATTTTGGGCCGTGGCGTAAAAGCGCCCAGGATTGTGCTGGTGCAGGGCATGAGTAAATCCCGCTCAGAAAAAAGCAATGTGAATCGCGACGGGCATGCGCTCAATTGCAGGGTAGAGCTGGTACTCAATTTTCCACCGCCACCACCACCGGTGGTAATTGCTGATGCCGATGAAGATGGCATACCCGATACAGAAGACAGCTGCCCTAACAGGTTTGGCTATACGGGCAATCATGGTTGTCCGGATTCCAACGCCATCATCATTCCTTTTGATCTGGAACAGTCTTATTTGACACTATCTACTTATAAAGCGTTGGACAGTGTAATTACTTTATTAAGAGAAAATTTTACCTATACCATCAGTATAGAAGGGCATGCTTTTAAAAATGAGGGAAGCTCAAATGTGTGCCAGCGGCTGGCGCAGGAAAGGGCCAATGTGGTGAAGAATTATTTTATCAGTAGAAATGTGGGCACCAATAGAATTGTATCGGTGGTAAACCACAGTGTTTTTCGGCCTTTGAATAAGGGAAAAAATCCGGCAGAGATATTACGTAATGCCCGGGCGCAATTATTTATTGGCAAATAAAAAAGCCGGTATTAACCCGGCATTCTTCCAATATATTTTTCAATCTGTTTAATCTGATCCACGATCTGAGGTGTGGTGGGTTTAAAGCCTTTGGCTTTACGAAAGTATTCTTTTGCTGCCCTGAACTCTCTTTTGTTCATCATAATAGAGCAAAGCTGTAAATAAGCCGCTGCATTATTTTCGTTATCGGGTAATCCTGCACGTATGGCAGCGCGGATATAGCTCTCGCCCTGTTTCATATCGCCTTTTTGAATGGCCAGCATACCCAATTGTAATTTGTTAGCACCTTCGGCCTGTTTCATTTGCCCCTGCATTAATGAACTGCTGCTCATCAGGTCGTTACTTTTTTTAAGGTTCTTTTCTGCCGATTCGTAGTTCTGGTTTACCATATCCAGGTTACCCTTAATGGTATAATAAACACTGCGCACAGGCTTTATAAGCAAAGCCGGAAACCAGATAGAATCCAGTACTTTTTTAGAGCCTTCCATATCGCCTTCTTCCATATAGGTTTGAATAAGTCGCATGGGGCCAAACAAAAAATGGCCTACAATGGCGATTACGGCAAGAAGGTATAATAGAAAAGAGGGCCAGAAGCCGGCCTGTATATTAGTAAAGATTGCTAAAGCCAGAAAAATTACGCCTAATGGAAGGCGGTATTTAATTAAAAGATTCAACCACTTCATATCATGTGTTTTTAGGACGGCAAAGATAAGGTTTGCCGTTAAAATAGCCGATTAGTCTTTGGCATCATTTATTTCCACCCAATAACCGTCGGGATCGGGCACCCATATTTGTTTTACCCCGTCTACCCGGTTGGTGATGATATTAGGTTTGCCGTCGCGGTCTACCCAGCCCATGCCCTTTTGTTTTAAGATGCCGGTAAAGGCCTCTACTGAAGCTATACTGAAACAGGTATGCTGGTTTTGATAGTAGTCTTTTTTAGCCGGCGCGCCCTGTATAATATGCATTTGCACCCCGGGGGCTGTTTGCAGCCAGATATGTTTGCCATCATGAAAGGGTTCGGGAATGGTATCGATACCCAATAGGCCGATATAAAATTCAGCCGATTTTTTAAGGTCCATTACATAGATGGCGGTATGGTTAAGGCGGGCTTTAACTGTGGGGCTTTGCGCCATGCTAGGCGTAAAGCACCATAATAAAATGCAAATCAGGACTATTGTTTTTTTCATATATCAGTGGTTGACTATAAATGTAATTAAATTAATGCTTGTTTATGCAGGCAGATGGGCGGAAATAATTACTTTTGCAGCCCTTCTGATATAATCAGAAGCTGGTCCCGTAGTTCAATGGATAGAATAGAAGTTTCCTAAACTTTAGATGTGAGTT
>JBAXET010000233.1:0-4380 GCA_037140275.1 Ferruginibacter sp. | reverse complement strand
AAAAAGAACATTGTTAGGTTTAGCTTTCTTTTTGTGCTGGCTTTAAGCATTTGCTCTTACGCAGATGCACAAAAGAAACCACGTGCGGCTGCAAAAAGGCCAACAACCAAAAAAACAGCCAAAAGTAAAACCAATCTGAAGGTAACACCTACAGCTCCAATTATAGATACAGCAAAAGCACCCGTTGTAGCTGCTGTGAAAGTTCCTAATGACAGTTTACCAATTAAAAAGGTATTGCCATCATTAAGACCTGATGAAGCTGTAGAAACATCAAACCTCAGAGACAGAACTCCCCTGCCTTACGAAAATTTAAGGGCTGATGATGCATTGTTCCGTCATAAAATATGGAGAGAAATTGATGCAAGAGAAAAATTGAATCTGGCATTCAGGTATTCTGCTGATGAAAACAATGGTAACCAGCGTTTGATATCCATTTTATTACAGGCTATTCAGGATAGTGCAGTAACTGTTTTCAGTAATATTGATGACAGGTTTACCACTCCAATGACAAAACCTGAAGTTGCAGCAATTGTTGCAGGGCCTGAAGTGCCGATACCTCAGTACGATTCGAATGGTGTTCAAACCGGCGTTATCTATAAAAGAAATGAAGTAAGTTTAGATTCATTCTATAAATTTCAGGTTAAAGAAGAAGTGATCTTTGATAAAGAAAGCTCTCGTTTATTTTGGAGAATATTAGGTATTGCGCCTTTAAAAAGAATCGTTACTGCTTCCGGTGTTGATTTAGGAGAAAGTGCATTATTCTGGGTATACTATCCTGATCTGCGTCCTGTATTTGCCAAATACGAAGTATACAATGGTAAAAACTTTGGAGCGCGTATGAGCTGGGAAGAACTGTTTGAAAGCAGAATGTTTTATGGTCGTATTGTAAAAAGCACTATCGATAATCCATACGATTTGTTTATTAAAAACTATAATGGATTAGGAGATAAGCCAATTTTACAATTACTGGAAGGAGAAAATATCAAAGAAAAAATATTTAACTACGAGCAGGACTTGTGGAGTTACTAAAAAAGAAAACATAATTATAAAGCAAAAGCCCCGTAAAACGGGGCTTTTGCTTTATAATACAACTCAGTTGTCAACTAATTATTACCATTTAAAAAATACCACTTAGAGGGTATATTTTGAAATGTGCGATACCCATATATTTGTATCGGTTTTTCATAGGATATTGGATTTTAAAACGGGGCAGGATGTCTATCCAGCCCCTTTTTTATTTCGTTAATTTTCCCTGAAATAATCCATCACAATTTTTGTTTTGGCTTTTCCAATTACACTGGTTAATTCTGCTTCAGTTTTTTGCTTAATATTTTTTACAGACCGGAATTCTTTCAACAATATTTGAGCAGTGTTTTCTCCAATTCCTTTTATTTGTTCCAGCTCATTCTTAAATGTGCCCTTACTCCTCAGGTTGCGGTGAAAAGTAATGCCATGATTATGCACTTCATCTCTGATGTGCCTTATTAATTTAAGGCTTTCGCTGTCCCAGGGCAATTTTATAGATTCTGTATCTCCCGGAAAAAATATTTCTTCTTCATTTTTTGCCAGTCCAACAACTGTTGTAGTGGATGGCAAATTCAATTGTGTAATACTCTCCATAGCTGCGCTTAGCTGCCCTTTTCCACCATCAATGATCACCAGCTGAGGCAAAGGACTAGATTCATTTAAAAGACGGCTGTACCGCCTGTATACCACTTCTTTCATTGATGCAAAATCATTAATGCCCGTCACGGTTTTTACCTTATACCTTCTGTATTCGGCTCTGGATGGCTCACCGTTTTTAAAACACACCATGGCAGATACGGGATAACTGCCCTGAAAGTTAGAGTTGTCAAAACATTCAATATGTAAAGGCGTATTCGGCAGCTGCAGATCTTTTTGCACCTGTACTAAAACTTTTAATTTTTCATCGGGTGTTTTGTTTTCCAGATTCAGCATTTTCTTTTTCTTCAGGTCTTCCCGGAAATAGTTCACATTTTTTTCTGATAATTCCAGCAATTTTTTTCTGTCGCCTCCTCTGGGCACTGTAATTTTAGTTTCACCTTCAGGATAATCAATTTCAAAGGGCACAATAATTTCAGTTGCAATACTGGCAAATGTTGAACGAAGCCGTGCAATGGCAAATGACAGAACTTCTGCAGCACTCTCCTCTAATTTTTTCTCCAGTTCAATAGTTTTGGTTTGTACAATTGTACCATTGGTAACAGCTAAATAATTTACAAAAGCGATATTGCCATCTTCTAAAATAGAGAATACATCCACGGTGCCAATATTGGTATTTACCACTGTCGACCTTGATTGGTAGGAGAGCAGGTGCTCGATCTTTTTTTGATAAATACCCGCTTTTTCAAATTGCAGTTGATCTGCATATACTTTCATTTCTTTTTTAAAATGCTGAATCACAGGGGAGAGATTACCTTTTAATAAATTGGCTAATTGCCCCAGATCCTCTTCATACGCTGCTGCAGTCTGAAGCCCTTCGCAGGGCCCCTTGCAATTTCCGAGATGGTATTCAAGACAAACTTTAAATTTTCCTTTTTTTATATTATTGTCGGTTAAATTGAGCTTACAGGTCCGTAATAGAATATTTTCTTTAATAAAATCTAATAGTTCTTTTACTTTCACCACCGAGGTATAAGGACCAAAGTAAATAGAACCGTCATTAAGTTTTCTGCGAGTAAAAAATACTCTTGGAAATGGTTCTTTTTTAATGACTATATAAGGATATGTCTTGTCGTCTTTAAGGTTAATATTGAATTTGGGCTGAAACTCTTTTATCAGTGTGTTTTCTAACAGAAAAGCATCCTGCTCACTGTTTACAATAGTAAATTCAATATGATGAATTCGGTGTACCAGTTCATGAGTTTTATAACTGGTAAATGTTTTAGAAAAGTAGGAACTAACTCTTTTTCTTAAATGTTTGGCCTTGCCAACATAGAGCAGTTCGTTAAACGAGTCATAATATTTATAAATACCAGGCTGGGTTGGTATAGTATGTGCTATTGCAGAAAATGCTTCTTGAGTCATGATGCATTAATATTCCCAGGAAATTTTTTCTTCTTTTTCAACTGTTGAAGTCCCGTCCGGGCGGGTAATAATTGTTGTTATTTTACACCATTGATTGCTTTGCCAGGTTAATTGCAGTTGTTTTTCTGCAGTATTTTTTTTTACCATATAGATGCGTGTAACACTGCCGATTTCAGGCGCTACATATACATCCCAGTGTTGTAGTGTAACAGAATCGGGGAGAGGTTGTTTAGCTTCGTAGGTAAATGTAATAGCATTGATGGTTTGGTCAAAAAATTTTGATTCTGAATAAAATGAAAGCAGATTTGCAGAATCAATTTCGGGCTGCAAAAATTCATTAGCCAGTGTTTTAAAATCAGTTACTGTAGCTTTTAAAGAATCAGTATGGTCTCCGGAAATGGTATATTTTTTTAAGGGCTTTTTAGTTTTAATAATATCCGCGATCTGCCCTTTCAGGTAAGCAGTAACAGGAAAGAACAGTATTTTTTCAGTAGGGGTATCTTTTTTAGCAGGGCTAACGGAAACAGCAGGGGTATTATCATTACAACTGTACATTGTAATAAGGAATAGTGCAATTATAGGTAATCTCATAATTCAAAATTAAACCGAATGAATGGGATAACAAAACTGTAAGGCTGTAAACACAAAGCGCAATATTGATTACTTTCAATATTGCGCTTTAAATTCAAATAATATCGCTTAAAAATTTCTGATCAATCCAAGTTTTAACCCCACATTATACAAATTCTCATTAATGGTATACTGACTGGCATAAGTTGAAAGTAACTGATACCTGAATTGCGGACCGGCCTGTAATGTGAAGCCGTTCATTTTATAATGTATAAATGTTTCGAAGCCGGCATTTAAATTCCAGCGGCGTAATAAAGATGGGTCAGCAACATAATTCTTTCTGTCGTCTGAAATCAGATTGGCATTTCCGCTAATTACGAAAGATGGTTGTATAGTACTTCCTGCATACCACTCTAATTTACCTGCTGCTGCAAGTTTAAAGGCAAATCCTATTGGAATGGATATCTGTAAAGTACTGTTATGAGTTTTTGCCGAATTAAGTCCAGAATTAGCCAATGTTGCAGTTCTTGAATCTAAATAAGGGAAACCGGTATTTATATTGGTTAACCTTAAAGTAGTCAATACTGGGTGATTGGTTTTTTCACCATAAATGGTATAGCTGGTATAGTTTGCCTGTATGCCCGTTTTTACTCTTAATTTTTTAGACAGGGAATATATAAATCCGATACCGGCTTCTAAACCAATGCCCGGCTTTTGACTGAGTGAAGTGTTAAGATTGTTACTGTTGAATGGAACTGTAAG
>JBAXET010000232.1:0-4381 GCA_037140275.1 Ferruginibacter sp. | reverse complement strand
CCCAATGCAAACAAAGACTGGTTTATGGGAGGTTTTGTATGGACGGGTTTTGATTATCGTGGCGAACCTACTCCTTACGGATGGCCCTGTATCAACAGTCATTTTGGAATTATGGACATGTGCGGTTTCTCTAAAAATATTTACTACTACTATCAAAGCTGGTGGAGTAATAAAGATGTATTGCAATTAAGTCCGCACTGGAACGACTGGAAACCGGGCGACAGTGTAAAAGTTTGGGTAAACAGTAATGCAGATGAAGTGGAATTAAAACTTAACGGAAAAAGTTTGGGTACTAAAAAAATGGAAAGAGAAGGGCATTTAGAATGGAAAGTAAAATATGCGCCCGGTAAATTAGAAGCTTTTGGAAAAAGAAACGGAAAAAAATTATATGCTAAAGTAGAAACCACCGGTGCTGCTTATCATATTGTGCTTACTCCGGATCGCACAGAAATTAATGCCGACGGACAGGATGTTTGTATAATGAATGTAACAGTAACAGATAACAAAGGAAGAGAAGTAGCAACAGCAATGGACAATATCCAATTTGCCACTACAGGGAATATAAAAATCATTGGTGTGGGCAATGGCAATCCAAGCAGTCATGAGCCGGATAAATGTGCGGATAATAACTGGCAAAGAAAATTATTCAATGGCAAATGCCAGGTAATCATTCAGTCTGAAGAAGCCGCAGGTGAAGCCGGATTTACTGCATCAGGAACCGGACTACAGCAGGCTACAGTAGTAATCAAAACAAAAAAATAACACAAAAAATAAAATCAAATGTTGCACCTGAGATTATTAAGACAAATATTAATTTTTGCATTATGCAGTTGCTCAGTTTTAAATATACGGGCACAAGCCAGGCCATCTGCACAACAACTGGTATGGCACAATATGGAATTCTACCTCTTCGCCCATTTTGGCCCTAATACATTTACCGATCTGGAATGGGGACATGGTAATGAAAAAGAAGAAGTATTTAACCCCGCCGCACTGGATTGTAACCAATGGTGCCGCGTGGCAAAAGCTGCTGGTGCAAAAGGAATTATCATCACTGCAAAACATCATGATGGATTTTGTTTATGGCCCAGTAAGTTCAGTAAACATACTGTAAGAGAAAGTAAATGGAAAGATGGTAAAGGAGATGTGCTGAAAGAATTATCAGCAGCCTGTAAAAAATACGGATTAAAATTTGGCGTGTACATTTCGCCGTGGGACAGGAATCATCCCGACTACGGTACCGAAAAATACAATGATGTTTTTGTAAAGATGATGACAGAATTGTTTACTAACTACGGGCCCATCTGGGAACTGTGGTGGGATGGCGCTAATGGCGAAGGACCCAATGGAAAAAAACAGGTATACGACTGGAAACGATTCAGAGAAACAGTAAAGAAATTATCTCCCAATACAGTGGTGTTCAGCGATATCGGACCTCAGCTTCGTTGGGTGGGTAACGAAAGCGGCATTGCAGGCACCACCAACTGGAATACATTAAATATTGACGGTTTTGCGCCCGGAGCCCAAGGCCCATCAACCGATACATTGAATGCCGGAAATTATAATGGAAAATACTGGATACCTGCTGAGTGTGATGTCAGTATCAGACCAGGTTGGTTTTATCATAAAAAAGAAGATGATAAAGTAAAAACACCGGAGCAATTATTTCAGCTCTATTTAAAAAGTGTGGGTCGCGGCGCTAATTTATTACTGAATGTACCGCCTGATGGTAATGGATTGTTTACTTCGTTTGATTCAGCAGCCTTGGTTGGCTTTAAAAAATTACATGATCAGAGTTTTGGAAAAAATATTTTTAAAAAATCAGACACCTATCATTTGTTTGGCGGCATACTTAAAAAAGCACCGGCTGTTAGTGATGGCAATTTACAGAGCAGCGAAAAATTTACTGCTATAGAAAGAGAGTCTGTTGGTGTGGAGATAAAAGAAAATAAAAAAGTGAATTGTGTGGTGTTGTATGAGAATATAAAAGACGGACAAAACTGTTCGGCGTTTAAATTACTGCTCTTTAATAAAAAATCAGCATTGATAAAAGAAATTCATGGTACCACTATTGGCAGAAAAAGGATCATCACTTTCCCTGCTGTTGATATCAATTCTATTGAACTCACGATTGAAGGAGAAAAAAATGCCACTTCCATCAATGAGATAGAAGGCTATTTAATTGATGAAAATTTGATTGAACAATAAAATAAAACTAATGAAAAGATTGCTTGCTATTGTACTTGTATTTTGTGCTGTTGCTGCTGCAGCGCAAACTTATCAGCCCACCTGGGAAAGTTTAGATAAGCGGCCGGTACCCACCTGGTTTACCGATGCCAAGTTTGGCATCTTCATTCACTGGGGCGTGTACGCAGTGCCGGGATGGAGCAGTAAAGGACAGTATGCCGAATGGTACCAGCAGGGACTGCAAACCAATGATACCGCCCGTCAGCAATTTCATAAAGCAAAATTTGGCAACCGTACTTACTATGATTTGGCCAACGATTTTAAAGCAGAATTGTTTAATCCCGACGAATGGGCAAAACTGTTTGAACAATCCGGTGCAAAATATATTGTGCTCACTTCCAAACACCATGATGGCTTTACATTATGGCCCAGCAAAGAATCGGACCGCGACTGGGGATTTAAATGGAATGCCGTTGATGTAGGACCTAAAAGAGATTTGATTGGAGATTTATTTAAAGCGGTGCG
Source organism: Ferruginibacter sp. (assembly GCA_037140275.1). GTDB lineage: Bacteria > Bacteroidota > Bacteroidia > Chitinophagales > Chitinophagaceae > Ferruginibacter. The sequence goes on along the minus strand of JBAXET010000232.1, from coordinate 1,669 downwards.
TAAAACTTCGGTTCATGCCGGAATGTATTATTCCCTGTATGAATGGTTTAATCCACTATGGAAAGCAGATAAAAACAAATTTGCTACAGAGCATACCTGGCCGCAAATGAAAGAACTCATTAATACTTATCAGCCGGATGTGTTTTGGACAGATGGTGATTGGGATGTGAGCGACAGTGTTTGGAAAAGCAAACAATTTTTAACCTGGTTGTATAATGAAAGTCCGATTAAAAATAAAGTGATCGTAAACGACCGCTGGGGTGCAGGATTAAGATTTAAGCATGCCGGAATTTATACTCCCGAATACCAACCCGATCTGGATTTTGAAGATCATGTTTGGGAAGAGAGCCGTGGAATGGGCTATAGTTACGGATACAACCGGCAGGAGGATGCCTGGGATTATAATTCCGCACAATCACTGGTATTGCAGTTAATAGATAAGGTAAGCAGGGGCGGAAATTTTTTATTAGATATTGGTCCTGATGAGCACGGAAAAATTCCTCCCATTATGCAGGAACGTTTATTGCAAATGGGCGACTGGTTAAAAATAAACGGCGAAGCCATTTACAATACCAGCAGATGGAAAATGCCTTCGCAATGGAGTGAGGGCAACAGAAACTATACCGATAGAAGCGGAGACATGCTGTTAAAAATAACCATCGATCCCGAGCCGGGCTATGCAGTTAAAGAAGTGTTTTATACTTACAATGCCAATAGCAATGCCTTGTATGCGATACTGCCTAAATATCCCGATAATAAAAAAATGTTGCTGAAAAATATCAGTTTGCCTGCTGGAAGCAATATCAGTTTTTTATCTACTAAAACTGCATTGCAATGGAAACAGGTAGGTGATAATGTAGAAGTAACCCTGCCTGATTACAATCCTAATACAATCAAAGCACCATATGCTTATGTGGTAAAGATTGAAAACTTTGGACGCTATCTTTCAAAGCCTAAGGCAGATATTACCTATAATAAAACCTTGCAACCCACTGTAACCATCAGCAACAAAACCGATGGTGCAGCCATTTATTATACTACGGATGGCACCATGCCAACAGTAAAATCTGCTTTGTACACTAAACCATTTACGCTAACAGCAACAACATTGGTAAAAGCTATTGCGGTTAAAGATGGATTGATCATCAGTGATGTTATGGAAATTTCAGTAAGAGCATATGCCCTGATGAAAAGTAAAAATGTGAGCGCTGCAAACCCGGGGCTACGGTATACCTATTTTGAAGCTGATGACCTGAGTATGAAAAAAATGGAGCAGCTGCAAGCGGCTAAATCGGGTATTGCCACTGCAATTGATACTAAAAATAAAAGCAGGATTGAAAAATATGGTTTTGTTTTTGAAGGCTATATCAATATAAGCAAAACAGCACTCTGCGATTTTTATTTAGGCAGTGATGATGGCAGTATGCTGTATATCGATGATGAGGTAGTTGTAAATAACGATGGCAGCCATAGCTTCACAGAAAAATCAGATAAAGCTTATCTGCAAGCCGGCTTTCACAAAATAAAAATCATGTATTTTGATGGCGGTGGTGGCAATGACCTGCAACTGAAATATTCTATTAAGGGAGGAGATAAGGTACTGTTGCCGGGGAGTATGTTATTTCATCAATAATATTTTAAAGATGCCAACCCTAAAGGTTGGCATCTT
>JBAXET010000231.1:0-4390 GCA_037140275.1 Ferruginibacter sp. | reverse complement strand
GTGCTCCAATATAATCCCAATTTATAAATTCCAATATATTATCTTTAAAAATAACAGTTGCCATTGTGGCATTCCCTACAATACTACTGTTATATTCTTTGATGAGCTTTTCTGTTCACTTATTTTAATTTTTTAATAATTCAGCTAACCCCATTGTTTCCCTTTCAAGCTTCACTGCGCTCACCCGGGCATATTTCTGTGTCTGTGATATCTTGGAATGTCCGGCCATCTTTGACACGCTCTCTATTCCTACACCGTTCTCTAAAGCTACGGTACTACAGAATGTATGGCGACTACTGTGTACCGTTATGTTCTTTTGTATCCCTGCCAGGGCGATAAGTTCTTTCAAATAAATATTCATTTTCTGATTGGATATCCGGGGAACAATAAAACTTTCAGGACTTAACGCTTCCCAATCCGGGTTCCACTTTTCCAGCAGTTGCCTGGCCGGTTGAAAAATTGGCAGCATAAATTCCACACCCGTTTTTTCCCTTTTCTTTCTTATGATATATGATGTGTTTTTACCATTCAATTCAAGATGCTTTCGCTGTAAATGCTGCAGGTCGGTATAAGCAACTCCGGTATAGATACAAAATACAAAAAGATCCCGTGTCTTGCACAAGTATGGTTTCTGTATATTCAGCTGCCGTAGAAGCTGTATCTCATTTTCGGTCAAAAATGCTATATCCGGATCTTTATAGGATAACCTTTTGCCGGCAAAAGCATTATGTGCTGTCCAGCGGTTATCAACGGCAATCCTGTATACTTTTTTAAATATTTGCAGCATCTTATTGGCAGAATTATGCCCATTTGCTGCTTCTGTTTTTAGATAGTGTTCAAAATCCTCTATGAACAATCTGTTGATCCTGGTGAAGGGGATATCATTGACCCGGTATCTCTGTTTTACAAAGTCTTTTAAATGTTTCAGGCAGGTACCATGTTTGAGTAGATTTGCCCCACTCTGTTCAGGTCTCTTCAGTTTTTCCATTTTCAGGATCACATCCTCAAATACACTGAACAAAGAATATATTTTACCTCCCTGTTTACCAAAGGCTGCATCAATAATCTCCCGTAGGGTCACTTCTCCCCCGTTCTGTGTAAGCATATAAAAAGCCCCCATGGCTTTTTGGGTGTACTCTTCAACTTTTTGCTGGAGCAGCTCGTTGTGCAGCAGCTGCCCTTTGATGGAATGGGTCTCCGTATCCCACTGTTTGAAATTGATCCTCATCCCCAGGCTTTTGCTGACTTTATTCAACTGGTAAACGAATTGCAGGTACATGTCGGCCATCTTGTCGCCTGATGATTTGCGTTTTGGGTACACCATGAACTGTGGTGCGGCGGAATTACTTTGTTTATTTAAGTTTTTATTTGTCATACAACAGATTTTACAAAGTTCTTAAATACCCGGCTAACCCGCATATGCTGAATGGGGAAACCATGGGCTTTTTTGAGAAGCTGTAAAAAATCTATTGAGTTTGTGTTGAGTGGCCAGATCTTAGCCTGATATATACTCAATAAAAAACTCAACGATAATCGTTGAGCATTTTATTGAGTTTCTGCGTTTTATTGAGCAATTGAATTTTGGAGTTCCCACTCCTGCTCAATTCTGCGCAATTCTGGTCTTTTATTGGCGGACCGGACGGGACTCGAACCCGCGACCTCTGCCGTGACAGGGCAGCATTCTAACCAACTGAACTACCGATCCAACTACCCTCAACCTGAGTCTGAAATCTATTTCTGATAACTTACTCATTTTTTGGGAGGGCAAAGATAGGTTTTTGATTTTCTCCTTCCAAAACTTTTATTAAAAAATTGTAATCCCTAATTTTACAGCCTATATTACAGTAACGTTTTTAGTAATAGAAACGGATTGCAAACCAAACAGAAAAAAATTACATGCCTGAATTAAAAAACAGACAGTTCCTCGACTTTGAAAAGCCCATTAAGGACCTGTACGACCAAATAGAAGTTCAGCAGATCAGTGCAGAAAAAAGTAAGATCGATCTGAGTGGCACTATCGCCAAACTGGAAGAAAAAATAACAGAAACCAAACGCGAATTAACCGATAGCCTTACCCCCTGGCAGAAAGTACAGCTGAGCAGGCATCCGGACAGGCCCTATACTTTAAAGTACATAGATAAAATGTGTACTAATTTCATTGAGCTACATGGCGACCGGAATGTGAAAGATGACAAAGCCATGGTAGGTGGATTTGCCCAACTGGATGGTGAAACCGTGATGATCATTGGCCAGCAAAAAGGTATCAATACCAAAATGCGCCAGCTCCGAAATTTTGGTATGGCCAACCCAGAAGGCTATCGAAAGGCTTTACGTCTGATGCGGCTGGCCGAAAAATTCAATAAACCTGTTATTACTCTAATTGATACACCGGGTGCTTTCCCGGGCCTGGAAGCAGAAGAACGTGGTCAGGGAGAAGCCATTGCCAGAAATATTTATGAAATGATTCGCCTTAAAGTTCCGGTAATTTGTGTAATTATTGGGGAAGGTGCCAGTGGCGGTGCATTGGGTATTGGTGTTGGCGACAGGGTATTTATGCTTGAAAATACCTGGTATACCGTTATATCACCTGAAAATTGCAGTGCTATTTTATGGAGAAGCTGGGCGCAAAAAGAAATTGCTGCAGAACAACTGAAATTAACAGGTAAGGATATGATGGAATTTGGACTGGTAGACGGCGTAATTCCGGAACCTTTAGGTGGTGCACACTGGGATTATGATGAAGCGGCACAAAAACTTAAAGAATATTTAATTCCTGTTATTAAAGAATTAAAACAAATTCCTGCACAAAAAAGAATTGAAGACCGAATTGAAAAATTTGGCAAAATGGGTTTTTGGGAAGAATAAATCATCCCCCATAAGGGGCTTAAAAATACAGGGCCTTCTTTTGAAGGCCTTTTTTTTTGGGTACCGCCATTGTAAAAAACAAATGCATAGCTTTATATTACAATCTATTAGTAATAAACAGGTGTTGGTAATAAAAAAAACAAAACCGCTATCCAAAATTTACCTTTGATAAAAATACTCGGGTTATGCTTAAAGTTGGTGTTATAGGTGCCGGACATTTAGGAAAATTTCATCTCAATAACTGGAAAGAAATTGAAGGTGTTGAACTGATCGGTTTTTCTGATACCGATGATGTTAATGCCGCAGCCGTAAGCGAAAAATATGGATTACCCCATTACCCCGACACAGAAAAACTGATTGATGAATGTGACGCACTGGATATAGTTGCCCCCACCAGTTTTCATTTCAGTTTATGCGAAGCAGCAATAAAAAAAGGCAAACATGTATTTGTTGAAAAACCCTTAGCCAATACCATGGACGAAGCCAGAGCATTGGTAAAACTGGCCAAAGAGGCCAATATAAAATTTCAGGTAGGGCATGTGGAACGCTTTAACCCCGCTTTTTTATCGCTACAGGAATTTACTCTTAAACCTATGTTTATTGAAGTGCATCGCCTGGCACAATTTAATCCCCGTGGCACTGATGTAAGCGTGATTCTAGATCTGATGATTCATGATATTGATATTATTTTAAGTCTGGTAAAAAGCAATGTGAATTATATCAGCGCCAATGGTGTTGCTGTAATGAGCGATACACCAGATATTGCCAATGTTAGAATTGAGTTCGATAATGGATGTGTGGCCAATCTTACCAGCAGCAGAATATCGATGAAAAAAATGCGCAAAATGCGGCTTTTTCAAAAAGACGCCTATATTGGCATAGATTTTCTTGAAAAGAAAACTGAAATAATTAAACTGAATACTCCTGAAGATAAAAATGTATTCACCTTCGATATTGATACCCACAATGGTAAAAAAACAATTGCTATAGCCAACCCTAATGTGCCCGATGTAAATGCCATTAAAATGGAACTGATGGCCTTCCGCGATGCTATCATTAACAACACTGATACTCCGGTAAGCATTGTAGATGGTTTCAGGGCTATGGATGTGGCTCATCAGATTCTGGAAAAAATAAACAAAGCCAACCACCATTAATACAGGGGTGTATCTTTGTTATTCAACTTTTTTATTTTGTTTAATTGAATCAACCCCGAATACATATCAGATGGTACGCTGCAGGTGATTTGATTGCTGCTATTATTGCATGGATCACTTTTTACTTTGTACGTAAACATATAATTGGTGAACCAATAGTTGCGGGTAACGGATTGTATCAGGGGCTTTTTATTTATCCGATTTGCTGGCTTATACTTTATCATCTTACAGGCACCTATAAGAACATTTATCATAAATCCAGATTACTGGAATTCCTGCATACTTTCAATCATACTTTTATTGGAAGCCTATTTTTTTTGTTCCTTTTTATTTTATACGACATTTCCGGCGATTACAATATTTACTAT
>JBAXET010000230.1:0-4395 GCA_037140275.1 Ferruginibacter sp. | reverse complement strand
ATCAAATAATTCAAATATTTCGGGACGGTAGTACACTTCTGTTGGCGGACAGTGCAACTGAATAAGGTCGATCGTTTCCAGTTGCAGGCGCTGCAGACTGTCTTCCACATATTTTCTTAATACCGCAGGCTGATAACCCTGATTTACATGCGGCTGAATTTGCCTGCCGCATTTCGTGGCCACATAAATTTTTTCTGAGCGGCTTTTAATAATTCTTCCTACTGCTTTTTCACTCAACCCATCACTGTACACATCGGCAGTATCAATAAAATTGATACCGGAGTCAATGGCTTTGTTTAAGATAGCAGCTGCATTGTAATCGTCAAAATTGCTGCCCCATTTACCACCCACCTGCCAGGTACCAATACTGATGGCAGATACATTCATTCCAGTTTTTCCTAATTTTCTGAATTGCATAATATTTTATTTTTCCATTTCCACCATTGCTTTAATAACCCCTGTTGCCGGATTCAGCCAGCTTTCGAAATTATCTTTCACTGCTTCAAATGTTACACGGTGTGTAATATAGTTGTCCGGTTTTACCAGTCCTTTTTTCATTGATGCAATCACATGTTCAAAATCTTCCCTTGTAGCATTCCGGCTGCTCATTAAAGTGGCTTCGCGTTTATGAAATTCCGGATGACTGAAACTGATCTCGCCCTTTTGCAAACCTACCAGCACATATCTTGCGCCATGTGCCATATACTGAAATGCATTGATGATGGCTTTTTGATTTCCTGTAGCATCTATTACAACCATTGGCATATCGCCATTGGTAATCTCCTTTAATTTTAGCATTGCATTTTCCTGCAAAGGATTAATGACTTGTGCGATTTTTAATTTGTTGCTGCAAAAATTCAATCTGGTGTCATTAACATCCATTACAATTACATTGCCGCCGGCTAGTCTGGCAAATTCTGCAATACCCAAACCAATGGGTCCTGCTCCAATCACCAAAACAAATTCGCCGGGCTTAACCCCTGCTCTTCTTACACCATGCGCACCAATGGCCAATGGTTCTACTAATGCCAGTTCATCGGGCTGTAATCCTTCGCCATGTAATAAAGCATACGAAGGTACCTGAAGGTATTCGGCAAAGCCGCCGTCAATATGCACGCCGCAAACTTTTATTGATGCGCAGCAATTGTGTAAACCATTACGGCAGGCAATACAGGTGCCGCAATAAAAATAAGGGATAAAACTAACGAGTTCGCCTTTTTCAAAACCGGGTGCATCATCGGCTTCAATTAATTCGCCTGATATTTCATGACCCAATATTCTGGGATACTCAAAAAAAGGTTGTGTGCCTTCAAATGCATGCAGATCTGTTCCGCAGATACCAATGCGTTTTATTTTGATGATGCTGTGTGCTTTTTGTAAAACAGGCATTTCCTTTTCAGCATAATTAAACTCGCCGGGTTTGCTGCAAACTAATGTTCTCATTATTTTTTTACAGAACTGTAATATTTTAATTTATTGTGATGATTATATTTAAGCCCTCGTGCTGCAGCAATCGTATTGCAGATTTAAAATTCAAATTACAAATTAGCGATTTTTAACTATCATGTGCTGGCCTGCAGTAAAATTACAAAGAGGCAGGCATAGTGGAAGATATATAAAAAAATTAGCCCCTGTAGATACAGGGGCTCTTTACCAAAACTAACTGCTTATGAGAAGTAACTGAGCTATCACCCTCAGTGTATAGAAACTACATTTTATTTAGGCTCCAGTAAGTAAAAGCCATAAGGCTCAATAACCAAATACTCATGATCATACCCTACATTTAATTCATTACCGCTCCAGTGATCAAATAACTTTTCTGCTACCCTGCCATGCTGCTTAAATGCAAACCAGGTAAGGTATGCAGGCTCGGCAGAGAAATTGAAAACACAATACAATTTTTGGTCGCTATGTGTTCTTAAATAACCTGCCACATGAGTATTATGCAGAGGTAACCAGGTTAAATTTTTAAGATCGCTTACCATTTCCAGCTGCCTGCGGATACTAATTAAACGCTTTGTTCCTGAGAATATGCGTTCTTCAACAGTACCTTCTTCATCAATTCGGTTATTTTTTTTCCAGTCAATAACCGGCCGGTGCATCCAGCGGTTATCATAGGCTTTTCCCGTATCATTAAGATATGAATAATCATTGGTATATCCCAACTCATCGCCATAAAATAACATAGGAACGCCACCAATAAAAAAACTTTGCGCCTGCATCATCAGTATCTTTTTTATCGACAGATCAATTGCATAGGCATCGTTATGATCAATGGCCGTTTCCAGTCCGCATAAAGAAGCCAGCGAACCACTGATACGGGCATCCTGTGTTTTTGGATTTACAGCAAACAATGCTCCTCTGGCAGGTGTGCCTGCCTGTACGCCGGAATAATAATCTTTCAAAAATTTACGGTGTTCATAGGCATTGTATCCTGCATGTTGTATCATGTAATCGTCGTAGCCCAAACCAATATCATCGTGACAACGCGTATAAGTGATCCATGATGTGCCAAAAGGCTTTTGTAATATTTCATGCTGTGCTGCCAGCATTACTCTGGTATCACCTGTTGCTAAAGCATCCCATTGCAAAGCCATATGCGTGGCATTATAGGCAAAGTCACATTCCTTAGCGGCATATAACCCGGTACCAAAATATTTCATGATCTCTTTAGGAGCCACAATCGCTTCACCTAATAATGCCATACCCGGTGCCGAAACCTGTACACATTGTTTGATTAAGCGAAGTAAACTATGTGCCTGCGGCAGATTCTGACAAGCCGTTCCGAGTTGTTTCCAAATGAATGCCGGTGCATCAATGCGTAAAATATCAATACCCAAATTGGCATAAAAGAAAACCGTATCCAGCATGGCAATAAACACTGATGGGTTGCTGTAATTTAAATCCCACTGGTATTTATGAAAAACCGTCATCACCCATTTATTGCATTCGGGTACATAAGTAAAATTGCCGGGCGCTGCTTCGGGAAAAATCTCCGGCATGGTTTTATCAAACTGATCAGGAATATTCCTGGTATCGTACATATAAAAGAAATCCTGGTATTTTTTATCGCCGGCTTTTGCTTTCTGCGCCCATTCGTGCCTGTAAGAAGTATGGTTGAGCACTATGTCCATCATCAGGTACATTTTCTCGCGGCTCATTTTTTCCTGCACCCCTTTTAAATCTTCTAATGTACCAAAGCGTTCATCTACTTTTCTGAAATTGGAAACTGCATAGCCACCATCACTTTCTCCGGCGGGACTTTCCATTACAGGCATCAGGTGTAAAAAATTAACCCCCAGTTTTTTGAAGTAGGGTAATTTATCTTCTAAATTTTTAAGGTTACCACAAAAACGATCCACATACAAACTCATCCCAGTAATTTCATTGCTTAAAAACCAGTTGCCTCTTTTTTCTTTCTCATCATCACGATGCTTCAAAGCCAAAGGACGTTCTGTATAGGCTTTTGCCATGGTATCAATCAGCTCATCAAAAATAGCATCTACCTCAGCATGATTTTTATAGAGCTCGTAATACAAAAATTTTATCGCTGTAGCATTGGCAATAAAACGGGTATAAAACATATTATCGCTGTTGCCGATATCGATCTTCATCCTGCGAAGCCCTAAGCTGATCTGTTTATGTAATTGACTGTCGTACACTGTTACTCGTTAATTGGTTGAATGGTTAATCAGTTAAATAGTTTATTAGTTTATTAGTTTATTAGTTAATTGGTTTATTAGTTTATTGGTTTATTAGTTTATTAGTTAAAGATTGAATTGTTTAAATGCTTAAATGCTTCCATCGCTCCCATATATTCACATGTTCTGGCTCCGGCTTTATTGGCATTGGCAACAATTTGCTGCCATGCTGCTGCTGATAATGATTGTATTTCGGCAAGTGTTTTATCACTCAGCTGATACAATACTGCTCCAACAAATGCATCGCCTGCCCCTGTAGTATCTACTGGTTTCACTTCAATGCTGGGAACAATAATTGTTTGTTTATTGATGCCTAACAACGTGCCTTCTTTACCTAAAGTAATGGCGAAAATACTGCTTGTCTTCTCCAGTAATATTGCAACTGCGGCATCAAGGGTTGCCGTGCCAGTAAGTAACATGGCTTCCTCATCACTTACTTTAAAAAAATGACAGTGATTTAAAAACTCCCATGATTGTTCAATAAAACCTTCGGTATTGTTTTGAAATAATAAATGCCTGTAGTTGGGATCAAAGCTGATAAAGATGCCCTTCTGCAATGCTTTTTGTAATAACCCTTTGTAAGCAGCTTGTAAAGGCCCGGGTAAAAAACCTGTTGCAGAACCAAAATGAATAATGGAAAATTCATCCAGATCAATCCCTTCCAGTTCCTGCATACTCAGCTGGCCGTCGGCAC
>JBAXET010000229.1:0-4443 GCA_037140275.1 Ferruginibacter sp. | reverse complement strand
GAAAGCCATAGTACACGGCCTCCTTTTACACAGGAAAAGTAAGCATCATACAGGGCAGGCTTACCACTGATATCAGAAAACCTCATTTGCCATAAAGAAGCTATTGAAAATTTACCATTAGTCTTTGTGGTTTTCCCTTTGATATTACCTACCATTCCACTGGCTACTGTAAGATCCCATTTATACAAATTACCTGTACTGAATTGGAAGTTTTCTCTCGACTGGTAGGTGCTCATGCCTGCATCAAACCCGGTATATACATTTACGTATTGCTGAATACCGGTAAAATCGTTGGTCCATTTTCCTTTAAAGTCGGCATTGGCAATAGCAAACTTGTTGTAGCTGGCCATCCTTTTCAGCGGCTCCCAATATTCAAATGTGGTATAGAACTCCAGTTTGCTTTGATCTACGTTAAAATTTTTAATGAAAGTATTTTTATCGGCACAAATAAATTCAATACAATTACTCTTCCCTCTTTTAAACAAAACTACATATACCGTTTTACCGGTACTGTTTTCTGTGGCATTACCCGATACAAAGTAGGGCGCTTCGGGGTCAAGGCTGTTATTAAAAACAAAATAATTTTTCAGATTGCTGTAGCGTGGCGCCACCAGATTATTCCAGGCAGTTGTAGTAGCTACATCTCTGTTGGGGATATAGGTATTAGTAACTGCATTGGCATAATGTATAAGTACTTTTATTTCGCCTTTATTTACTTCCACCCAATCGGTTTTTTCTATAGCGGTCCAGCCATCATCAAAATTACTGCTGGAAAAACTGAAGCCATTTTTATTAGTACTGCTTTTGGGGGTTTCAGATGGCGTAAGTGCCGAAATTATTTGAGAATCTGATTTATTTAATTTAATGGATGCTACCAGTTGTTGTACATTGGTAAGATAATCGGTATAGTTGGTGGCAGCTACAATACTAACTGACTTACCATAACCACTAATGGTGGTCAGCATTACAACGGCATTATTTTGTTTAAATGTAAATGGAGAGCCGCCACTTTTTATTTTCCACCCATCTTTTTCGGGTATATCTGTAATTTGCGGGCCTGCAGCTGGATGGTAAGTCGCTTCTATCAGTTCCTGCCATTCGCTTTCAAAATCCTGTTCAATGGTTCCCTTGCTAGTCACACTTTTAAAAATTCCGATCTGGCACCAGACATTTTTATTTTTTACCGAATAACTGATTCTGTTATTTTTTATTTCTTTAGTCCAGCCGGCGGGAGCAGTAAATTGTATAATATCAAAACTTTCTTTTTGTGCCAATGCGCATTTGGAAATGCAGCAGAGCAGTAACAGGGCTAAATAGTTTTTTTTCATACTTATTGTTGCTTTACCAAAGTGTAGGAGTAATTCAATCGGTCTTTTAAAATCAGCGCCCTGCCACCTTTCAATGCTTCAAAATAACTGTCGTATTTTTCTGTAGCACCCTGGAACCTATTGGTGAGTACAATATTCCAGTTGGTAACTGTTGACTGGCCTTTATATTCCTGATTAGAAAATTTCATATTACCTACCATACCTGATGCACCCGAATGCTGACTTTGATAAGTGTCGCCGGGTAAAAACGTAAATTCATCCGCGGTGGCAGTGGTGCTGGTTCCTGCCGATCCGCCTGTGTTTACATAATAGTAACTAATAGAGGCGTAATCAGTAGTGCTCCACTTGCCAATGATATCATTTGCTGCTACTGAAAATTTGTTTCTGTACTGCATATTGGCAGTTTTGTCCCATTTGAATTCAGTATTATGATAAGAGCCAAATTCATTTTCATAATCGGCCTTGGTATCACTTACAAATTCAAGATAGCGGCCACTGCCATTGCTGTAATGTTTTTTAAAGAATACTATATGTACATTTTTACCTGTTGCATTTTCAGTAGCATCCCCTTCCATAAAGGAAATGGATTCCCAGCTTTGAATGCTTTTCCATTCCAGTATTTTAAGATTGCTGTATCTGGGTGCTACTAAAGTATTCCAGGCTGTATAGTCACCTTCTTTTAAAACAGAATTATAAGCATCAGCTGTTTTGTTTGGAAAATGCACCAGCACTTTGATATTGCCTTTGACTACTTCCACAAAATCTTCTTTAACAGTACTTACCCAGCCATCATCCCAGTTGGTGATGCTGAATGTATAGCCGGTACTTGTCGGTACAGGGGTAACAGGTGGCACATCATTGGTGATGGGTGGTGCAGGTGCAGTATTTTGTATTTCTACAGCTGGGGTATTGTTTACAGGTATGGTATTTGTATTTTCTGTATTCACTGTTACTACCGGTGGGGCAGGTTGTATATTGCTTGAAGACTGTGTTGCTTCACCAAAATATACATCCATTCCTTTTTTTCCTGAAGTAAAATAAGATAGCACCTGTTTGTTATTTTGTTGCAGCCAGTAATAATCTTTTTCTCCATCTACTGGGGCTATTGTCCAGTTAGCATTTTGCAATGCCACTTTTAAAGAGTCAATTGTAAAGGTGGCAGGCAGATATAGTAATTCAATGGTTTCTATACCAGTGCCCTGTTTTTTACTTACTAATTCGAGGAGCATTTTAGAGGCTGCAACAAGCAGCATACGTTTATCCTGCTTGCTTTCTGCAGGCAAAGTGATGCCGGTAATAGCAGAGCTGGTAACGGGGATTACATTTTTTTGTGCTGTACAGTTCAGTACAAATAAAATACAAAGAGCAGTAGTCAGTAGCTTCATAATTTATTTTATTGAATGGTTTGGTATGATGATTTTATTCTTTAGTGATTTTAATAGTACTCATATACACTTTAACATGATCGGCATCATTGGTGGTATTGTTCCAGAAAATACTGTTAAACTTAGTACCGGAGGGAACACCGCAATTGATGCATTTGCCGCCATAAGCTAATTTGAAAGCTGTACTTACAGCCACGGGCTTATCATTAATAAATACAGTAACTGCATTGTTTTTTATTGTAACTGCTACATGTACTGTTGTTTTTTTATTGGTAAACTCAACGAGCGGATAAGCGTAAGAAATGCCTTCGGAATAGTTTTGTTTATTTATATCCGGGTTGGCATTGATTGTAATATTAAGTGCACCCATATAATTGTTATTGGTATAATCTCTTTCGTTACCTGCAATTATATCCATACTTATTCTGCAGGCATTACCACCGGTAACTTCTGTACCATCAGCAGTGGGAGCGCTGGTATTTAAAGATAATCTGATTGCTCCGCCGGTACGGGATTCAAAATCCCCATCTGTAGCCATATCAAATGATACAGTAAAATTTTGTGGTAATGGCTTTTTTAGCAGAGAAGGATGCACAGCAGTGCCATAACCCAGTTGCAACCATTTGCCGGGTTGGGTTTTAATTGTAGTTATCACCGCATGTTTACCATATCTTTTGAAAAACCAGTTAGCCGGATCACCTCCTTCCTTACTGGTTGAAAAATCATCTGAAAAAAAGATGCCGGAATTAGTGGTAGAAACAGCAACTGTTGGATTAATGGATACCGCATTTTTTTTGCGGTATTCTTCCAGTCTTGCTTTTAATTGCGCTTCATTGGCAGGGGTATAGGGTTTACCTTTTACTTTTTCGGGATCAAAAAAATAATTGTAGAGATACTCGTAATTTATATTCTCTGTAAAGGAGCGGTACATCTCATACAATTGATTGCCTCTTTCTTTATTTTCGTAATAACAGTAAGCTGCTATCCATTGAGGTTTATCTGTCTTACATTTTTCAATAACGTCCTTAGGTATTTTATACACAGGATGTACCGGATCCGAAATGCTTTTTCTAAACGGATCGATATCACCATAAAAATCGTTGATAGTGGGTTGCAAATGATTCACCAGTGCCGGTTCATTCAGCCGGGCTTTATACAATTCAAGCCATTTACGAATGCCCTTTCTGAAGCGGTCAAATGCTTCATCCTGATAGGCATAAAAACTTTCTCTTCTTTTTACAGTAGATTCGTCTGTGCCTCTGTTGGCATCCAGTATGTCGCCTTTTTTCTTTTGTAATTCTTTATCAATATTAGTTAAAGCCCCGTTAAGATATTCGCCAATGGTGACTTCCACAAAGGGCATTTTGTTACCGGGTGCCAGTATTACAATTTGTGATTCGTTGTTTCTTGTATAGAATTTACTGATGTTGTTAAATTTTTTAAGATCAAGATCAGCTTTGTTTTCCGCAGTGGAGCCATATCCATCAGTGGGCCATACAAAATAATTGGCACCATCGTAATTTAAAAAAGGGACTTTATAACTGGCCGGAATTAAATTGCACCAAAGTCCGAAGGGTGTGTTTTCTTCAGCAATTGGTTTAAATCTTCCTTTGGTATCGGTCCATTCTTTATCATGACTAACATTCCATACCAAAAATTTTACTCCAAAACTGGTGCTGTTATTGATACGGGTAACAGTCCCCAATCCACCCACCGGGGTGTAACTTTTT
>JBAXET010000228.1:0-4452 GCA_037140275.1 Ferruginibacter sp. | reverse complement strand
ATGAATTTGAAAAGTCCATCAATAAAGAAGCCGTTCAGCTACTGGATGTAAGAACTCCCGGAGAATATGCCGGTGGTCATATCAAAAATACCTTATTGGCTAACTGGAACGACAAAGATGAGTTTAACCGCCGTATCAGCTTTATCGATAAAAATAAACCTGTGTATGTATACTGTCTTGCAGGAGGCAGAAGCGCCGCAGCAGCAGATAAAATGAGGGGCATGGGCTTTAAAAATGTATTTGAATTAGAAGGGGGCATTAATGCATGGAAAGCTGCAAACAAAAACCTGGAAGGCGTTACCACAAGCAAACAAATGAGTGTAGACGAATTTAACGGAGCAATCAGTTCAGCTCCGGTGGTACTGGTAGATTTTGGCGCTGAATGGTGCCCTCCCTGTAAAACCATGGAACCGGTTATTGAACAATTACAAAAAAATAATACGGGTAAGTTTATACTGGTTAAGGTAGACGGGGGAAATGACCAGGAAGTTTTACAACAAAATAAAGTAACCGCATTACCTGTTTTTATGATTTTTAAAAACGGAAAATTAGTTTGGCGAAAAGACGGCGTTGCAGATGAAAAAGAAATTGCAGCTCAGCTGTAATTATTGATGTGAATGGGCTTTCAAAAAATCTGCCACCAGATAACTGATCAGTTTGCCCGTGCTGTCATCCTTTCTGCCATCCATCATTTGTGTTGCTCCTTCGCAAATATGCAGATAGGCCACTTTTACATCTGTTGCTGCAAAATTGATATATTGCCTTGCCAGTAAAGTACTGATACCCGAAGGCGTGACTGCACTGCTCAATATATTTTCAATTACATCCAGGTCCAGTTCAATACCTGTATAACCGTCATCTGTAAACCCGGTGGCATTGGCTACTGCCTGTATAAAATTTTTTCTTCCGTGAATAAAAATATCTTCGTAAGTAGTGTAATGAATAAATGAACTGTTGTGCAAATCCATCAAAACACTTTGAGAGATATTATTTTCATGCACCCCAACAAGACTGTACTTATTCATATACCCGTCTTCTTTAGCATACCTGAATGCATTGCCGCTATGACGGCCTTCTGTAGCTCCGTAATCGGGATGTGCATCCAGATTAATGCAATTAATTTGAGCCGATGGTATTTTACCAGTTTTAGCCAATCCTTTTGATACCCCTTTTATAACCGGATAGGCATTATTATGCCCACCTCCTATTACAATAGGTATTTTATTACAGGCCACAATTACTTTAAGCATATTTTCCACTTCTTCATCAATAATATTTACTGCATGACGATAGGCTTCAATTAATTCATCAGGATTATACGCATTGTTGTCAATTAAATATTTCAGATCTCCAAAATCAAAATGCCCCAGTAACATCACTTGTTCACCAGTTAAAAAATCATTCGCTCTTACATTCAAAAAGGCAGATAAAAAAGATAACCAGGCGGTGGCTGTTCCACCGTTACCATAATTCGCCATCACACCTATATCTTCAGGTATACCAATTATTACATATCTGGCTGGTGACTGTTGTAATACTTCAGGCCACTCACCATCAAACTTCAGGTACTGCAAGCGTTCGCCTATTTTAGTTTCAAACCTGCGCATTTTAGTAAGCGATAAAATATCCTCTTTACTGTAAAACTTAAAATGATTCATTGCGAATGTTTAAGGTAAAATGAATGAAGTCTATTTATACATACTCACCAGCTCATTTAAATGCTGCTGATCAAATGCTGTTTTAGAACGGTATACTTTAATTAACGAATCTGCCTGCGGTTTTAATCCTGCCTGTAATTTTGCCGAAATAAGTTCTATATAACCACTTTGAAAATCAGGCATATTTTTTACCAGCCGGTTAAGACAAATTACTCCACTATCCTGTTTAAGCATCAATTATAAGAAAGATAACGATAATAATCCAGTAAAGGATCCGAATTGATCTGTGCATCTAAAGCATTTACCACACTTAACATTTTTTCGTAATTTTTTTGTATAAAATAGCCATCAATCATCATCAGACTCTTATTGGGTTGATTGGGATACAACTGGTTAAATTCCTGTATAGCCGTATTATAATCATCTTCTGTTAAACGAGAACATATAAAAACATTAATCAGCAGAACTGTTTTGTTTTTCTTTAATGAAGCCGGCAATGTTTCATACATTTCTTTGGCTTCTTTTGCTTTGCCACGGTTAAGCATATCCTTAATCTCTTTAAGGTCATTTAATCCGCCCAGCGCTTTATCATAGTTGCTGTTTTTTAAATTTTTTTTATACAGATTATAATACATATTGTGCATGGTTTCGGTCAGTGACTCGCCGGAGAGATAAATATATGCATCTGCTATTTTACAATCCTTGCCTGATTTTATCAACTCATAATCATGGTAATTAAGACTGCCGTCCTTTGAAGTGAATAAACGAAATACAATATGGTGCCGCCCTTCTTTCTCGTAATGCTTAATAAAATTAAAATTATCCTGATCATTTAATATAGCGGTAAGCTGTGTACCCAAATTCAACTTTGTAATTACACCTTCCGAAAATTCTTTACCATCTGGATTATCGCCCAAGTCAAGTTTTTTAATAAATTCATATTTATCAAAAGCTTTATCAAGAAAAGCGTTCTCTCCTTTTTTTATTGATTTTTCTATTTCACCGGCAAAAGCAATGGCTTCAGTGGCAGTAAGTGGCTTTTGGGGTACAGTACAGGAAAAAAACAAACCACATAGTAAAATAAATAACAGCGTATTTTTTTGCATGCAGTAATTAATCATATAATCTGTTTATGTTACAATATATAAAAACTATTTCTTTTACCATTTTTTTGGTTCACAAATAAAAAATGTAGCTTCATAAAAAAAAACGATGCGCTGGTTAAAAATTTTGCTGTATACATTGGGAGTACTGTTCATTCTCTACTTTTTTGGTCCCAGACCACAAACCCCTGAATACAATGTTTCGATGCCTGTTGTGCCTCAGTTAAACGAACTGGAAAAATTTGTTGCTGCCGGAGAAGCCCTGCACAAACTTAAAGCAAATAATGAAGCCCGTATTGTTTGGGCAAATGATACTGCACAACAACAAACCGAGTATGCAATTGTTTATTTGCATGGATTTTCTGCTTCACAGGAAGAAGGAGCACCGGTACACCGCGATATTGCACATTTGTTTGGATGTAATCTTTATCTGTCTCGTTTGGCAGAACATGGAATAGATACAACAGAACAACTGATGAATTTAACTGCCGATAACTATTGGGAAAGCGCCAAGCAGGCACTAGCTATTGGCAAAAAACTGGGAAAAAAAATAATTCTGATGGGGACCAGTACGGGTGGCACACAGGCTATACAATTAGCAGCTGCTTATCCCAATGATGTTGCAGCTTTAATCTTATATTCTCCCAATATTGCCATTAACGATCCCAATGCCTGGTTATTAAATAATCACTGGGGCCTGCAAATAGCCCGTATTGTAAAAAAAAGCAACTATCTCGATCCTGCTGATGAACGTCCCATTTACAAACAGTACTGGAATAAGCCTTACCGGATTGAAGCCACAGTGGCCTTACAGGAAATGCTGGAAACCAGTATGAATAAAACAACTTTCAATAAAGTAAAACAACCCACACTTCTTTTGTATTATTATAAAGATGAACAACATCAGGATCCTGTGGTTAAAGTGAGTGCCATGAAGGAGATGTTTGATCAATTATCAACGGCAACGTCATTAAAAAGATCCATTCCAGTACCTGAAGCCGGCAATCATGTTATAGCATCCCCTATTAAATCAGGTGATGTGGAAACTGTAGCGAAAGAAACTAAAAAATTTATGGAAGAGGTGTTGAAAATAGGGGTCAAACAATAGACTTACTGTACTTTTCATACAGTGCAACATATTGTTTACCTACAGTTGTATAATTGAATTTTTCTGTTGCTTTAAAGGCTATGTCTTTTCTGTTATACTGAGTATTATTGTCAATTAACTCACACATGGCAACAGCCAATTGTTCTATATTTCCGGCTTCAACTAAACTGCCGTTAGTACTATCAATCACTTCACTTATACCTCCCACGTTAGTACTGATTACAGGAAGCCCGCAACATAAAGCCTCCAGTAGTACACAGGGCAAGCTTTCAAACCAACTGAACAATACCAGTGCAGAGGATTGCTGCATTTGTACAGCCACTTCTTCATAAGGAACAGCTGCGCTAAAACTCACACAGTCGCCAATAGCCAGATCTGCGGCGGCAGTGATAAGTGACTTGTCTGTTTTCCCCAGCATCAGCAATTCAAAATGATAGCCTTTTTCTTTAACCAGTTTGCAGGCTTTTAAAATCCCTGCAGGGTTCTTCATTTCATCCATTCCCGAAGGATGTATAAATCTGAATTTTGGGGGAGTGAAGGGTTTGTAATAAAACAATGTTGTATTCACCACATTTGGTATAAC
>JBAXET010000227.1:0-4453 GCA_037140275.1 Ferruginibacter sp. | reverse complement strand
ACCCAAAAGATGTAACCATGCTGAGTGCATCTGTTGGAGAGTACATGCTCAATAATTTTGATAAAATTGAACGTTATGTTGATGAAGTCAACAGTAATAAAGAGATATTTTATAACTACTGTAAACAAAACAACATCAGGTATTATCCATCAAAAGCCAATTTCGTTTCTTATGAAGTGGATAATGCAGCCGGTTATATCAATTTTATGGCAGAAAATAAAGTGTATTTAAGAGACAGGAAAAGTTATTTCAATGGCGAGTTTGTAAGAGCTACTATTGGCGCCAGTGAATCTTTTAATGCCTTTTTAAATGCCGATAAAATATACAGAACAAAAAAGGCATAAGCGATTGAAACTTGCGGAACAGAATTTATTAAAAACAAAGTACAATGCAACAGTTAATACAAAATTTTAAAACAGGCGAATTATATGTGGATGAAGTCCCAATGCCTTCCATTTCAACAGGTATGGTATTGGTTGAAAATGAATTTTCGCTGATCAGCGCAGGAACAGAACGGGGTACAGTAAAAGTAGCCAAAGCAAGTTTAATTGGTAAAGCAAAACAAAGGCCCGATCTGGTTGCTCAGGTTTTACAAAACATAAAAAAAGAAGGTCTTGCTGCCACCATCAATAAAGTAAGAACCAAATTAGATTCCTTAAAAGCATTAGGTTATAGTACTGCAGGAATGGTGGTTGCATCAATGGATACCAATAGCATTTTTAAAGCAGGTGACAGGGTGGCTTGTGCAGGACAGGATTATGCATCACATGCCGAAGTAGTAGCTATACCACAAAATCTGGTAACAAAAATTCCTGATAATGTTAGTTCAGAAGAAGCTGCATTTACCACACTTGGTGCTATTGCATTACAAGGCGTTCGTCAGGCAGAACCCAAGTTGGGAGAAAAAGTTGCTGTTATTGGCTTAGGCCTTTTAGGACAAATCACCTGCCAGTTATTAAAAGCAAATGGTTGTGCTGTTTTTGGTATTGATTTAAATGCAGGGCTTGTAAAACTGGCAAGCGAAACTGTAGCTGCTGATAAAGCATTAAACAGGAGCGACAGTAATTTAGTTAGTGTATGCAACGATTTTACTAATGGTCAGGGTTTTGATTCAATCATCATAACAGCTGCTGCACCTTCCAATGACCCAATTGAATTATCGGCAGAAATTGTACGTAAAAAAGGAAAGATAGTAGTAGTAGGAGCAGTTAAAATGGATATCCCAAGAGATCCGCATTTTTACAGGAAGGAACTGGATTTAAGAATGTCATGTTCTTATGGTCCGGGAAGGTATGATGTGAATTATGAGGATAAAGGAATTGACTATCCGTTTGCATATGTACGCTGGACAGAACAACGCAATATGGAAGCATTTCTGGATCTTTTATCAAGAAAAGCGATTAATATAAAACCACTGATCACCCATACATTTGAAATAGCTGATGCAGAAAAAGCCTATGATATTGTTTTAGGTAAAACACCAGAGCCGCATATCGGCATATTATTAAAATATTCAGATAACAAAGCCAAAAGGAAAACGGTTGTTACTGTTAAAAACGAGCCGCTTAAAAAAATTAATACCGGATTTATTGGTGCTGGAAGTTTTGCTCAAAGTTATTTAATACCCAATGTAAAAGCTTTTGGCGCATCGTTAGATGGTGTGGTTACATCCAAAGGTATTACATCTAAAAACGTAGCTGATAAATTCAAATTCAACTTTTGTTCTACAGAAGCGGATGACGTATTAAAAAATGATGCTGTCAATACTATTTTTATAGCCACGCCGCATTCTTCACATGCGCCATTGGTAATAAAAAGTATGGAATCTGGCAAGCCGGTATTTGTGGAAAAGCCGCTGGCTATTACTATGGATCAACTAAATGATGTAATAGCAACAAAAGCAAAATGTCATCAACCCTTAATGGTTGGTTTTAACAGACGTTTTGCTCCTATTAGTCAGGCTATAAAAAAAGAATTCAGTAGTGTATCAGAACCAATTGTAGTGAACATAAGGGTGAATGCGGGGCTGATACCAAAGGAACACTGGACACAACAACCGGAAATTGGAGGTGGACGTATTGTAGGTGAAGTATGTCATTTTATTGATTTGATGCAATACTTCACAGGCGCAGAACCAATAAAAGTATATGCGGCATCAGTAAATACGGCTAATGATAAAATAACACCGGAAGATAATATTGCAATTGTAGTAAGTTTTAATAATGGTTCAGTGGGCAATCTTACTTATCTGGCTAATGGAGATAAATCGATGCCTAAAGAATTGATTGAAGTTTTTGGTGCAGGCAATATAGGAGTAATCAATGATTTCAGAGAAGGTGCTTTTCACAAGGGCAATAAGGTTACCAAATTAAAATCATCAGGTAAAGGCCATAAAGAAGAAGTAGATGCTTTTTTACATGCAGTAAATAATGGAGATGAAAGTCCTATTTCTTTCAGGTCGATTTGCCTTACAACCTTAACCACATTTAAAATTCTGGATAGTTTATATACCGGCAATTCACAAGAAATTAATTTAGATGCTTAAGGAGATTAAAGACTCATTTAACCAACTAAAAGTGTATTGTGAGCAGGAAGAATTTAAAGGATACGATCCGTATGATGGATTGAACAGCAAATTGTTCAATGCTATTCCGTTAGTGTCGAAAAACAGGATTGCCCGTTTGGCCTGGATTCAATTATTTAAACGTTCACCTGTTAACTTCCGGAAATTAACAGGCATAAAAAAAGACTATAATCCCAAGGCATTGGGATTATTTTTATCAGGCTATTGTAATTTGTATACAAGTGATCCAAAGCAGGAGTATCTTGATAAAATTTATTTTTTTGCGGCTCAGCTGCAAGACTTACAAAGTACAAAATGGAGTGGTTCATGCTGGGGATATAATTTTGACTGGCAGGCGAGAGCTTTTTTTCAGCCCAAGCACACGCCAACTGTAGTAGCTTCTGTTTTTATTGCGAGTGCAATATTAGATGCGTATGAAATAACAAAGGAAGAACAATTACTTAAAATTGCCAGAAGCACTTGCGATTTTATATTGAAGGATTTGAACAGAACAGAGGATAGTAAAGGGAATTTCTCTTTTTCTTATTCTCCACTGGATAAAAGTGTGGTATTTAATGCTTCTTTACTGGGTAGTCGACTTTTGGCAAGAGTGTATAGTTTCACTAAAGAAACAAGGTTGATTGAAGAGGCAAAAAAATCAATCGAATTTTGTTGTCAATACCAGCAGGCGGATGGATCCTGGGCATACGGTACACTGCCATTTCACCAGTGGATTGATAATTTTCACACCGGGTATAATCTGGAATGTATTGCAGACTACATGAAGTACTCAGGAGATTTTTCCTATGCAGAGTATGTTAAAAAAGGGGCAGACTATTATGTAAAAACATTTTTTACTGAAGAAGGTATTCCGAAATATTACAGCAATTCGGTTTACCCAATTGATATACATGCTCCTGCGCAAATGGTGGTAACAATAGTAAAGCTGGGTCAATTTAAAGAACATAAAATTTTAGTTGATAAGGTACTGGCCTGGACAATAAAAAACATGCAGTCAAACAAAGGATATTTTTATTATCAGACTAACAAATATTTTTCGTCTAAAATATCTTATATGCGCTGGGCACAAGCCTGGATGTTTTATGCTTTAAGTACATACATAAAAATTAATGATAGTGAGCAGAATTAAAATTTGTGATATTCCGGTAGATGTTTTTACCATGAAGGATACCATTGCCTTAATAGATAAGGCTATTGTAGAAAAACGGGCTATTCATCATGTTGTAATTAACGCAGCAAAAGTGGTTAATGCACAGAAAGATGAAGCATTACGAGAATCTATTGTAAGCTGTGATATTATTAATGCCGATGGACAGGCAATTGTATGGGCATCCCGTTTTTTGGGCAAACCATTGCCTGAACGCGTGGCCGGAATTGATATAATGGCCAATCTGGTTAAACTTGCGGCAGAAAAAAAGTATCGTATCTTTTTTTTAGGTGCTAAGGAAGATGTTGTGAAGCAGGTAGTGGAAGTGTATACCAAAATGTATGGTAAAGATATTATTGCCGGATATCGTAATGGATATTTTTCAAAAGATGATGAACAGGATGTTGCAAAGCAAATAGCCGACTCAGGTGCAAGCATCCTTTTTGTAGCAATGAGTTCGCCGAAAAAAGAAATTTTTTTAAATACATACAAAAATTTAATTCAAACTCCATTCATTATGGGTGTTGGGGGAAGTTTTGATGTGGTATCCGGGTTGGTAAAGCGGGCACCGGTATGGATGCAACAATGGGGCTTGGAATGGTTTTACAGAGTGATACAGGAGCCCAGACGAATGTGGAAAAGATACTTGTTTGGAAATTCAGAGTTTATTTATCTGGTGGTGAGAGAAAAGTGGAAACAATTGTTTAAAACGAAATAATTAG
>JBAXET010000226.1:0-4488 GCA_037140275.1 Ferruginibacter sp. | reverse complement strand
GTGCAATTGTGCCAAGATGCGCCTTGCACGCTCGAGGCTTCGGGTGGGATTAATTTGTCAACAATAAATGCCGTGGCTAAAACAGGGGTTGATTTTATTTCAGTGGGTAGCCTCACAAAATCCATACAAGCCATTCAACCTGATGGCCTATTACAAAGAAAATATTTCGTATCAGCTGGATGATGCCAAGAAAAATGCCTTGCAGCATTTTCTACAACTCCTTAGCTAAGCCTAATTTCTTTTTAAGGGTTTGCAAAACGGGGGCAGCATCTGGTGTGAGGTTTAAAAACCAAACGGCTGCAATAAATACACTGCTGTATAAAATTCCCTTGGTGAAGATACCTGTCCAGCTATGCAGTGACTGTGTAATAAAATACACTCCAGTAAATACAGCGGGGGCCATCAGTACAGCCCATAAAGTATTAATGGTAAAAGGCTGCATGTTGAATTTCTTCCAAAGAAAAATTAGCCTGATGATATTATATACCGTATAAGCAGTCAAATTAGAAATGCCCGCACCTACAATGCCGATACGGCTGATCAGGATATAGTTAAGAGGCAGAATGAGTACCAGTAAAATCACACCGGTTAAAAATTCAAAGCGCCAGAAATTAGACGTGGCAATGATCTGGCCATTTACGCCTGTGCCCATATCTATTATTAATTTTAACCCAAAGAAAAACACGATCCATTTACCCTGTAAATACAGTGGATTAATATTTAAGGCATTAATACCGTCTTCGTAACAAAGCCAAATATTTCCAAACAGAAAAAGGCTGACGAGTAATAAATTAATGCTGCTTCTTTTGTAGATACGGCTGATCTGCTCCAGTTTTTTTTCTCTCCAGGCTTCTGACAAAACCGGTATTGAAATGGCGATAATGCTTCTTTGCGGCACTTGTATAATATTGCTGATATAAGTGGAAAAGGCAAATATTCCTATAGCAACCTGCGCGTTGATGATTTTACTGGATATGATAAGGCTGTCTGCCAATGCAGCAAGAGTGGTGATGGCAACACCGGCAAAAACAAAAAGCCCGAATATGATCATCTTTGATTTTAATCTTCTGGTAACCTTACTTACTTTAAATGTAAAATGCAACTGGTTATGCCATTTCAGATAGATAAGTAATATAGCTACCAGCACTGCAAACAGCATCGAAAAAAGTTTGATGAAGGTATCGTAAGAGATGATTTTAAAAATGAATAAAAGTATCAGCACTGATGTTAAAAGGCGCAGCGCAGTTTCACGTAAAAAATTAGAGATCACCGTTCGTTTAATACTCCAGCAATAACTTTCCAGAATAGCAAAGATCAGCATTGAAAACCCAAGCGGATATATCCAGTAATAATAGTCTACCAGAATTTTAGAGTTGCCAGAATATTTTCTTTCAAAAAAAGGTTTAAAGTAAATGCCTCCTACTAAAAAAATACAAAAACCAATTACCGCTATCAGCAATGCCCAACTGAGCAGGTCGTTATCTTTATCTTTAAGGTGCGCATTAAAGTAAGGCGAGAATTTATAAATAACCGCTGATAAGCCCCATAATGAATAGGCTACCATGAGCTGACTAAAATCGAAAAAACTTCTGGTTAACCCATATTGGTCTGGTGAAAACCAACCAGTTTTGGTAAAGAATAAATTATTGAAAAAGCCAATGGCGAAACCAATGAAAATAATAATGGTGGAGATAATACTTTGTCGCCTGATTTGACTCATATGCTAAAATAGGTCTTTTTAACAGCAGTTCATGGCTGTTTTTTACCCATCAATAATTTAAAAAAACTGCTTACCCCAAAGAATAAAAACCGGAATACCCAGCTGAACTTCATGGCAATGATATATACAAGCGTTACCAGTGCTTTCAATTTTGCGATGCCGTAAAGTTTTTGCAAATACTGGTAGCTTTTGCCGCTATTGTTTTTTAAAACGGCATAATACACGGCATATTTTCTGTACAATAAGGCCAACTGATGGGATGGCAATTTATTTTCCAGTCCGGGCATTAAGCGTTCAATAAATATTTTAGACAGATCATTAATAGAACTGTTTTGTGTGGTGGTCAGAGAGGCTGCATGCTCGCGATAAAAATACAATCCGGGATCCGCTACATAAATGAATTGGTATTGTAAAAATGCCCTTACAAAAAACTCATAGTCTTCAATTAAAAATGCCGAAGGATTATAGCCTTTTAATGCAGTATGAATTTCGGCCTTGTATAAAAAGCAGGCACCACAGCCCAGCCATGCAGTAAAATTGTTGTATACATTTTTAAAAGCCCTGGTGCCGGTAACTTTTCCGTCGTTATCTATTAAGGTATAATCAGCGTAAACCAGATCAGTGCCGGTGTTTTTTTCAAGGGCATCCAGCATGGTTTGTAAAGCATGCGGGGCATAGTAATTATCATCCGATGTCCAGGTAAAATATTTTCCTTTCGCTGCATCAAAGCCGGTATTGAGCGATTGGGGAAGCTTTTTATTGATGCTGTTATGTATGATTGTTATCCTGCTGTCCTGTTTAGCATATGCTTCAATGATAGCAGCGGTATTATCAGTAGAGCAGTCGTTAACAATGATCAGTTCAAAATTGGTAAAGCTTTGCGTAAGACAACTGTCAATAGAGGTACGGATATATGTTGATCCGTTATAAGTAGGCAGTATCACAGAAATTACCGGTTCGGCCATTATAAATTTTTTATCAGGGCATTAATAATTTGCGCTGCGCTGCTGCCATCTCCATAAGGATTAACGGCTTTTGCCATTTGCAGATAGTGCGTTGTATCGTTCAGCAGTTTTTCTGCTTCTGTAATAATTTTTTCTTTGGAGGTGCCCACTAATAAAGCTGTGCCTGCAGTTACACCTTCCATTCTTTCTGTTACTTCACGCATTACCAATACGGGTTTGCCCAGTGATGGCGCTTCTTCCTGTATGCCACCCGAATCAGTAATTACAAAATTACTTTTATCCATCAGCCATACCAGGTGCGGATAATCTAAAGGGTCAATTAAAAAAACATTGCTTTTATTGCTGAGTTTTTCGCGTACAATATTTTGCACATTGGGATTCAGATGAACCGGATAAACAATTTGTACATCGGGATAGCTGCTGCTGATATAGCCCAGTGCATCGCAGATATTTTCAAAAGGCTGACCAAAATTTTCTCTTCTATGCCCCGTTACTAAAATGATTTTTTTGCTGTGGTCTAAAAAAGGAAACAGGTCGTCATAAGAATTGGTGGCCCTGGTTTTTTCCACCGCCCATAATAAAGCATCAATAACCGTATTGCCGGTTACAAAAATATTTTCGGTGATATTTTCTTTATGTAAATTCTCCGCAGCAATACTGGTAGGAGGAAAATGATAATCGGCAATTACTCCCGCCATCTTTCTGTTCATCTCTTCGGGAAAGGGGGCATATTTATCATGACTTCTTAAACCTGCCTCAACATGCGCTACTTTAATTTTTTTGTAATAGGCAGCCAATGCTCCGGCAAATGCCGTGGTGGTATCGCCCTGCACCAGTACCAGATCGGGTTGCTGATCGGTTAATACTTTCTCCAGTCCTCTTAATGCATCAGCCGTAATATCAAATAAGGTTTGATTGGGCTTCATTAGGGCCAGATCAATATCGGCTTTTAATTCAAAAAAGTCCATCACATGCTGCAGCATTTCTTTATGCTGACCGGTAACGCAAATCACCACATCAAAAATGGCAGGGTGTTTTTTTGCCTCATGAATAATGGGCGCCATCTTAATGGCTTCGGGCCTTGTTCCAAATACGAATAACAGTTTTTTCACGGCTGCAATTTATGAACTAATTAATTGTAATAAGGTATTTCCGGCAGCAGGATCATAATTTTCCATGGCTTTCTGGTGTGCCAACACACCCATTTGCTGCCATTCTTCTCTTCTACTAAAAGCTCGGTGCAAAGCAGTTTCAAAAGCAGGCACTGTTGCTGCAGGTGCAATAAAGCCATTGATATTTTCATCCATCCATTCTTTATTGCCACCTACATCGGTTACTACAGCTGTGCGACCGCATAGCATGGCTTCCACCAATGCCAAAGGCATGCCTTCCATATGGGAGGGCATCAGTAAAATATGATTGGATGCCCATAGCAGACGGATATCATTCACCTTGCCATAAAAGCTAACTTTATCTGTAAGTCCTAATTCATGCACCAGGTGTTTCAGGTAAGCCTCATCCTTGCCGGTGCCGTAAATATTCAGGTGGCAGTTTCGCTCTTTCCAATGGGAGGAAGCCAATATTTGCAATACAATATCCTGCCCCTTGTGTTCGGTAATTAAGTTGGCTACCATGGCCATTTGTATAGTATCGTTAGCAGGGTAGGTAACTAAATCCACCGAACTAAGGTTCACCGGATTTCTAACCACAACAGCCTGCGGTAAGCTGATGCCCAATTGTTGTTCCACCACTTCTTTTGTTCTGACAGATACAAAAAAAACTTTGGCAGCTCTTTGATAAGCT
>JBAXET010000225.1:0-4496 GCA_037140275.1 Ferruginibacter sp. | reverse complement strand
TTATTCGACGTTTACCCACTTAATGATATCATCATCGACAAAGCCCAGGGCTCTTATGTATGGGATGATAAAGGACAGATTTATTTAGATATGTATGGCGGCCACGCAGTAATATCTATCGGTCATACGCATCCGCATTATGTAAAACGATTGGAAGATCAGTTGCATAAAGTAGGGTTCTATTCTAACTCTGTAAAAATTCCTTTACAAGTACAACTGGCCGAAAAGTTAGGCGAAGTATCCGGCAAAGAAGATTACCATCTGTTTTTGTGTAATTCCGGAGCAGAAGCCAATGAGAATGCATTGAAGCTGGCCTCATTTTATAATGGCAGAAAAAAAGTAATTGCTTTTTCAAAAGCATTTCATGGCAGAACCTCTTTAGCAGTAGCAGTGACTGATAATCCCAATATTGTTGCTCCAATTAATCAAACCGATAACGTAGTGTTTTTGCCTTTTAATGATGCAACAGCACTGCAGCAATATTTTGATGCGCATGGCAATGAAATCTCTTCAGTAATCATTGAAGGCATACAGGGCGTGGGCGGTATTAATGTGGCCAGTGATTCTTTTTTACAATTGATCAGAAGTTTGTGCGATCAATACAATGCCGTTTACATTGCAGATTCTGTACAATGTGGTTATGGCCGTACCGGTAAATTTTACAGTCAGGATTACAGCGGCGTAAATCCAGATATTTATACCATGGCGAAAGGCATGGGAAATGGTTTTCCTGTTGCAGGAATTTCTATTGCACCAAAATTGAAAGCCAAACATTTTATGCTGGGCACTACATTTGGTGGTAATCATTTAGCCTGTGCAGCAGCATTGGCAGTGTTAGAAATTATTGAAGAAGATGCGTTAATTCAGAACGCAGCTGAAGTAGGAGCTTATTTAGTTGAAGAACTGAAAAAACTGCCAAAAATTATTGAAGTAAGAGGAAGAGGATTGATGATTGGTATTGTTTTACCGGAAGAATTGAAAGAAGTAAAAAAGAATTTATTATTTAAGCATAAGATATTTACCGGAGAAGCAAAACCTAATGTGATACGTTTATTGCCGGCGTTGAATATCACAAAAGAAGATGCCGATATTTTTCTGACTGCATTGAAGGAAGAGTTGGAAGCGTAAAGCGTAAAGCGTAAAGTATAAAGCAGAAAGCAGAAAGCAGAAAGCAGAAAGCAGAAAGCAGAAAGCAGAAAGCAGAAAGCTGAAAGCAAAAAGCATAAAGCAAATACAAGAGTATGCGGGATTATAGAAAATATGAGGTTTGGGTAAAAGCGCATCAGCTTACAATGTATGTTTATACGGAAGTTTTGCCAAAGTTTCCTAAAACTGAGCAGTATGATTTGTTATCTCAGTGTAAAAGAGCAACCTACTCTATTCCTTTAAATATAGTGGAAGGTTGTGGAAGAAATACGGATAAAGATTTTGCTCATTTTCTGGATATTGCATTTGGCTCTGTACAAGAAGCGGAATACTGCTTATTACTGGCGTTTGATTTGAAATATCTGAATCAGGAAGTGTATGATAATGCGATTAAGAAATTCAGTGAGGTAAAAGCTATGTTGATTGGATTAATAAAAACAATTCGAAAATAATTATTTAACCTGCTATCTGGGGAAGTCCGGGCACTTTGCTTTCGGCTTTCAGCTTTTAGCTTTCAGCTTACGATGAAAAATTTTATTTCTGTAAAAGATCTTGGTGATATCAACGCTTTAGCAGCAAAAGCATTGGCGTACAAGGCAAACCCTTATGCCGACAGGAATTTGGGTGCCGATAAAAAAATCGGACTGCTGTTTTTAAATCCAAGTCTGCGTACAAGATTAAGTACGCAAGTAGCTGCAAAAAATCTTGGGCTTGAGGCAATTGTTTTTAATGTAGACAAAGAAGGTTGGGCTTTAGAATTTGAAGATGGTGCCATCATGAGTGGAACCACAGTAGAGCATGTAAAAGATGCTGCACCAATTTTAGGACAATACTTCGACATCTTATGCATCCGTGCATTCCCGTCATTAAAAAATAAAGAAGAAGATTATAATGAATTGGTGATGAAATCATTTGTACAGTTTGCAGGCATTCCAATTGTAAGTTTGGAAAGTTCAACCCTGCATCCGTTGCAGTCTTTCACAGATATAATTACAATGAAGGAAAGCATGGAGCAAAAAGCGGAAAGCTTAAAGCAAAATACACCCAGCTTTCAGCCTTCAGCTTTTAGCTACAGGCCTAAAGTGGTATTAACCTGGGCGCCTCACATTAAGCCTTTACCACAATGTGTGGCCAATTCATTTGCACAATGGGTTAATGCATGGGGCGAAGCCAATTTTGTAATTACGCATCCGGAAGATTATGAGCTGGATGAACAATTTACTAAAGGAGCCACCATCACACAAAATCAGGATGAAGCATTGAAGGATGCAGATTTTGTATATGTAAAAAACTGGAGCACTTTTACCGACTACGGTAAAATTTATTGCAATGATCCGTCGTGGATGCTCACAGAAGAAAAATTGAAACTTACCAATAATGCTAAAGTGATGCATTGCTTACCCGTAAGAAGAAATGTGGAATTGAGTGATGAAGTACTGGACAGTGCAAACAGTCTGGTTAGCACACAGGCCGGCAACAGGGTTTGGGCAGCACAGGCCGTTTTGGCAGAAATACTAAGGGCCCCCATCCCCTAAAGGGGAGTTCTTTAGCAGGTATAAGTAAATTGATGCTCATTAATTTCAAAGATTAAAAAATGGACAACAAAAAAACTACTGCTTTCAATATCTTCCCTTTAGGGGACGGAGGTAGACAAAACATGTTTTACGGAGCAAGTCCTGTTTTATTTGAACTGGCTGAGGAGTTAAGGGCAAAGATGACTGTTGCTGAAGAGATACTATGGAATGCAATAAAAATAAATGAGTGGCATTTAAAATTCAGAAGGCAGCATCCAATTGCAATTTATATTGCAGATTTCTATTGCCATCAAACTAAGTTAGTAATTGAAGTGGATGGCGGATATCATAATAATAAAGAAGTAAAAATTTACGATGAAGTCAGAGAGAATGATTTGAAGGATTTTGGAATTACAGTATTGAGATTTAAAAATGAAGAGATTTTTAATGAAATAGAAAAAGTTTTAGATAAAATAGATTTAACTATAAAAAAATTGCAAAACAAGACAACGGAACATAACGCTACATCAGCTAAGCCCCTTCTGAAAAAAAAGGAAAAACTTTTTGTCATTAAAATTGGGGGGAATGTAATAGACGATGAAGCCAAACTGAGTAATTTCTTAAAAGATTTTGCAAGAATAACTTCTTTTGCAAAAAAAGAAGAGTCGTTAAATAACTCCCCTTTAGGGGATGGGGGCAAGTGTATATTGATTCATGGAGGCGGAAAAATTGCTACCAAACTGGGCGATAAATTAGGCATCGAATCTAAATACATCAATGGAAGAAGAATTACTGATGCAGAAACCATTGATCTGGTAACAATGGTGTACGGGGGCCTGGTTAATAAAAAGATAGTGGCACAATTGCAGGCACTGCACTGCAATGCCATTGGGTTAACAGGGGCAGATGCCAATACCATTCCTGCAACAAAAAGACCGGTAACAAAAGAAGGCATTGATTTTGGATTTGTGGGTGACGTACTTTCCGATCAACTATCAACTACCAACTATCAACTCTTTTTAGATAATGGACTAACCCCTGTTCTGGCGCCGTTGACGCATGATGGTGAGGGTCATATACTAAATACCAATGCTGACACCATCGCACCTTCTATAGCAGTGGCATTGTCGGCTGTATATGATGTAAGGTTGATCTATTGTTTTGAGAAAAAAGGTGTGCTGGAAAATGTGGATGATGAAAATTCTGCCATTCGTTTGATCACTAGGGAAATTTATCAGCAATTAAAAAACGACAATAAATTATTCGATGGCATATTACCCAAGATTGATAATGCTTTTGAAGCGATCAGCAACGGTGTAAAAGAAGTACTCATTGGACATGCTGATGACCTATTACAAAATGTAACCGATCAAACAACGGGTACCTTAATTAAGTAATGATGACAACAAATGAACTTTACAGTGAAGCAGTAGGATTATTAAAAGAACTAATTTCCACACCATCATTTTCTAAAGAAGAAAATGATACGGCTGAAATACTAATGGCTTTTTTTACAAAGCATCAGATTCAGTTTTCAAGGGTTGGCAATAATATTTATGCCAAAAACAAACATTACGATGTAAACAAACCCTCCATCTTATTAAATTCTCATCACGATACGGTAAAACCCAATAAGGGCTATACCATGGATCCTTTTACGCCTACTGAAAAAGACGGCAAATTATTTGGCCTCGGCAGTAATGATGCAGGTGGTTGTCTGGTTAGTTTGATCGCCACATTTTTACATTTTTACAATGATGAAAATACAAAGTACAATGTAGTGTTTGCAGCAAGTGCAGAAGAAGAGATCAGTGGTGTAAACGGAATAGAATTGGT
>JBAXET010000224.1:0-4527 GCA_037140275.1 Ferruginibacter sp. | reverse complement strand
ACTATCTACTATCTACTATCTACTATCTACTATCTACTATCTACTATCTACCATTCACCATCACCTTGTCAATCAAATTATCCCCAAAAGCATAAGGCAGATAGGCCAGAGAAGGAATAGGTTTGGTAAAAATGAGATTGGCTTTTTTACCGATAGTAATACTACCCAGTTCGTTTTGTAATTCCATAGCATAAGCCCCATTGATAGTGGCGGCATTAATGGCTTCTTCGGGTAACATTTTCATTTGAATACAGCTTAGTGCCAACACAAAATTCATATTGCCGCTGGGCGATGAGCCAGGATTATAATCAGTTGCTAATGCAACAGCACAATTATTATCAATTAATTTTCTTGCCGGCTGATAATTCATTCTTAGGAAGAATGCCGCAGTAGGCAGTAATGTTCCAATAACTGATGAATTGCTAAGCATGGCAATATCATTATCCGTCATGGTTTCTAAATGATCCACAGACAATGCATTTAGTTTGATGGCAGCTTCCAATCCACCAATTGAATTCAGTTGATTGATATGCAGTTTGGGTTTTAAGCCATAACGCTTACCTGCGTTGCAAATCATTTCCATTTCCTCAGGAGAAAAGAATCCGCTTTCGCAAAACACATCAATATAATCGGCCAATTTTTCTGCAGCAATAACAGGCAACATTTCGTTGACAATACTGTCGATATAACCCTGATGATTGTTTGTATACTGAACAGGATAAGTATGTGCGCCTAAAAAAGTAGCTTTAATAGTAAGATCCGATTTTTTTTTCAGCTTTTTAATTACGCGAAGCATTTTCAATTCCCCTTCTGGCATAAGTCCGTAGCCACTTTTTATTTCAATTGCGCCGGTGCCCATTTTTTTTACAGCTTCCAAACGTTGCCATGCACTATTAAACAATTCGTCTTCTGTTGCCTCATTCAGTTTACGGGCAGAGTTTAATATCCCTCCGCCTTTGGCTGCAATTTCGGCATAGCTCAATCCGTTTATCTTATCAATAAATTCTTCTTCCCTGCTTTTGGCAAAAACAATATGGGTATGACTATCGCACCATGCAGGCAGCACCAGCTGGTCCTGTACATCAATGATATGATTAGGTAAATGCGGTACTTTCAATTCCAACTCAAACATTGCACCATAATCAGCAATAATGCCATCTTCAATCAATACAAATGCATCATCAATGCAAGGTAGTTCGGCCAGTGCTTTCCCCCGCAGGAGTTGGTTTTCTTCTCTTACCCCTGCAAGTTTTTTTATATTAGTGATCAATGTAGCCGGCATAATAAGATCGTTAAGAGTATAAAATTAATGTTCTGCAGCCAATTCAAAAATCATTTTACCAGCTTTTGCTATTTCTTAGTAAGTAACAAATGGCAGGGTAAGTATGCGCCCGTTTAGTGTGATCATTTTTACAAATACATTTTTATCAGATTGACTGTTCCCCTGTTTCTGTATCCTTGCATAATATTTTGCCTCCGCAATTAATGTCCTATAGAAAATGAATATGGAACGGCTGAAGCTGCAACACCCCATGTTTTACCCGGCATATTCGACATCGAAATTTTTAAAGTTCCTCCTTTTAAAATATCAGTATGACCAATCCAGTTGTTAGTATAAGCTGCATTGTCTTTTGTTACAGATTGAATGTATTTATTCTGTGCATTGTTTTGCGGTGCTTCAATCACAAACTTTTTTCCGTTCTCTAAATTCAGCACCATCTTTTTAAATAATGGTGCCCCCATAACATACTGGCTGCTGGTAGGGCAAACAGGATAAAAACCCATGGCAGAAAAAACATACCAGGCGCTGGTTTGTCCATTGTCTTCATCCCCGCAATAGCCATCAGGTGTAGGTTTATACAAACGGTTCATCACTTCACGGCTCCAGTACTGTGTTTTCCATGGTTGCCCTGCAAAATTGTACAGGTAAATCATATGCTGTATCGGCTGATTGCCATGTGCATATTGTCCCATGCCTGCAATCTGCATTTCCCTAATTTCATGAATGGTGCCGCCATAATAACTGGCGTCGACAACAGGCGGCATATTAAACACCGAATCCAGCATGGTTACAAATTGTGCTTTGCCTCCCATCAAATCAATCAATCCCTGTATATCATGAAACACGCTCCAGCTGTAATGCCAGCTGTTGCCTTCTGTAAATGCATCACCCCATTTGGTAGGACTGAATGGCGATTGAAATGTACCATCCTCATTTTTTCCCCGCATCAGTTTAGATTCCGGATCAAATAAGTTTTTATAATTTAAACAACGCTTTGCAAAAATCTCTATCTCTGCCTGAGGCTTATGCAATGCTTTTGCCAGTTGATAAATACTGAAATCATCATACGCATATTCCAAAGTACGGGCTGCATTTTCGTTGATACCAACATTATAAGGCACATAGCCGAGCTTGTTATAGTAGGCAACTCCTTTACGACCCACCGCTTCCATTGGCCCTTCGTTATTGGCACCATGTAATAATGCCTGATACAGTGTTTCAATATCATAGCCCCGGGCACCTTTTAAATAGGCTTCGCTTACCACAGAAGCAGAGTTATTACCAATCATAATATCTGCATAACCAGGACTGCTCCATTCGGGCAACCAGCCTCCTTCTTTATAATCGTTGATCAACCCTTCCTGCATTTCTTTATTGATGGAAGGATACAATACATTCAGCAATGGATATAAGGCACGAAATGTATCCCAAAATCCGGTGCCGCCATACATGTATCCGGGTAAAATTTTTCCGGTATAAGGACTGTAATGCACAATCTGATGCTGTGCATTTACTTCATATAATTTATTGGGGAACATTACTGCACGATATAAGCAGGAATAAAAAGTTTTCAACTGATCATCTGTGCCACCCTGTGCATCTGCAGCATTCAATACTTTTTCCCATTGTGCTTTTACTTTGGCACTTACTTTTTTAAAACTGGTGCCAGTACCCAGTTCTTTTAAATTTTCTTCTGCCTGTTCAAAGCTTATGAATGATGATGCCACACGGCAATGTACTTTTTCTCCCTTGGCTGTTTTAAAACTCACTACCGCCAATGCATGGCTGTTGCTCACTTCTGCAGAATCAATCAGCTGATTGCTTTGGCTCACTGTTTTTTTAAGCTCAAACGCTTTATCAAAATAGATGACGAAATAGTTTTTAAAATCGGGCAGTTTACCTCTGCTGTAACGGGTGCTGTATCCGATGATCTTATTTTGTTCAGGAATAATTTTGATATAAGAACCCCTGTTGAATGCATCCACTACAAAAGAAGCACTATCCGTCTGCGGAAAAGTAAACTGGAAATAAGCAGCACGTTCAGTGGCTGTTAGTTCAGTTGTGATATCTGCATCAGCTAAATAAACTTTGTAATAATAAGGATGCGCTTCTTCGGCTTTATGAGAAAACCAGCTGGCCCGGTCATTTTCTTTCCATTTAATTTGTCCGCTCACAGGCATGATGGAGAATTGTCCGTAATCATTCATCCATGGAGAAGGCTGGTGCGTTTGTTTAAAGCCAATGATCTTTTCTGCATGATAGGTATATTGCCATCCATCACCATTCTTACCTGTTTGCGGTGTCCAGTAATTCATTCCCCATGGTGTACCAATAGCAGGATACGTATTGCCATTAGACAAATCAGGTTTAGAATCGGTGCCCATTAAAACATTAACCCAATCAACTTTTGAAGACTGCGCTGTGGAGAAATAAAAAGTAAAAAGTAAAAAATAGGTGGCTAATAATTTAAGGATTATTTTATTGAAAGCGTTTTTGCTCATCTTGATTTATAATTTTTCAAAAACTGATTTAGAAAATGTTTCCAGCGAAGGATCTCTTGCTCCCATCAATAACAATACGCTGTTGCCGGATAAATGCGGCCTAACAGTTTCAACAAACAGTTTTCTGTCTTCAACAAAAAAAGCTTGTTTACCCAGAGCTTTAATATCATTGATCAGGTCATTGGCACTGATATCTTTTACTGCGGTACCGCCGGCATAAAATATTTCGCTCATCCATATTTCATCCTGCGGACGCAATACCTGCGCCAGTTCTTTTACAAAATCGTCACGTAAAAAACGGGTGGGCCCGTAACCATGCGGCTGAAACCACGCTACTACTTTATTGGCCAATGGCTGGCAGGAAGCTATAGCCGCTGCACATTTAACCGGATTATGGGCATAATCATCAATTACCCAAACGCCGTTCTTATTTCCTAAAATTTGATTGCGGCGGTAAATGCCTTCATATTGTTTTAATGCTGCTGCACAGGTATCTAGATCAACTCCCAGTTGATGGGCAACAGCTGTTGCTGCCAAGGCATTTTCCATATTGTGTTTTCCAATGGCATGGAGGGTGAAGGGTGCAGTGAATGGTGAATAGTGAATGGTGAATGTAGATTGAAATCCTTTTTGTTTAAAGTCTGATGCGATATAACCGGCACCGGATTTTTCATCAGATGAAAAATCATGTTTAATATTCTGTGATAATTGTTTGGCCAATGCATTGGATTGATTGACAATAAA
>JBAXET010000223.1:0-4556 GCA_037140275.1 Ferruginibacter sp. | reverse complement strand
GGTGTATTCTTTTATAGCTTTTTCCTTTCCTTCTTTTTAATGATCGGTAAAAAGGAATTATTAAATAAAGGCAACTCTGATATCAAATAATCCGTTTTAATAAAGTAAAAGTACTCATTGTAATGAATCGTTTATCTGTTGTGATAATAACTTTTAATGAAGTCTCAAATATTGGACGCTGCATAGATTCAGTAAAAGCTGTTGCAGATGAGGTTATTGTGCTGGACTCGTATTCAACTGATGATACCGTAAAAATTGCTACAGATAAAGGGGCATTGGTATACCAGCAAAAATTTAATGGTTATATACTGCAAAAAAACAATGCCATTCAGTTGAGTTCACATAATCTGGTATTAAGTCTGGATGCCGATGAAGCGCTAAGCGAAGAACTGGCTGCATCAATTGCCATTGCAAAAGCTGCTGATAAGGCTGCAGCCTACAGTATGAACAGGTGCAATATTTATTGTGGTCACCCAATCCGCCATGGGCTTTGGTACCCCGACAGAAAATTACGTTTATTTGATAAACGCAATGGCTACTGTGGTGGATTAAATCCGCATGATAAAATTATTCTGACTCAACCGGTTTCTACTGTTCAGCTAAAGGGCGACCTGTTGCATTATACCTACAATAATTTTAAAGAATATCAGGAAAGAAATGAGGAAGTAAGCACAGTAGCGGCTACATCATTATTCAACAGCAGAGTAAAAGTACACTGGAGTAAAATTTTCTTAAGTCCTGTCTGGGCATTTTTAAATGGATATTTTTTACGACTGGGTTTTTTGGATGGCTGGTATGGTATGGTTATAGCCTGTCAAACCACCAGTCAGAGTTTTAAAAAATATTATAAGCTGAGGCAATTGCAAAAGAAAAGCTTTCAAAAAATGAATTTGCAAACTATTGAACTTAAAACAACTGCTTGATTACTTTACAATCAGACATATTAAAAACACTGGCATATTTTGATATTTTTCATTACCCTTTAAAGAATGAAGAGGTCAGGAATTTCTTGAGCCGGGAAGTTAGTCAGCAGCTGATTGACGAACAATTGACTGCGATGACCGAAGCTGATATTATTTATAAGATAGATGAATTTTATGCCTTGCATAACGATCTTTTTATGGTGGTGAGAAGGCGTAACGGTAACAAAAATGCACTAGCAGCAATGCAAAATGCCGTAAAAGCCACAAAGATACTTTCTGCATTTCCTTTTGTGGAAGGCCTTGCCCTTTCAGGATCTCTATCTAAAAACTATGCAGATGAAAATACGGATATTGATTTTTTCATTATCACCAGATCCAATCGCTTGTGGATTGCCCGCACACTCATGCATATTTTTTACCGATTTGCAAAACTGGCAGGTAAGCGAGACTGGTTTTGCATGAATTATTATATTGATGAAACGGCATTAGAAATTGAAGAGAAAAATATTTATACGGCTATTGAAATTGTTACATTAATTCCAATGCAGGGTGCCGGAACTGTACAGGCATTTATGAATGAGAATAACTGGACTAAAAATTATTTGCCTGCCTATAGGACTCCCAAATTGAATGCTGTTATTACCAATAAAGGATTAATCCGAAAGTTATTGGAGGTTTTACTTGGTGGCAAAGTTGGTAATGCCATTGATAACTGGCTGCTGCAGACCACTCAAAAGAGATGGATAAAAAAAGAAGAGCAAAAAAATATAAATGCTAAAGGTATTTGTATGGGTATGATTGCCGGTAAACACTTCGCAAAGCCTGATCCTGAAAATTTTCAGGATAAAATTTTAGCACAATACCGTGAGAAAACAAACCAATTTGCTGTTGACTATACTAATGCACAGGCATTAGCCGGCCAGGTCTTTCTTCTTTAATGAAATAATGTAATAGTCGCCAATATATTTCCATGGCCATTTTGAATGCAGCTTGTCTTCTTTAGATTTTAAAAAAGTATACAATTTCGGATGTTTTTCTGCAAACTGCTCCATATATGAGGGTGGCACAATGGTACATAGTCCCTCAATTTTTTTTATACTGAAATTGGAAGGGATATTTTTTTCTATATATCCGGGATTATAATACCAGCAGGCAAAATATTCCCCTTCAAGATGTGCTTTAACGCCTTTACTGCTAAATAATCTGCGAAATGCAGTTTTAAATTGTCCTTTAAATAATAGTAAGAACTCCCATAAACAAAACTTGGGTAACAAAACCAGAGTTACCATTCCTCCCGGTTTTAAAACAGAATCAAAACTTTTTAAAACACTGTCCAGCTTACCTGTACAATTCAATCCGGCAAAATTAGAAAAGATATAATCAAATTGTTTAGGCTGCTGCATCTGATCGAGTGCTGTAAAAGAAATTAACTCAGTGGTAATTTTTTCATCCAACTGCTTTGCAGCTGTTTTTTGTTTTAATTGATCTTGCATGCCGGCTGAAATATCAGTAGCATGAACCGTATGCCCCTGCCTGGCAAACCATATGGCATCTTCTCCGGTACCGCTGTTTAATTCCAATATGCTGCTATTGGGATTGAGGTATTGCAGTACATGATCTCTTACTCTTTTTCGCTTGTACTTTATAATAGTATTATTTGAGTAGAGTGCATCAAATATTTCCGACTGCTTACTGAAAGCTGTAGCTGTTTTTTGTTGATTGGTATATTCGGGTACTGTACTCATATAACCGGCTTTTGCAATTGCTGCAGTTTTATTTTTTTAATAAATGCAGCAGGTAAATAATACAACCACGAAATGGCTTTACGCAAACTGCCATAATTTATTTTCGACGGATGGCTGAGTACTATTTTTACAGTTTCAAAAGCTTTATGTTTACGGTAGCTGTTGTGCACATAGCTGTGCAGTTGTTTATAAAATGCCGGCTGATAGGTATTACGGAACATTAATGCCATTTCGTTGGAATCTGTCCAGTTGGTTTTATCCTGCAGCTGATTTTTTACATGTTCAAAAAACACAGTACCCGGTAAAGGATATGATACTGAAATACCAATTTCATAGGGTAAAAGCTCGTTGATCATTTTTATAGTAAGCGAAATATCTTCCCTTGTTTCGCCGGGATAGCCAAACTGTATAAAAAAAGACGGATTGATACCATTCTTTTTTAATAGTCTGGTGGCTTCGTATATCTGTTGTACAGTAGTGCCTTTATCCATGGCATCTAAAATTTTTTGGGCACCGCTTTCTGCACCCATCCAGATATTACTACAACCGGCACGTGCCAGGTCTTTAATATTATTTTCCTGCAATAATAAATCTACTCTTCCCTGCATTTTAAAAGTAAATTTTAATTGCTGTTCTTGTATCAAATTGGCAAACTCATGTATCCATCCGGGCTTTAAACCAAAAATATCATCACAAAACCAAATATGGTCAAACTGATATTTGGTTTTCAGCATTTGCAATTCAGCAATCACGTTCTGTGGGCTGCGAACATTATACCGGTTACCATAAATAGGTTTTGCGCACCAGTTGCATTTAAAAGGACAGCCTCTGGTAGTACCCATATTCATTGAAAAATATCCGGCATGTTTCAACCACATTTTCCGGTAAGGTTCTATATCAATCATATCCCAAGCTGGAAATGGCAAAGTATCCAGTTCTTTTAAAACAGTTCGTCTTGCTGTTTTAACCACTGCATTATTATGTGTAAAAGCCAGACCCGAAATAGAAAAATAATCCATTTCATTTTTATTGATGGCAGTAGTTAGTTCAAGCAAACTCATTTCTGCCTCGCCCAATAAAATAAAATCGGCTCCGGCATTTAAATACAATTCATACCGATCGGTACTGTCGGAGCTGGAAACAATTACGGTACACCCTCTTTGCTTTGCATAAGCAATCATTTTAAATGCTGCATCCCGCATATTGGTGAGGCACATTTTGGTGAGGTAGTTAAACCCGTCATCATAAATTACAAAATATTTTGGTTGATTTTTTTCCAGAGCCACAATGATTTCTTCGGGATTATGTGCAAACATAGTATCACAAACAGCAACTTTAAATCCATTTTCTTTCATTAATGCTGCAGCATATAAAGTACCCAATGGTGCATAGGGTTGCCCTATCGACCATTGTTTGGGATCATAACGTAAAAAATAAGAATGAGTAAAAAGTATGTTGTTCATTATATCGTACACTGGGTTTTCACTTTTATCAAATCAATTTTACATGCTATAGTTTTATTTCATCAATGATAATTTTTGCAAATTGGCAACCCGGGCCATTTGCATGAAATCTTATTTTTACGATTGCCGGAAAGCTTGTTATAACAGTATTTGCCGGAATGGTATCGCATTTGTACGTGATCAAACTATCCTGACGGTACACAAAAAAGCCGGTACCGCAGCATGGGCATACGCTAAAATCGGGTGATATTCTTGCCGGCACAAATTCATTGTTTTCGGTACTGTTATTTTTATTGCACGACAACACTGTTATAAAAAGGCATATTAATATAATTAGTAGATAATTTTTCATACCCTTTTTATATAAGTGAATGTTTATAATTTTATTCCTGGTTTCAGATTCAAATAACATACGCATTTTATAC
>JBAXET010000222.1:0-4591 GCA_037140275.1 Ferruginibacter sp. | reverse complement strand
ATTCCACAGGTGGGTGTTACACAACAGGGCCTTACCAGTGCTACAGATAAAATGTGGAACCCCGGCGATATCATCTCTGTTTATATAGGAACAATGACCACAGAATTTGTAAAGAGTAAAGTAAGGCAATATGCTAAAACATGGGAGCAATTTGCCAATATCAAATTTAATTTCATCAACGATTTTAAAACTGCCAATGTTAAAGTAGGTTTTTTTTATAACGGGCAAAGCTGGTCATTAGTAGGAAGAGATGCACTGGCTGATCCCGGCAACTATACCATGAACTTTGGCTGGTTTAACGATACCACACACGAAGAGGAATTCAGCAGAGTAGTGATTCATGAGTTTGGACATGTACTGGGATTTTTACACGAACATAAATCACCGGCATCGCCATTGCAATGGAATGTTGACAAAGCCAATCAATATTTTTACGATAAAAATGGCTGGACTGCAGCTCAGGTAAATACTCAGGTAATTTCTAAATACGCACAAAACAATACTAATTATTCCGCTTACGATCCTTTATCCATCATGCACTATATGATTCCTCAGGAATTATTGCTCACCGGAGTTGCCACTCCGCTAAATACAAACCTTTCAGCCACAGATAAACTGTATGCCCGAATATGGTATCCATTTCCTCCAACGGGCATCAATACTATTGGTGAGATCAGAACCAATGACGATTGCGACAATGTGGCTTTTAGTGTACAGTATAATGCGGTACCTGCCAATGTAGTGGAATTTACTTTACAGCTGGGACAAACCGGCAATAAAAAAGTAACCTGGTGGAAACAGATTGGTATACCTAAACCTAATAATACGGAGACCTATTTATATGTTCAAAATCATTCCTTAATTGCCAGCGAAAACAAAACCACTTTTACGGTTCAGATACCAATAACCGATATCGACTTTAGCAAAGGCATTAGTTTTTGGAAGGCAAAA
Organism: Ferruginibacter sp.; assembly: GCA_037140275.1. Lineage (GTDB taxonomy): Bacteria > Bacteroidota > Bacteroidia > Chitinophagales > Chitinophagaceae > Ferruginibacter. The sequence goes on along the minus strand of JBAXET010000222.1, from coordinate 3,640 downwards.
ATTTTAGGCGTGCATACTTTACTGAATTACAAATGGAATGTACTGCCTGCAATAAGAGGAGGCTGCAGAATAACACTGGCATGGAATGCAGACAGTTGTTTATAGCTAGTCAAACCTACTAGGGCGGGGCTCCTTCTGTTCAGCAGCCTCCGCAATAGTGATATAAGTCACCTGCAGAAAATCTTTGCATTTCGATAAAAATCCTACTTTTAAGGGAGATAGTCTGCATGCCAATCCAGTATTTTAGAAAAGCAATTAAATGGGCTCTTTCATTAAATCAACCCCGGAAATTTTACCTTAAAATAAAGATCATGAAAAAAAGTATTGCGCTATTGATATTATGCTGCATTGGCTTCAGTAACACAGAAGCACAACTATTAAAAAAACTAAAAGAAAAGGCCGAAAAAGCAATGGAACAAAAAAAACCGGTCACTGCTACAGAAACTAATACCCCAGCTGCTCCTGCCACGGAAAACAGTAATAAAATCGAAAGCAAAACTCCGGTTAAACCACCATCTTATTGTGATTCCATTTTTGTAATTAATGCAGAGGAGACTTTTTTATACGATGAAAGTGAAGTGTTTGCCGTAAACAATCAAACGAGTTATGCGTTTGTGGTGCAGAATAATAAGTACGAGTATTTTGTAATTGAAAATGGCATACGTACCGGCCCTTTTAAAGAATCTCCTGTAAAAAGTGTAAAAGTAAATGAAGAAGAAGATGGTTCCACTTCTTCTAACGACTACGATAAAGTAAGTATGGGCGATGATAAAGACCCCATAGCTATTCAGTACAGCAAAACAATCAATGGTAAATTATTTATAGTTTTTAACGGTAAAAATTATGGCCCCTACGATCATGTGGGTAAAATGATAGTATCACGCGATAAAAAACAATTCTTTGCATTGGTAACCATTGGCGGTGCGAATGCTATGACCGCTAAAATGGGCATGGGAAATAATTTTATGGTAAATGAAGGCATCCTTAAACAAAAAGCTGGTGATGGTGGCATGTCTATGGCAATGAAATTTTCGGTAAGCAAAGGATTTAAACATTGTATGGCTGTGGTGATGGATCAAACAGCACAGAAAGTAATCTCCATAACTTCCACTAATAAAACGGAGGAAGGCAGTATGGAAGCATTGTATTCCGGCTCGGGCAATATCAGTTTTGTAAATGATAATGGTGATATTGTAAGCGTACCCACTCAAAGCCCTACTCAAATTTTACTGAATGGAAAGGAAGTGGCTTCTTTTAAAGTGCCTATTAAAAGTATGAGCAGATTATTCATTACTCCGGACATTTCCAAATCGGTATATTATGAAAAAGGAAAACTGTATAAAGCAGATGGCACCGAAGAAAGTTTATCCGGCATCTTATTCCCAAAAGTGATTACCATAAAAAATATTACTGCAGTGTACTTTTTTAAAATATATAAAAATGACAGCGGTGCCCGTGTGGTATACTTATGTAAAAAAGAATTATAAACCTTTTACATTAATAGTTGCAGGCATTTTTATTTGCCTGAGCTTTATCTATGTAAAAAAGCTATACACTGCCACTGATTTTGGAAAAACCTTTGGCACAAAAGCCACAGCAGCAGAAAAAAAATTGCAAAGCCTGCAGCATAATTTTGAATTGTGCGCCCGCCTCTGCCATTCGGATGCCAGATTTATGCAAAGCATTGTATTTCCCGAAGTGATGCGCTACAGCAGTATAAAAGATGGTGTGGAGGCCGAAAGCCTCCGCACTTTATATGTACAGTTTGGTAAAGAATATGCCAATTTCTCTATCGGTCTTTTTCAAATGAAACCCAGCTTTGCAGAGGAAGTAGAAATAAAATCAAAGCAATTATTACCCGACAGTGTTTTAAAAGAACTGGATCTGGCATATACCAGTACTGATTCAGTAACCATCCGCCAGCAAAGAGTGGAAAGGATGCAGGATACAGACTGGCAAATGATATACCTTACCGCTTTTGTTGCTATTTGCAACAGTACCTGCGCTAATAAAATATTTTCTTCCCCAATAGAAAAAATGCAATGGTACGCCACAATATATAATGCAGGTTTTAATAAAACGGATGCTTTTATCAATAAAAAAATAGCCCAGGATAATTTTTATTTAACCCAGCAGATGCCCGGTAAAAAATTTAAATATGCAGCCATTGCAGGATGGTATTATGCAAAAAATCCTCAATAAATCCTGTTTTTAAGGGATTATATTACTCCGTAACAGCTTGTATTTTTACTTTCAAATTTCAGATATTGAAACGATACATTTTATTTACTGCAGTATTGATTTTTTTAAATACCATTTCATTTGCCCAAACTGACAGCTTTGATGTATTTAAATATCATACTCCTGATTTTTTTATAAAGAGCGAACTGCCTTCAAGAGTACAATTCAGTATGAAAAATAACGATACCAGTTTTTGCCTCATCACTTTATACAAAAGCCTTCCGGCACAGGCAGATGTGAGGAAAGATGTAATGGCACAATGGAATGAATACGTATTAAAGCCTTTTTCAAAAGCAGATAAAAAACCCGGCAGGATATACACCCAGCAATTATGGGATGGCTGGGTAAGTACCGTTGCAATTGGTAATTTTTACCAGAATAAAAAGAAATGCGTGGTGATGCTGTCGAGTTTCCGCAAAAGTAAAACTACTGTATGTGCCAGCTATGCATTCAGCAGTAATATATTTAAAGGGCCGGTAGAAAAATTTTCACAACAATTACACCTTCAGCATTAGAGGTTATTAATAAAACAAATGCAAAAAAAGAATATGGTTCGAATATGTATAACTGTAGTTGCACTGCTCTTACTTAACTGCAATGTGTTTGCACAGCTTACTGCCGAGCAACGTATACAAGACAGCGTTATTGGCTGGTGGGATAATAACAAATTTGACAATGCTTTAAAACCCACTACTGATCCCCTTCAAAAAAAACGGGTAGATATTACAAACCTTTTTGTTGACTGGATGAAAAAAAGTTACACCCCGGTGGGTGGACTGGGCACTGTTACACGAATTAACAACAGTGTATCTTTTGGTGTTAAATTTTTAGTTTGGAATGTTACCCATGAAAAACCCTATGTAGATAACAAAGGACATTTTACTCCTATCGACGAAGAAAACACCCCCTTTGGCCTATGGTGCAACTTAATACCTGCCAGTTATAAGGTCCCGTTTTTAAACTACGACGGTGCCAATTATTTTGTATGGCCCACCGATGGATATCGCTCCACTGCGGAAAACAAAGCTGATCTTGACCTTAAAAAATTTTCCACTATCAGCAAATACTATACAAGAAATAACGAATCGCAAATTGTAATACTGGCACCCGGTAACAAAATGCCTTTTTTGGAAGTAACTATTGGTGAATACCTTAATGGGGCATTGGCCAATATCGATAAAGAATTACAAAAGAAAAAAGATGAAATACTCGATGCCAACCGGGGCACCGATGAATCTACCGTAAAAAGAAGGGAGAGTTTTTATGCCTATCAGGATGCAGCATTTGACCGCTTCAGAAATGGCATTCGTAAATGGCTGGATCTGTACAAAAATCGGTTGAATGAGCCGGCATTGGTAAATCATTTGCAACCCACCATCAATGATTTTTATGGTGATAC
>JBAXET010000221.1:0-4594 GCA_037140275.1 Ferruginibacter sp. | reverse complement strand
ATATTGCGTTGGACATGGTTAAAATATTTGTATTATAGTACTACAAAATTTCATTGTTTTTTTAATAACATAACTGATATATATCACTTGAAAGACTGCAGTTTATTAGACTGTTTTTTTTTGTGATGTGAATGTTTTGCCAATGAAAGCTGCTGCAAATAAAAAACCCGGCAAATACCGGGTTTATATTAATGATCATTACTGTTTATTTTCGATTTTTTTAGCGGCTTCCTTAGCTTTTTCAAAGTCCAGCACATTGCCGTTAATGCAATATCTTAAGCCGGTTGGTGGCGGTCCGTCTTCAAATACATGGCCCAAATGGCTTTTACAGCGGCCACATTCTACCTCGGTACGGCTCATGCCATAACTGTTATCGGGTAAATAAATGATGCTGCCTTTGGTGATGGGCTCAAAAAAACTGGGCCAGCCGCAGCTGCTCTCAAATTTTCCGTTGCTGCGGAACAGTGGATTACCACATACAGCACAATAATAGGTGCCGGTATCGTAGCTATTCCAGTATTTACCTGTAAAAGCTCTTTCGGTGCCTTTTTCCCTTGCAATTTCATAGATTTCTTTGGGCAATATCTTTCTCCACTCTTCATTACCCAGTGTTACTTTACTGGTATCGGTGGTGGAGTACACGGAATTTTTTTTACTTGTGTCGCTCATAATTTTACTGGTTTTGTTTGTTTGGGCAGTCTGGCTGTTGCAGCTGCAAAACAAAATGGTCATTAATACGGTAAAAAAGCTTGTCTTCATTGCTTAAAATTAAGTGTTATCATTAAAAACAATTAAACATACGATCTTGTTCAGTGTATAGTTTTTCAACAGTTTCTTGTAATTGTTAAAGGATATTTAAAGTTCGTATATTATATTTGCTCTCCATCAGATGTTACAGTACATATGTTTAATCTAATACTATTTGGCCCTCCGGGTAGCGGCAAGGGAACACAAAGTGAAAAACTGATTGCAAAATACGGTTTAAAGCATTTAAGTACCGGCGATATTTTGCGCAGTGAAATTGCCAATCAAACTCCTTTAGGCATTGAAGCAAAAAAAATAATGGATAAAGGCCAGCTGGTACCTGATGAAGTGGTGATAGGAATGATCAGCTCGGCATTAGATGCCAATCCTGCTGCAAAAGGATTTTTGTTTGATGGTTTTCCACGCACTCCTGCACAAGCCGAAGCATTGGATAAACTACTGGAACTTAAAAAAACTTCCATTGCAGCCATGCTGGCTTTAAATGTAAGTGAAGAAGAACTGGTAAAACGTTTGATGAAACGCGGCGAAACCAGCGGAAGAAGTGATGATACCAATGAAACGGTTATCAGGGCAAGAATAAGCGAATACCGTAATAAAACAGCTATAGTGGCAGACTATTACGATCAGTTTGATAAAGTGATTACTGTAAAAGGCGAAGGTACCATTGATGATATTTTTGGTGCGCTGTGCAAAGCGATCGACGAAAAAATGTAATTGTTGGATATAACTTTTTCAGAAGCATCCCGACTATAGTCGGGATGCTTTTTTATTTTATCTTGTAACTTCAAACAACAACTATGGATACAGAAAAATTGTATTTCATTAAGTACGAATTGATGAAACGCCTGAATCAAATACCTGCTGACACTACAGGCAAATGGGGAAAGATGAATAGCCAGCAGATGGTGGAACATTTAAGTTTGATATTTGCGGCATCATCAGGTAAGTTAGTTGTTACATTAGCAACACCAGTTGAGTACCTTCCTACATACAAAGCATTTTTATTGAGCGATATGGAGTTTAAGGAAAATACAAAAGCACCCAGTACTTTAATACCCGACGAGCCGCAGCAATTAAAAAACGCCACCATGCTATTGGCATTACAGGAACTGCAGGAAGAGCTGGATTATTTTTTCAGGTATTTTGAAACCCATCCGGGAATAACAACCATGCATCCCGCATTTGGGGAATTGAATGCAGAAGAATGGATACTGGCACACTACAAACATGTGGTGCATCATTTAAAACAATTTGGGTTGTAGTTTAAATTTTTTAGCGTGAAGATGTGTTTACTTTAAACCACTCCACTATTTGTTCAAATTTTATTTCACCTGTGGAGATTTCAATTACAAATTGAAATAATTCATTTTCTGAAGCATTGATTATAATATTGTATTCAAGCAATAAGGTTGCAACAGCTAATAAACCAGTTCGTTTATTGCCATCAATGAACGGGTGATTGATAATTAAACTTTCTCCAATTGCTGCAGCTTTTTCAATTGCTGTTGGATATAAATCTTCTCCTGCAAAAGTTTGAAAAGGTCTGGCTAAAGCTGATTCTAAAAGAGCCATATCTCTAACTCCTTTTGCACCACCAAAATCTTCAATGGAGGCATCGTGTAAATTTAAAACATCATCTAATAAAATCATTGTGCAAGCTTTTTAAGCACATTGCCGTACTGTTCTTTCACTTTATTATAATGCTGTGAAAGATTTAGTGTTATACTGTCTTTAGTAGCTGAGAGTTTCGCCAAATGCTCTAAAATTTCTTTCACTTCATTTTCATCTTCCAGTTTACTAATTTCATTTATGGCTGCTAATTTCATTTCTGCCACACTCATAACTTTTAAATTTTATTATTTCAAATTTACAAAATCTATCCCATATTAGATTTGTAGATTTGTATTATAAACGAACTTGCAAGTATGAACAAACTCGGCAACTATATTTCCGGCAAATGGATTACCGGAGATGGGGATGGTCAGCCACTATATAATGCTGTAACCGGATCTGTTATTGGCGCTGCCAGCACAAAGGGGCTTGACTTTGCTTCCATTACCAACTATGCCAGAACCGTAGGCAATCCTGCTTTGCGTAACATGACATTTCACCAGCGAGGCAATATGCTTAAAGCACTGGCATTTTATTTAAGAAATCATCTGGATAAATTTTATACTATCAGTTACCAATCTGGCGCCACCAAAGCCGATAGCTGGGTAGATATTGAAGGAGGTATCGGTAACCTTTTTGCCAATGCATCATTAAGAAGAAAATTTCCGGATGAGATATTTTGCATCGATGGCGAAAGTCATAACCTGAGCAAGAACAATAGCTTCATGGGCACACATATTCTTACCCCTAAAGAAGGTGTGGCTATTCATATCAATGCATTCAACTTTCCGGTATGGGGCATGCTGGAAAAAATTGCGGTGAATTTATTAGCAGGCATGCCTTGTATTGTAAAACCTGCAACAGTAACTTCTTATTTAACAGAAGCGGTAGTAAAAGAAATTATTGCCAGCAAGATATTACCCGAAGGCGCACTACAATTAATCTGTGGTAGTGCCGGCGATTTATTAGATCATGTAACATCACAAGATGTAGTTACGTTTACAGGCAGTGCCTCTACAGGATTGATGCTGAAATCGAATCCTAATATTTTAAGAGAGAATGTTCCCTTTACGATGGAAGCCGATAGTTTAAATTGTATAGTGCTGGGCAATGATGTACAACCGGGTATGCCGGAGTGGGATATTTTTGTAAAAGAAGTAAGAAAAGAAATGACTTTAAAAGCCGGACAGCGCTGTACCGGTATACGCAGAATATTTGTACCGGAAAATAAAATGGAAGATATATGGAAAGTCATTGGTACTGCATTAGCACAAACCACTATTGGCAATCCGCTAAATGCTGCAGTAAGAATGGGTAGTCTGGCTGGAGAAACACAACGCAAAGAAGTTAAAGCGCAGGTACAAAAACTATTGGCATCTTCTCAAATAGTATATGGCAGTTTGGATAGTGTAAGTGTTATTGATGCCGATGCAGAACAAGGCGCATTTTTATCGCCTTTATTATTAATGAATGACAAACCATTTACATCAGCAGCAGTGCATGAAGTGGAGGCCTTTGGTCCGGTGAGTACCATTATGCCATATAAGAACTTAGACGAAGCCATTGTATTAAGCAAGATGGGTAAGGGCAGTTTGGTTTCTTCTATTGTAACTGCTGATGAAAAAATTGCAAAGCAATATGTTATTAATGCGGCATCACATCATGGCAGAATATTAGTACTGAATAATGAATGTGCCAAAGAAAGTACAGGTCACGGCTCACCCTTACCGTTACTGGTGCATGGTGGCCCGGGGCGTGCCGGTGGTGGCGAAGAGATGGGTGGTATCAGGGGTGTAAAACATTATTTGCAACGTACTGCATTACAGGGTTCGCCCAATATGATTACGGCTATTACCAACGTGTACCAGCCCAATGCTGCGGGAAAAGATCCCGGTAAACATCCCTTTAAAAAATATTTTGAAGAACTGGTTATCGGTGATCAGCTGATCACTGAAAAAAGAGTAATTACTGCTGAGGATATTGACCGCTTTGCAGATTTAAGCGGTGATCATTTTTATGCGCATATAAAAACCACCGATTTTACAGGAACCATGTTTGAACAGCAGGTAGCACATGGTTATTTTATAATGAGTATTGCTGCAGGATTATTTGTTGACAGTTATGAAAAAAATCCGGTGTTGCTGAATTATGGTATTGATGAACTGCGTTTTACCAAACCGGTATATCCCGGTAACGAAATTCATATTCGCTTTACCTG
>JBAXET010000220.1:0-4611 GCA_037140275.1 Ferruginibacter sp. | reverse complement strand
GTACAGCAGCAACAGTCATGATAAGTAAAGCCAGTAGGCCTAAAATATTGGCGCCCCTGCTATTGGTAAATTCTCCCATAATTTTTTTGTTATTGGAGATATGCAGAATGATAGCAATTAAAACAGGGGCTGTAACACCGTATAAAATAGCGGTATAAATCAATGCTTTTATAGGGGAGATGCCAATATAGTTCATCGATAAACCCAGTAACAATGAAATGGCAATGATTACATAAAAACCTTTGGCCTCATGAAATTTTTTATCTAATCCCTGTTCCCAGCCAAAGGTTTCTGTAAAAATATACGATAATGAACCGCTTAAAACAGGTATAGCAATCAGTCCGGTTCCAATTACACCAATGGCAAAAAGTAAATAAGCCAGATTGCCTGCCAAAGGTTTTAATGCCAAAGCTGCCTGCTCCACAGTATCTATCTGGTGCACCCCCGAATTAAATAAAACAGTGCCTGTTGTTAAAATGATAAAATACATTACAAATCCTGAAACCGTCATGCCAAAATCGATATCCTTTTTCATGCTTTTGATAATTTTTTTATCAACCACAAGCATTTTTTTTCTGTGTTTCATTTCCTCTACTTCAACAGATGCTTGCCAGAAAAAAAGGTAAGGTGAAATTGTAGTGCCTAAAATTCCGACCAGAATGGCAATGAAATTTTTATCGAAACTAAAACTGGGTATAAAAGTGGCTTTTAAAATAGCGGGTATATCCTGCTTGTATAAAAATGGCACTATAAAATAAACCAGCATTACAATGCAAACATATTTTAGAACAGATGCAATTTTTTGATAGGGAAGATAAATGATCAGTCCTAATAATAATACAGTAAAAAAAACGCTGAAGAATGTGGCATCTATTGCGGGAAATAATAAATTACCCACAGCACCCATCCCTGCAATATCGGCACCAATATTCATCACTATGGCAGGAAAGCTGAAAACCAGCATCAGGTATAATACTGGCCTTGGATAATGTTTTTTTAATGTGCCTGTAAGGCCCTGTGAAGTTACCAATCCAATTCTTGCACACATTTGCTGAATAGCTGCCATCAGGGAAAATGCAACAATGGAGGTCCACAGGGTGGCTAGGCCATAGGCTGCACCTGCTTGCGAATAAGTTGCAATGCCAGAAGGGTCATCATCGCTGGCGCCTGTAACGAGGCCCGGGCCAATCTTTTTCCAGAAACGGTATAATTTGGTGAATGTATTGAGCTTTCTTTTCATTTTGCTTTAATACAAATTCAGTTTATGAATCTGTAACAATCTGCTTATTTATTTTTCTTTGCCTTCAGGTAAGCTTCCCTTATGGCACGAAGGTCGATCTTTGCACAATCTTTAATTAATTGCGATACAATTTTTATAGGCAACTCTTCTTCATTTTTAAAATTGATGCAGCCTTTTTGAAAAGCTGCTTTGCGTAATAAAGCTTTGTATTTTGCATATATTTTTTCTGAGCCGTACATCGGCAATACATGCAAAGACATATATTGCTTCATACTTGACAAACCATATTTGAATGTGCCGGGCGCATTGTATATGATCATTTCTTTTCCCATCATGGGGGCAATCGTTGCAGTAATGGTGGTATCTTCTTTAATGATAATGGTATTGATTTTTGTAAGTATATCCTGTCTTTCAGGAAGCTGCTTTGCTATAAATACTTCAATTGTCATACTGAATAATTTAGGTGAAGTCAGTTTTAAGAATCAGTTGGTTTAACTGGTATTGAAGTTAACATAAAATTGCGGACAATAAGGGGAGTATTCGGATAACAGGAAGTTAATTTAAATTTGAGAAAATATGTAATTTTAAAAAAAAATAAAATTATATGAAAACAAGAAGAACTGTTTATCTTTTTATTGGGGTACTACTTATTTTTTTAAATATACTGGCATATGTTGCAAGTCCTGGCAAAGTTTTTAAACATGCGCCCGGGGATTTGGCATATAGCATTCCTTATTATTTCGGGGCTTTTTTTGTGGCCATCATCGGGTTTGTATTTTTGTTTGCATCATTGCGATTGCAAAGGAAGATCAGAAGAAAAGATTCGGAGGTAATGAATAGTGCAATTAAAGAAATAGGGGAGCAATAAGAAATTAAATTGCTTAATGCGTTTTAATAAGAATGAATAATGATATGGTATCAATTAAAAAATGACAGGCAATCAGTACTTTGATGTTTCGGTATTTTTTATAATACCATGCAAACACCAGACCGATAAATATAGGGATTACCACATTGGAAAGCGTTCCGTAGGTAATATGTAATAAGCCGAATAAAAGAGCGCTTGCTATTATAGCTGCCCATGAATTTTTAAATAATAATTCCAGTCTTGGTTGTATATAACCTCTGAAAATTAATTCTTCCACCACTCCGGCTGTTGCGGCAGTAAATATTAAAAAAGGAATATTGTGTTTAAAGAACTGTACCATTTCAAACAGTTTTACACTGCCTTTATTATGGGTAATGGCAAATAAAATACCGCCTATTATACCGGAACCTAAATATACCACCCCTAATACAGCAAGCACGGATAAAAAATAATATCCAATATTGTTTACAGATTCTTTCCATATCAGCAAAGGCTGTTGTTCAATAAAACGGGCATAATAAAATACAAAACCCAGACTACCCCAGATTAATAACCGGGAGGTAAAGAAAATGCCGGCGTTTATCTTTGTAAGGCCTGTTATCCAAAATGCTACCGGTGCTGTAAATAAAACGATGGCTGCTGTAATGAAAAGGGTTAGCAGTATGCCTGTTAAAGCCTTTGAATGCTGTTGAAACATTTTTTATCAAAATTTAATCTTCTATTAATATAGGCCTTTTACTAAGTTTAATATATTGCTTGTGATTCGCAGCTATGTTAAACAATTTATTAGCTGCAGGATATTCCGGTTGTCAAATGTTATTAAAATATTTTTCTAATGCTTCTAAAATATATTTAGCAGTATCAGGGTAACAATGGCTGATTCGGTTCAATGAATATTTATACTCCCTGCCATTTTCTTTTACTTCTATATCAAAAGGGATGGCATAATCGCAGTAGTTTATTTTGTTGATCTCCATCTCCATCTGCATCCATTGTGCAGTGGTTATACTCATTACCCAGCTGTATAAATTATTGCTTTTTACCAATTCAGTGCTGCCTGCTGAAAATGAGTTTTCTGTTTTTTTATGGCAGGTGTCAATCCTGGCGGTATCGCCCGCAATAGCCAATGCTTTTATGCCACAGTTACCCCATGTTTTAGTGAATACTATGGTTATACTTTTTTCTGCACTTTTGGGCTGATGGGTTGTTGTTTGCGCAAATAGCAATTTCGTTAACAGAAACAAAATAAGCGTGAGTGCTATTTTCATTGTACTGCTGAATTTAAATTAAAAGATACTATTAAAAATATTTCTGATTTTTATATACTTGCTCATGTATGTATGATTTATGTCTTGACCCAATGCATAGAAAAGTATTTTTCTACCGGTTAGTTTAATAGCTCATAGTTTGAACTGCAATGGTAAATTATTCTGTAATAGATCTGCACTATTGCTCTTTATGCCCAATATAGTTTCTCCACTTTTCAATTACTGCTTTCATGTCTTCCGGCAGTTCACTTTCAAAATGTACTTTTTCTTTTGTAGTGGGGTGTATAAAACCCAGCTCTTTGGCGTGTAATGCCTGACGTGGGCATAACGCAAAACAGTTATCTACAAATTGCTTGTACTTGGTAAAAACGGTGCCGCGTACAATACGGTCGCCGCCATAAAAATCATCATTAAACAAGGGATGTCCAATCAACTGCATGTGTACCCGTATCTGATGGGTACGGCCGGTTTCCAGTCTGCATTCCACCAGCGTAACATAATTATATCGTTCCAGAACTTTATAATGCGTAATGGCATCTTTACCGTGGTCGCCATCCGGATAGGCTGTAAATAATTTTCTAAAGCGCAGGTGCCTGCCCACATGAGCCACAATAGTACCTTCATCCTGTTCAAAATCGCCCCACACTAATGCTATGTAACGGCGGTGTACAGTATGGTTAAAAAATTGTTTTGCCAAATCGCTCATGGCATTGGGTGTTTTGGCCATTACCAGAATGCCACTGGTGTTTTTATCAATGCGGTGTACCAATCCAAAACGGGGCAATACGCTTTCGTCAATATCAGGCTGATTTTTTTTTAAATAATAAGCGATTGCATTAATCAATGTGCCGTTAGGATTACCACTGCCTGGATGTACTACCATGCCTGCAGCTTTGTTCACAATTAATATGTCATCGTCTTCGTAACCTATAGCCAAAGGAATATCTTGAGGAATGATCTCACTGCTTTCGGGGTTTCTGGTATCATACACTACAATTTTGTCGTGCGGCCTTACTTTATAATTGCTCTTTATGGGGTTATCGTTTACCAGCACCATTTCATTATCAATGGCCTGCTGAATTTTATTTCGGGTTGCGCCTTCAATACGGCTCATTAAAAATTTATCGATACGCAGCGGATCCTGTCCTTTATCGATAGTAATGGTTAAGCGTTCAAATAGTTCGTCGCTTTCTGGTTGTTCTATGTCGTCGAGATTGATGATGTCCTGGTTCATT
>JBAXET010000219.1:0-4624 GCA_037140275.1 Ferruginibacter sp. | reverse complement strand
GGCAGTGAAAAAGCAGATTATGAAGTGGAACTGGATATACGAAATCCTAATCCGCCTGTAACCAGTTACAGTGAAATTACATTAGCACCAGGGCAGCAATGGAAAACAAGTACTGCACCAATTGGTGTGGCAGCTACAAGTTCAGCAACGATTGAAATTTCGAGTGTGCCATCCATGAATTTACAAAAGCGGTTAGATTATTTAATTGAGTATCCGCATGGTTGTATTGAGCAAACCACATCTGCAGTATTCCCGCAGTTGGTATTAAATCAGCTCACAGATCTGGATGAATACAAAAAAGCACAGGTAGACAAAAATGTGAAAGCAGGTATTTTTAAATTGCAAAATTTCCAGCGCCCCGATGGTGGTTTCAGCTACTGGCCGGGCTTAAATGAAAGTGATGAATGGGGTAGTAATTATGCCGGTCATTTTTTAGTGGAAGCACAAAGCAATGGTTATTTGGTGAGTGATTATATGCTGCAGCAGTGGAAAAATTTCCAGCGTGGTAAATCCAATAGCTGGGTACCCAGTACCAATAATTTTTATGGTGGCGACCTGATACAATCATACAGGTTATACACTTTAGCATTGGCAAAAGCACCAGAACTGGGAGCCATGAACCGTTTGAAGGAATTCAAATATTTATCTGCTGAAGCCAAATGGCGTTTGGCTGCTGCGTATAAATTAGCCGGACAGGATAATATTGCATTAGACCTCATCAGTGGTTTATCAGTTACATTCCCTGTAAGAACAAGCTGGGGCTATACCTACGGCTCTGATGTAAGAGATGAAGCGATGGTGTTAGAAACTTTAACCCTGTTGGGCAAAAGAGCCAAAGCAGAAGAACTGATGAAACAGATCGCAGGTAAATTAGCACAGGATTACTGGTATAGTACACAAACCACCGCTTACAGTTTAATTGCCATTGCAAAATTCTGTGGTAAAAATCCAAGTGGTGCAAAGATCATTTCCAGTGCCAGTATTGCGGGTAAACAAACCGATATTAATTCGGCTACTTATATCCGTCAGTTGCCTGTTGCTTTTAAAGATCAGAACAGCAGCCCTGTGGTAATCACCAACAAAGGCAGTAACACTTTGTATGTGCGCATTATTACAAAGGGACAACCTTTGGCAGGTGATAGTTTGAAAGTAAATAATAACCCCTCCATGCTGCTGATGAATGTAAGTTATCTTACACAGGATGGAAAAGCCATTGAAGTGAATCAGTTGAAACAGGGCAGCGATTTTGTTGCGAAAGTAGTGATCAAAAATCCGGGCGGACATGGGTATTACACACAGATGGCTTTATCACAAATTTTCCCAAGCGGATGGGAGATTTTAAATGCAAGAATGCTGGGTGGTGAAGGCGCATTTAAATCTTCTTACTCCACATATCAGGATATTCGTGATGACAGGGTATACACGTATTTCAATATTACTGTAAACGAAACCCTCACCTATTATGTACAGCTGAATGCTTCGTATTTAGGCAGGTATTTTTTACCGGGCACTTATTGCGAAGCGATGTACGACAATACCGTTTCTGCAGGAGTGAATGGCAAGTGGGTGGAAGTAGTGCAATAATGGATGGAACACTGATGGAACTGATGGAACACTGATGGAACTTATTGGACTGATGAACACTGTTTTTATCTGTGTAAATAAGTCACATCAGTATTATCAGTGTTCTATTTTTTACATTAACAGGTAGAACACAGATTTAACTTTTTAGACTGTTTAATACTTATTGGATCTGTGCTAATCAGTCACATCAGTGTCATCAGTGTTCTATTTTTTACGTTAACAGGCAGAACACTGATTTAACTTATTATATCTGTGCTAATCAGTCAAATCAGTATCATCAGTGTTCTATATTTTTAATTTTATTCATTGAAAATTTTTCGCTCCATATTTCCATCTGTAAACCTGCGCAGCAGATCAGCAAAAATAAAACTGGCTATATTGCTGGGTGTATTACTGTGGTTTTGGTTTTCGTTGCCCAAAAAATTATTCAATGCACCCACCAGTTATATAATTGAAGATGCTGATGGTAATTTATTAAATGCCACTATTGCAGCTGACGGACAATGGCGTTTTCCCTATAATAAAAATGTGCCGCAAAAATTCATTGACTGCATTACCACATTTGAAGACAAGCGTTTTTTTAAACACCCCGGCGTAGATCCGGTTTCTATTGGCAGGGCTGTGGTAAAGAATGTAAAAAATAAAGGCGTGGTACAAGGAGGCAGTACACTAACGATGCAGGTGATACGATTATCTAAAAAAGATGACAAGCGCAGCATCTGGAATAAACTGAAAGAAAGTATACTGGCAGTAAGACTTGAAATGTCGTACTCCAAAAAAGAGATACTGGCACTTTACGCAAGTAATGCTCCATTTGGCAGTAATGTAGTGGGACTGGATGCAGCTGCATGGCGGTATTATGGGAGAAGTGCAGAAAAGCTTAGCTGGGGCGAAATGGCCACGCTGGCTGTATTACCCAATGCACCTGCCTTAGTACATCCGGGAAAGAACAGAGCAACTTTATTAAAGAAGCGTAATATTTTATTAGACAAATTACTGGCAGCAGAAAAAATCAATCAAAGCAGTTGTGATTTAGCTAAACTGGAACCCCTACCCGGGCAACCCATGGCATTACCTCAGTTGGCACCACATTTATTACAACGATTTAAAAATGCTAATGCAGTAAGCAATGGAGAAACAAAAATAAAAACCACTATTGACGGCACGCTGCAAAAAAACATTGCCCGTATTATACAACAACATCAGTCGGTATTAAAAGGCAATGGTATTAATAATGTCTGTGCTTTAGTACTGGATGTGGAAACAGGCAACAGTATTGCATATGTAGGCAATATTTATGATCCCGCAAATAAAGAAATGGAAAGTGATGTAGATGTAATTGCGGCTCCGCGAAGTCCGGGCAGTGCATTAAAACCCATACTCTATGCTTCCATGTTAAGTGATGGCTTGATTTTGCCCAATGCTATCATTCCGGATATTCCAACTCAAATAGGAAGTTATGCGCCCCAGAATTTTGATTTGGGTTATGATGGTGCGGTACCCGCCAACCGGGCACTGGCAAGAAGTTTAAATATTCCTGCGGTAAAATTATTACAACAATACAAGTACCAGCGGTTTTACGAAACCTTACAACATTGCGGCATCACCACATTAAACCGCAGTGCAGATACCTATGGATTAAGTTTGATATTGGGTGGTTGTGAAGTTACCATGTGGGATTTAGCAGGGGTATACGCCAGCATGGCCCGTACCCTCAATCACCAAACAAAAAATCATGGTAAGTTTAATGCCGGTGATTTTCATCCGGCAAATTATATTGCATCCGGCATCCAGCATCCAGTATCCAGTATCAAGTATCCAGCACCCAACATCCCCCTCGACCCCACTTCCATCTATTTTACTTTTCAGGCCATGGAAGAAGTGATGCGCCCCGGTGAAGAAGGATTATGGCAGCAGTTCAGCTCTTCTAAAAAAATTGCCTGGAAAACGGGTACCAGTTTTGGTTTTAGAGATGGCTGGGCCATTGGCGTTACACCCAAACATGTGATTGCAGTATGGGTGGGCAATACTGATGGTGAAGGCCGGCCGGGATTAATAGGTATACAAACGGCAGCGCCTGTACTATTTGATATTTTTCGTTTATTACCCGATGCAGGATGGTTTCAAAAGCCCGTGTACAATTTTTCATTTGTGCCGGTATGCAGGCAAAGTGGTTTTAGAGCCAATATTGATTGTCCGGATGTGGATACATTATTTATGCCGCCTAATGGAACCAAAGCGCCCTTATGCCCTTATCATAAAATCATTCATTTAGATGCTGCAGGAATGTACCGGGTAACAGAGCAATGCGAAAGCCCTTCTAATATGCAGCATAAAAGCTGGTTCATACTTAGTCCGGCAATGGAATATTATTACAAACAAAAGAACGCTGATTATATCATTTTGCCTCCGTTTAAAGCCGGCTGCGACTATGCCGAAACCGGCAAACAAATGGAGATCATCTACCCGCAACCCGATGCTAAAATTTATGTACCGCTGGAAGTAAGTGGCGAAAAAGGCAAGACTATTTTTACTGCCGCTCATCGTAAAAACGGCACTACCATTTTCTGGAGCCTCGATGATGATTTTATTGGCACCACAAAAAACTTTCATCAAATGGCATTGAACCCCGCTCCCGGCAAACATATTATAACATTAGTAGATGAAAACGGCACCAGTATCAGCAGGCAGTTTGAAATACTGGAAAAAGAAAAGTAAATAAGCGATTTCGGCTTATGTAATCAAATAAATGCAGGCATCATGATAAAAAATTTATCATGAAAGCAATCACCACTACACTGCTGACAGTAATCGTATATATTATATTTGTACAAAGCAGTAGTGCTCAATCTCTCCAAAAAACAATCGACAGCAAGATTGAAAAAGCCACCGTATTTCTAAATGGAGCGCAAATCAGCAGGTCGGCAAAAACCACTATTGTTGCCGGCACCAGCGAAATGGTGTTCAAGGGCATTTCACCTTATATCAATAAGCAAAGTATACAGGTAAAAGCAGAAGGCAATTTTACTGTGCTTTCGGT
>JBAXET010000218.1:0-4633 GCA_037140275.1 Ferruginibacter sp. | reverse complement strand
TTATTTACCCAAAACTACCAGTAAAAGATTAAGCACCATATATGCAATAACTGCAGGTTTAACATTTTGATAGCTGCTCTTAACAAAAAATTAGATAACTGTTTTTGTTGTTGGCATATTAGTTGAATCATTAAATACAACCAAATACAATTAATCATGAAGACAAAACTCTTATTAACCGCAGTAATCAGTATCCTCAGTATTTCAGCTTTTTCACAAGGCTTAAAAATTGGTGTTAAAGGCGGCGCTACTATTAACAAGATATCAGGCAAAACATTTAACGACCAGTTTTCCTATGGATATCATATGGGTGGATTTGCAACTATTGGCTTAGGCAAAAAATTTGCCATTCAACCCGAAGTATTATTCAATCAGTTAAATATTGATACTTCCAGCCAGTTTAGTGATATCTATAAACTGAATAAATTAAGTGGTGTACAATTAAAATATGTTACCATTCCGCTGCTGTTAAATTATAATGCAGGAAAGTTGCTCAGCTTTCAGGCGGGCCCGCAGTTTGGCATTCTGATAAATAAGAGTAAAACTTTTTTAGATAATGGCAAAGATGCTTTTAAAAGCGGCGATCTGAGCATGCTGGGTGGTATACAATTGAATATTTCGCATTTCAGAATATACGGACGGTATGCTGTTGGCTTAAGTAATATCAATGATATTGACAATAAAGACAAGTGGACCAACCAGAGTATTCAGGCAGGTATTGGAATTACACTTTAAATATTCAGGAACGCAGTACGGCTAAACTGCCATCTGCGTTCCATTTTACAATAGTTGATGGTGTTGCTGGTGTTACATCATTTTGACGGTGTTGAACGATAAAGTCAACACCGTTTTTTATTGCATCATCAATAGCTGAAAAATTTACCGGAGCAGGGTTACCACTTATATTTGCGGAGGTAGATACCAATGGCTTTCTGCAACGTTTGATCAGCTGTTTGCAAAATTCATCTTTAACAATACGTATGGCAATACTGCCATCCTGATTTACCAGGTTATCAGCAAGATTGATGGCACCTTCGTAAATAACGGTAGTTGGTTTTTGTGTGGTGTTTAAATAATCAAATGCTCCGGGGTGGGGTTGTGTTACATATTGCAACAGGTCTCTTTCTGCTGCAAGTAAAATGATCATGCTTTTTTCATCGGCACGTTTTTTTAACTGATAAATTTTTGCAACCGCAACTTCATTAGTGGCATCGCATCCAATACCCCAGATGGTATCTGTGGGATAGAGGATGAGCCCTCCGTTTTTCAATACGGTTAAACAATTTTGTATGTCGTTTTCAAAATCCATTATATATTTTTATATACTTCCATCACGGTATTGGCACATTGTTTTTGCGAAAATTGCGCTGCATGTTTGAATCCTTTTTCCACCATTTCATTCCTTAAAGAAGTATCATCCATTACAGAAATCATGGCAGCTTTCATTTCCGCTATACTTAAAGGATCTATATATAGTGCTGCATTACCGCCCGCTTCGGGCAGGCAACTGGTGTTACTTGTTATGGTGGGCAGCCCGCTGGCCAATGCTTCCAGTACAGGTATGCCAAACCCCTCAAAAATGCTTGGGTATATCATAGCAGCCGCACATTGATAAATTGCCGGAAAATCTTTTGCCGACTTAAATGCATCGTCATTTTTTGCAGCAGCTGTTTCGGATAAAAAAATTACTTTTTGTTGTAATTGGTTGCCGGCAATAAATGTTTTTATTTTTTGAAGGTAAGCATCGCCATTGCCAATTACCACCAGGGGGATATTGTTGTCTAAATCTTTTAATGCTTTACAAACAGTGAGTAAATTTTTACGTTCTATAATTGATCCAACATATAGGTAAAACCGGGCTGGCAGGTGATATTTTTGTCTCACCATTTCCCTTTCAGCAGCGGTAGTTTTATTGAAAAATGCAGGATTGCAGCTTTGATAGCAAACCTTTATTTTTTCTTCTGATATTTTATAAAAATCAATAATGTCCTGCTTGGTCTGGTTGCTGATAGCAATTATCTTATCAGCATGTTTACAGGCATACATAAATTTTTTACGGTAGATCTGCACATCAATTTTGCTGTACTGGTTGGGGTAGCGTTCAAATATCAGGTCATGAATTGTAACAACTGATTTGATATTTGTTGTATCAATGCCAATTGGAATTTCGTGGCTAAGACCATGATAAATATCAATATTGACTTTATGTAAATCTTTTTTTACCCAGTTGCTGCGCCAGGCACTTTTAAATATAGAGGATGGAAAAACTGACGGAGCAATGGAATGAATATTACTGAAAATGGAGGTTTCAAATAGTGCTGTAATTTTAGGGCTGAATAAATAATACTGGTGTTCGGGAAAATATTGTGCCATCGATGTAATTAGCGTGCGGCTGTAATGCCCCAAACCGGTATTATTCTGAAAAGCCCTTTTTGCATCAAACCCAATATTCATATTTACAAAGATAGTTTAACCATAAATAAATAGGGTTGGTTAATTGGCGATTATATTAATGATTTACTGTTTTAATTATTGCAGCGCCCCTGCACAATAATGTATCTGCGGTTTTTGCCATAATAATATTAATTTCGGCAAAATTTTAAATAATGAAAGAACTGATATTAACTGCCTGGGGTAACAGGGAATTATTAAAGGAGGCCAAATATTCCGATGCGGTAAGATCCGTAATTGAAGAAGTAGACAAGGGGCGCTTACGCACTGCATCTCCAACCGATAACGGCTGGCAGGTAAATGAGTGGGTAAAACAAGCCATACTGATGTATTTTGGTATACAGCAAATGGAAACCTTTACTTTACCTCCTTTTGAATTTTATGATAAAATGAAACTGAAAAGCGATTATGCTTCTTTGGGTGTAAGGGCAGTACCTCATGCGGTGGCAAGATATGGTGCTTATTTAGCAAAGAATGTGGTATTAATGCCCAGCTATGTAAATATAGGAGCGTATGTAGATGAAGGCACGATGGTGGATACATGGGCAACCGTGGGGAGCTGTGCACAGATAGGCAAGGGCGTACACTTAAGCGGAGGTGTTGGTATTGGTGGTGTACTGGAGCCTTTACAGGCTTCTCCGGTGATTATTGAAGATGGTTGTTTTATTGGTAGTCGTTGTATTGTGGTTGAAGGGGTGATTGTTGAAAAAGAAGCAGTACTGGGTGCCAATGTGGTATTAACCCAGTCGACCAAAATAATTGATGTTAGTGGTGATACACCTGTAGAAATGAAGGGCAGGGTACCTGCAAGAAGCGTGGTAATACCCGGCAGCTACAACAAAAAATTTCCGGCCGGTGAATTTGGTGTAGGCTGTGCCTTGATCATTGGGCAGCGCAAAGCCTCTACTGATTTAAAAACCAGTTTGAATGATGCGTTGAGGGATTTTAATGTAAGTGCGTAGCCCCCATCCCCAAAAGGGGTGAAATTATTAAAGCGTATTATTTTAATAACCCCGGAAATAATGCCGGGGTTTAATTTTTATGAATAAAAATGCAGTAAAAATATCGCTCACTGGTTTCATTATCACTTTTATTGGTGCCATCCTGTTTTCTACAAAAGCAGTGATTGTAAAAAAAGCATTTATTGATATTAAGGTAGATGCACTGAGTTTACTGGCTGTAAGAATGATCTGTTCTTTACCATTTTATTTGCTTGTGGCTTTTTTCCAAATTCGTTCGCAGAGGAATGTAAAAATGACTGCTAAGCAATGGTGCTTTTTGATTGTATTAGGTTTAATGGGCTATTATATCAGCAGTTATTTAGATTTTTTAGGACTGCAATATATTTCTGCAGGGCTGGAACGCCTGATCCTGTTTCTCTATCCTTCAATTACAGTTTTAATAACAGCCTGGGTATTTAAAGAAAAAGTATCCGGCATGCAAAAATGGGCATTGCTGGTCACCTATATGGGCATTGCCATTGCATATTATGGCGAATTAAAAATAGATGCTGGTAACCCCAACTTTTACTGGGGTAGTTTTTTAATTTTCTTATGTGCGCTTAGTTTTGGTTTTTTTACTGCCGGCGGCGGCCAGTTGATTCCGCAAATAGGTGCTGTTAAGTATACCGCATATGGTACAACGGTAGCTTCGCTTGGGGTGTTGCTGCATTATGCAATTAATGGCGATTATACTGCTTTGCAGGCAGGGCAGCCATCATTTTGGATGTATGGTATATTATTGGCTCTTGTTGCCACAGTAATACCTACTTTTTTAATTTCGGCAGGGGTAAAGCGCATTGGCTCCAGTAATGTGGCCATTGTGTCCAGTATTGGTCCGGTATCTACAATATTGCAGGCACATTTTATTTTAGGAGAAAAAACTTTTCCTGCTCAGATTATAGGTACTGTACTGGTTATTTTGGGAGTTATTTTGGCGGGATGGAGAACCAGGGAGATATAGTTTTTGTTTAAATCAATTTTGGTTTTACATTTGCAACCCTGAATGACGTTGATAGGTTAGTCGTTAATTAGTTAATTGGTAAATTTGTTAATTGGTAAAATGGTTAATTGGTAAAATGATTAACCGGTAAAATGCCCAGATGGCGAAATTGGTAGACGCACTGCCTTCAGGTGGCAGCGTTCGCAAGGATGTGCAGGTTCGAATCCTGTTCTGGGCACCA
>JBAXET010000217.1:0-4666 GCA_037140275.1 Ferruginibacter sp. | reverse complement strand
GTGCCTTACTGGGTATCACAATCTGCAGCATTTTGAAGGCTGCCACCCAGCTGCCACTAAAACCCAATATGGTTATCCGTACTTCCATACAAATTAAAAAGGGAACTTATCAGCTCAATGCATCCGACAGCCTGCAGGTTCCGCTTATTAGGATTGAAGGCAATAATATTACGGTTGATTTTAATAAGGCAGTGTTGCACGGCAGTAATAATAAACAGCTGCCCAATGAATTTTACGGACTGGCTATTTTGGTAAAAGGAAATAATATTACCATTAAAAACGCCATTGTAAACGGGTATAAAGTGGCTATCATGGCCCAGGGTTGTAAGAATCTAAAAATTGAAGGCTCTGATTTTAGCTATAACTACCGCCAGCATTTACAAAGCACCTGGTGGGGTGAAGACCTGAGCGACTGGATGAGCTTTCACCATAATGAACATGACGAATGGCTGCGCTACGGTGCCGGTATTTATTTAAAAGATTGCAGCAGGAGTATAATAACCAATAATACCATTACAGGCGGGCAATCTGCGCTGATGATGATGCGCTGTAATGATGGCACCATTACCAACAATAATTTTTCCTTTAACTCGGCATTGGGTATTGGTATGTACCTAAGCAGCAGAAATAATGTGCTGCACAACCAACTCGATTTTAATGTACGGGGCTACAGTCATGGTTTTTATAACCGCGGCCAGGACAGTGCAGGCATTTTAGTTTTTGAACAATGCAGCAATAACCTGTTTGCTTACAATAGTGTTACCCATGGCGGCGATGGATTTTTTTTATGGGCCGGACAAAGTACCATGGATGATGGAAAAGGGGGATGTAATGATAATTATCTCATCAAAAACAATTTTAGCTATGCCCCTACCAATGGCGTGGAAGTAACTTTTAGTAAAAATATTATCAGAGACAATATCATCAATGAATGCGATCATGGTATATGGGGTGGCTATAGCTGGGAAACTTCTGTTACCGGTAATCAGATCAGTAAAAACAGAATTGGAATAGCCATTGAACATGGCCAGCATATTAATATCAGCAATAACAGTTTTGAAAATAATAAAGTAGCTGCTGTAAAACTATGGGCCAGAAAAACACAACCTTCCGACTGGGGCTATGCTAAAGCCAGAGATACCAGAAGCAATAGTTATGATTTTTGGCAAAACAAATTCAGCAATGAAAATATTGCACTGGATGCCACTTTAACCAGCAATATTGTTTTGTATAAAAACGAATATAATAATGTGAAGACGGCATTTAAAAAAGACAGTACTGTTGAAAATATTATCAGCGAACCTGCAACCGTGCTAGATTCTGCTGCAGAAAATATTACCCTGCTAAACACATGGAAACAAAAAGACATTCCGGCATTGAATACTCCTTCAGGGAAAGACCAGATACGTATTACCGAATGGGGACCTTATGATTTTAAATACCCCATGCTTTTTTTAAGGCAGATAGACAGCAGCCACCGGTATCATCTTGATGTATTAGGGCCCAAAGGAGGCAGCTGGAAGCTGATCAGCTCCAAAGGCATCAGGTATTACCAGCAAACAGAAGGTAGTTTTCCTGCAACAATAATTGCTGAAAAAATTGATAACGATGTACTGATCAATTTGGAATATAACGGACCAGATTTTACAGATCAGTTTGGAAAAAAAATAGTGCTGCACCAGCCTTACAGTTTTTCATTTAAGGATTATACTCCTCCCATAACATGGAAGGTTGACTGGTACAAATGGGATGGCGCACATGACCCAAACAAAGACTATACTGCATTCAGTAATTATATCAGCAGCAGCAATGCTGTAAAAACCGAATTGGCACCATCGCTGAACTATACCTGGTGGGGTGAAATTGGCAAACAATTACCGGCCGACAGTTTTGCAACAGTTGCCAACGCTACCATACAAGTAAAAAAGGGGCTGTACAATATTGGAGTAACAGCCGATGATCTGGTAAAAGTTTATGTGGATGGAAAACTGATCATTGATTTTTGGGACGCTGCAAAATATGTGAATGATGAAGATGCCCATCATAGTGCAACGATTGCGCTGGATGGCACCCATACCATAAGGATAGAGCATGTGGAAAATTCGGGTTATGCCACCCTGATCTTCTCTTTTAAACCCATATAACGCTATTTTTTCTTTTGTACCCCAATACGGTACATCTGCAATACAACTGCTAAAAGAATCAATCCAACCCCTGCATAAAACCAGGGGTTTAGTTCTGCCTGTTCTTTAAAAAATATAAAGGCCAGAATAATACCGTATACAGGCTCAAGATTATAACTGAGGTTAACAGTAAACGCAGATATTTTTTGCAATGCATTCAGCTGCAACTGAAAACTAAGTACCGTACAAAACCAGGCCATTACCAATAACCATACCCAATCAGTTGCAGTAGGCAAATAATAAGCGGCAGGATATTTAAGCAGGTACAAGGGTACCAGAATGGTTAATGCAAATAAACCGCCGGCCAGCTCGTATAAAGTGAGGGTTTCCGGACTAAACCTAACGATGAGCCGCTTATTAAAAATGGGAAATATGGCACTTCCCAATGCAGAGATGATTCCAAAAGCAATACCCAGTTTATACTGGGGATGAAAATCAAAAATGATATATATGCCGGCAATAGCCAGTAAACCCAGCATGAGTTCGGCAATTGAAAAAGGCCTTCTGGTAATCAAAGGATCTAAAAAAGCGGTAAAGCATCCGGTAGCGCTAAAGCAAACCAATGCCACAGACACATTAGCATATTTTACACTGCCATAGAAAGCCACCCAATGAATAGCCACAATAGCTCCAACTGCAAAAATGCGCAGCATATCTTTTAAAGCCAGCCACTCAAATTTCTTTTGAAATATCAGCAATGGTAATAGTGTTACCACTGTAATTAAAAGCCGGTACCAAACCAGTAAACCCTCATTAAGGGTAATCAGTTTGCCCAATATAGCAGTAAAGCCCGCCAAAAAAACGGCAATATGCAACTGGAGTAGCGCTTTCTTCATTACCTCAAAGATAATAGCACCTCTTTATACCGCCCGTATAAAAAAAATCATAATTAGTACGTAAGGTTCAACTCTGTAGTGTAAACATATTATATTTGCCAACTTATAACCAATACTATATGAGTTTTAAACGTATCAACAACATTACCGGTTGGCTTGTTTGTATCATTGCATCTGCAGTGTATATTATGACGATGGAGGCAACAGGCAGCCTTTGGGACTGTGGAGAATTTGCTTCCAGTGCATATAAATTGCAAATTCCGCATCCGCCGGGAGCGCCATTATTTGTATTGATTGGCCGTTTGTTTATGGCGCCATTCGACCCGCAGCATGCTGCTACAGGTATTAACCTGATGAGTGCTTTGGCCAGCGGTTTTACTATTCTGTTTCTATTTTGGAGTATCACTCACTTTGCACGTAAAATAGTTACAAAAGATGGGGCTGAATTAAGCAGTGAAAAAATATTTGCAGTAATGGCAGCAGGTGTGGTAGGCGCTTTGGCTTACACTTTCTCTGATTCGTTCTGGTACAGTGCTGTTGAAGGTGAGGTATACGCTTTGTCGTCTTTCTTTACTGCCATAGTATTTTGGGCTATGCTGAAATGGGAACAGAATGTTAGTGAGGACGAACTGAATGGAATTAAAGGTCACTTTACAAGAGCCGATAGATGGATCATTCTCATTTTCTTTTTAATAGGCTTATCTATCGGTGTTCACCTGCTGAATATACTTACCATTCCTTCTATTGTAATGATTTATTATTACAAACGTTATAAAGTAACTAACTGGGGTGTATTTTGGGCTTTTGCCGTAGGATGTGTTATAACAGGCTTAGTGCAAAAAGGAGTGATTCAATGGACCATCAAAGGAGCCGGTAATTTTGATATTCTTTTTGTAAACAGTTTTGGCCTGCCTTATTTTTCAGGCTTCAGCTTTTTCTTTGTTTTTATTGCTGTAGTAGTATTTTTTGGACTGCGCATTGCCCAAAAGAATAACTGGAACTTTTTAAAACTTGGATTGTGGAGCTTTGCCTTTACCATTTTGGGTTGCTTTTCTTCCTACTTTACTACTATGGTACGCAGTAATGCAGATCCTTCTGTAGATATGTATAATGTAGATAACCCTGTTACACTGGTAGGTTATTTAAGCCGTGAGCA
The DNA here is from genome assembly GCA_037140275.1 of Ferruginibacter sp. Classification (GTDB taxonomy): domain Bacteria; phylum Bacteroidota; class Bacteroidia; order Chitinophagales; family Chitinophagaceae; genus Ferruginibacter. Next base: position 491 of record JBAXET010000217.1, on the reverse strand, counting down.
ATATGGCGACTGGCCAATTTTATACGGGCAGGATTTTACGGCTCAACCAATCGACAATAAGGTTACCGAAACCTATGTAAAAAGTAATGGCAAATACGAAAAGAACGGAAGAAAGATAGAGTATGTATACGCGCCCGAAGACATGCACCTGTTCCCCCGCATGTGGGACCAGAGCAATGATCAGGGACATGCAGATTATTATGGAAACTGGATGGGCATAGGAAAAGATAAACAGGGTGTTTGGGAAAGGGCTCCAACCATGAGTGAGAATATCCGTTTCGCTTTCAGCTACCAGTTAGGATGGATGTACCTGCGTTATTTTATGTGGAATTTTTCGGGCAAACAAAATGACCTGCAGGGTGTGTACATGGGGAATGTGCGTGATGGTAACTGGAAAACAGGTATTGCCCCATTGGATAATATCCGTTTGGGCGACCAAAGTACTTTACCTGATTCTATAAAAAACAATAAAGCCAATAACAGCCTCTTTG
>JBAXET010000216.1:0-4671 GCA_037140275.1 Ferruginibacter sp. | reverse complement strand
AAAGCAGGGATGAGTTTGGGCAAAGGCTATTACGGTTCACCCACAACAAGTGATAAAGCATTGATGCCATTCCCTACTTTAAAAATGGGGCCGGGCGACAGCGCAAGAAGTCATACCGCAGATGAATTTCTTTATCTGGATGAAATAAAAGATGGTATTGAGACTTATATAAAAGTGGTAAAGCAAATTGTGTAGGAAGTAGTAAGTTGTAAGTAATAAGTTGTAAGTTATAAGTTGTAAGTAATAAGTTATAAGTAATAAGTTTTAAGTATGCAAAACTATAAAGACTTAAAGGTTTGGGAGAAGGCACACTATTTTACCATTCAGGTATATACAATTTCCGATGCCTTCCCAAAAACTGAAACTTATGGATTGACAAATCAATTAAGAAGAGCATCCTCATCAATTGCAGCAAATATCGCTGAGGGATGTGGGAAAAATACAAAAGCTGATTTTGCCAATTTTTTAAATATCTCGCTTGGGTCAGCAAATGAAGCTGAATATTTTGTTTTATTGGCAAAGGATTTAAATTACTTAACTCTTTCAAACTATGACGAACTTACAAAACTTGTAAATGAAATAAAGGCCATGTTGATTAACTTAATCTCCAAAGTGAGGGGTTGACTTATTACTTACAACTTAAAAACTTATTACTTATATGAAACTCTGGCAAAAAGACAAAACATCATTAAAGGAAGTAGAAAAATTTACTGTTGGAAAAGATAATGAACTGGATATTCATCTGGCTCCGTTTGATGTATTGGGTTCTTTAGCACATACAAAAATGCTGGAGTCGGTAGGCTTGCTTACAAAAGACGAATTGACTTTGCTTGAAGTAGAATTAAAAAATATTTACCAGCAGATACAAAAAGGCGGATTCAAACTAAATGAAGGAGTTGAAGATATTCATTCACAGATTGAATTAATGCTCACCGAAAAATTAGGAGATACCGGCAAAAAAATTCACAGTGCCCGCAGCAGAAACGATCAGGTTTTAGTTGACCTGAAATTATACCTGAGAAGTGAGATTGAAAAACTGGTAGGCAATACCAAAGACTTTTTTGATTTACTGATTCAGCAAAGCGAAAAATATAAAGGCGACCTGTTACCGGGATATACCCATTTACAATTAGCCATGCCCTCCTCATTCGGCTTATGGTTTGGCGCTTATGCCGAAAGTTTGGTGGATGACCTTACCACTTTACAGGCCGCTTATACCGTGGTGAATAAAAATCCATTGGGCTCTGCAGCCGGATATGGCAGTTCATTCCCTATCAACAGAACCTTGACCACACAGTTACTGGGCTTTGATGATTTAAATTACAATGTGGTGTATGCGCAAATGGGCAGGGGAAAAACAGAGCGTATTGTTGCTGCTGCAATTGGAAATATCGCGGCTACCTTATCTAAATTAAGTATGGATGCCTGTCTGTTCATCAATCAAAATTTTTCTTTCATCAGTTTTCCTGATGAACTCACTACCGGCAGCAGCATCATGCCGCATAAAAAAAATCCCGATGTATTTGAACTGATCCGCTCTCATTGTAACCGCATACAGGCATTGCCCAATGAAATTATCATCATGACCAATAACCTGCCCTCGGGTTATCAAAGAGACCTGCAGCTGTTGAAAGAACATATCATTCCGGCATTAGAAAACCTGAACAATTGCCTGCAGATGGCCGGCCTGATGCTGAGTAATATTGAGGTGAAAAAAGATCTTTTACAAGATGAAAAATATAAATTCCTCTTCAGTGTGGAAGAAGTGAATAAACTGGTGTTACAGGGACTGCCTTTCCGCGATGCCTATAAAAAAGTAGGCATGGATATTGAAAATGGCAATTTTACCTATGCTGCCACTGTTGATCATACCCATGAAGGTTCTATCGGCAACCTTTGTAATGAGCAAATTCAGGCGGCAATGCAAAATATTATCCAAAAATTTAATTTTGATAAAGTGAAAATTGCGTTGCAACAATTATTAAGTTAGATTTGCTTCACAACTTTTTTAAATGGCTGAAAAGGCTCCTCTAAAGCGCATCGCACTCTTTGGTTCCACTGGCTCAATAGGTACACAGGCACTGGATGTAATCCGTGCTAATTCGCATTTATTTGAAGTGGAAATTCTTACCGCGCAAACCAATGATGAATTACTGATTAAACAGGCACTGGAATTTAAACCCAATGCAGTGGTTATTGGTGATGAAACCAAATACCAAAAAGTAAAAGAAGCCTTAGATAAAACACTCACCAAAGTTTTTGCCGGCGAAAAAGCACTGGAAGAAGTAGCCGACTTTGACAGTTACGATATGATGCTGGCAGGCATTGTTGGCTTCGCAGGTTTAAAGCCTACCATGAAAGCGGTGGAAAAAGGAAAAGCTGTTGGTCTGGCCAATAAAGAAACCCTGGTGGTTGCCGGCGACCTGGTAATGCAAAAAGCGGTGGAAAAAAGAGCCCCCATCATTCCTGTAGATAGTGAGCACTCTGCCATATTTCAATGTCTGGTTGGTGAAGGAAGAAATAAAATTGAAAAGATTATACTAACGGCAAGCGGTGGGCCATTTTTAGGCAAGAAGCCCAACTATCTTGTGAATGTAAAAAGAGATCATGCCCTGCAGCATCCTAACTGGAGCATGGGTGCTAAAATATCCATCGACTCTGCCACCCTGATGAACAAAGGACTGGAGATGATTGAAGCAAAATGGTTGTTCAATTTACAGCCCGATCAGATACAGGTAGTGGTGCATCCGCAAAGCATCATTCACAGTATGGTGCAGTTTGAAGATGGCAGTATTAAGGCGCAAATGGGATTGCCCGATATGAAATTGCCTATTCAGTATGCGATGGCTTTTCCGCAGCGCATCAAAAATGATTTCCCCCGACTTGATTTTCGCAAGCATACCAACCTCAGTTTTGAAGAACCTGATGTTAAAACTTTCAGAAATTTAGCATTGGCAACAGAAGCATTGTATAAGGGCGGTAATATACCCTGCGTAATGAATGCGGCTAATGAAATTGCCGTGTGGGCCTTTCTGCGCAACCGTATTGGCTTTTTAGACATGACGGCCATGGTGGAAAAAACCATGGAACATATTGCTTTTATTAAAAAACCCACGCTTCAGGAATATTTTGACAGCGACGGCGAAGCCCGTAATTTTGCCGCTTCACTAATAAACCTGTAACCCCTTCCATTCCCTAAAGAAGAACCGGGTGTCTGCAGTTTAATAACCATTTTTAATTTTCAAATAGTTCAATTGACATTCTTTTTGAAAAAATTATAAACTTTAAAACTAAGTTCCCCTTTAGGGGACAGTGGCATATGACATTATTAGCAATAGACTGGCCGGTGGTAGGGGTAAAAGTGGGACAGCTTTTACTGGCATTATCCATATTGGTTATCCTTCACGAGTTTGGACATTATATTACTGCCCGCTGGTTCAAATGCCGGGTAGAAAAGTTTTATCTCTTCTTCGATCCCTGGTTTTCTTTATTTAAAAAGAAAGTGGGCGATACTGAATATGGTATTGGCTGGTTGCCATTGGGCGGCTATGTAAAAATTTCGGGTATGGTAGATGAAAGCATGGATAAAGAAGCCATGAAACTGCCTCCTAAAGATTATGAGTTCCGCAGTAAACCGGCCTGGCAGCGTTTGATTATTATGCTGGGTGGGGTAATTATGAATGTGCTGGTGGCATTTTTTATTTATGCTATGGTGCTATGGGTTTGGGGCGATACCAAAATTCCGATGTCGAGTTTAAAAAATGGTATTGGTATTCAAAACAAACAAATCAAAGACCTTGGATTTAAAAACGGGGATAAGATACTAGCTATCAACGGTAAGCCCATTATATACTTTAATGATCTGGCAGAAAAAATATTGATTGGTACAGAAGACAGATTTGTTGATCTGGAGCGTAGCGGAGAAAAAATGCAGATTAAAATACCGGTGAAATTTTTAAATGATGTTATTGAAAACCGCAAAGCGGCAAGAGGTTTCATTACACCAAGATATCCTGCAATAGTAGGTAAGTTTGATTTGCCAAAAGATACTACGCGTGCGTACAAGGCAGGATTTAAAGAATGGGATAAGGTGATTGCAATAGATTCTACGCCTATTACTTTTTCGGATGAGATCAATACCTACCTCGAAAATAAAAAAGACAAAAAAGTAGTATTTAAATTGCTGAGAGGAAAAGATACCATTATTGCCAATGTGATTCCTGATTGTAACTATAAGATTGGCTTGAACTCTTTAACAGGGATACAGTATGACAGTCTTGGGTCATTCGCTTTACAGAACACTTCCTATACTTTTTTAGAATCATTTCCTGCAGGTGTAAAGAAGGCGGTTAAATCTTTAAGTTCTTATGTAGACCAGTTTAAAATGATCTTTAAACCAGAAACAGGTGCGTATAAAGGACTTGGTGGTTTTAAAGGAATGACCAACGGTTTGCATGACAGCTGGGACTGGGAAGCATTCTGGTTATTCACTGCATTTATTTCAATGGCATTAGCCTTTATGAACCTGCTGCCCATTCCTGCACTGGATGGTGGGCATGTAGTGTTCACTCTATATGAAATGATCACGGGCCGTAAACCCAATGAGAAATTTTTAGAGTATGCACAAATAGCCGGTATGATACTATTACTTGGACTGATGCTGTATGCAAA
>JBAXET010000215.1:0-4709 GCA_037140275.1 Ferruginibacter sp. | reverse complement strand
GGTAATCCCATTGTTCCAAAAATGATTGGCGTTAACGGGTTAACGCCAATCATTTTTGGAACAATGGGATTACCAGATTCTGTTGGCAGGGTCATTTGGGTGGCAACTGTTCTGGCAGCAGATGCTGTACCATTACCTAAAAAGCTGCTGTTGCCCCAGGAGTATACTGCACCCGAAGATGTTTGGGCCATAAATGCATTATAGCTGGCACTGCTTACCTGACCTCTTGCTGTAACTACATTAGTAAGATAATCGCCCGCTGTGGCACTTTTCATCAGCCGTACCCATTTATTTGTACCTGCCGTAGTGGCAACGCCGTTATTGCCTTCAACAGCCAGAGAAGTTTGTGTGAGTATCCATACATCACCACCTACACCGGCAACAATTTTTGTAACTATTATCAATGTTTGATAAGTGGCAAACATGCTTTGCACGTCATTGGGGGTAATTGTTGATGCCAAACCATAGCTGTTAAATCCGTTGGCAGTTGTAGTAGAGGTTCTTCCAAATGCTGCTGTTGATTTATTTGATCCGGCGCTAAGTACCATATTAACAAAACCCCAGGCCCATAAGCCATCGGTAGTAAGTAAAATGGCCTGATCAACCTGTGCTCCACTTTTATTGCCACCCATCGCAGCTTTTAAAATGGTGCCAGTAAGACCGGAGTAGTTAACATTGGTAATATCCTGCGGGGAATATAAATCGGTACTGCCGTTAGCACTCATTGCCGAACCCCAAACAGCATAAGTACCGCTGGTTTTTAAAGCAATTGACGAGTGATAACCGCTGATGATCTTATCGTACTTCTCGTTTACATTGCACTGTGCAACTAACTGTAACGAAGAGCCGAAAATAAACAAGCCCGCAAGCACTAAGGCTGGTTTCGAATAGGTAAATGTTTTCATAAGTAGAAATTTTATTATAGGGTTGTAGTTACATTACTACATAGTTTAATATGTACTACAACCCAAGAACGGATTCTGTTACAGTTTATTTTAGAAATTCAGGTATTTATTTTAACAGAATTACGTTTACTGATATTGGTCAGTTAATAAGGGAGTAAATTGTTTTTTATAACATAATCTGCAGGTAAATACTGCCGTTAGTTGGCGTATTACGTTTGCTGCACACTGTTAGTGATGTATGGAGATGGTCAGCTTATAATCAGAATAAAAAATCTATTACGGTATTGTTACTGTATTTCGCATGCGGTTGCAGCGATACGCCAATTTTATTATAAGGAGATAAACAAATTTTACGGTGCCCCAGCGAAGGCACGCCATCATCTATCAGCAACGACATTAATATATCTAATGCCTGATTATGTCCGTAATCGCAGCACTCCCCATTAAATACCCATTTTGCTTTGCAGTCTTCCGTCTGCCGCTCATGCCCCACATAGCCATTTTTACCCGCGGTTACTGCATGGCAATTGGCACTTACATAACAAACCGAATCGGGATACAACAAGCCCAATGGCTCCTGTTTGCGCAGCGTTACTAATAAGGATTTATAATAAGAGGAATTTTTAAGACTGGTCATATATGCCGAATCGGGGTACTTTGTTAGCACTGAATTGGCAAACAATACCGGATTGGTTCGCATCAGGTTAATGATGTAGATGAACTTTTTTTCTTCGGCATTCATATAGCCAGCATTGGCTGCAGTATTGCAGGCGCTGTATTTGGCCTGGCTCCATTCGGGCGAATACTTACTAAGGGGAGAGGCTGCCACTATATTGGTATCATACGCATTGTTAAATGCCGCAAAAGGGATTACCAGTAAAAACAGCCACAAATATTTCATGTCAAAGGTTTTAAGGAGACCATGAAATTACGTGCTGCCGTTAAAATACATTGCCCTGCACCTGCTAATTAAATGTGAAAGCTTGGTGGTTAATACATATCCACCGCCATACACATTTCTTCAATAGGCATCAGGCCGCGTTGTTGTAAGATGGCATTGCAGCGGTACAATAATGCAGGCGCAATATTGCCGGCATCTGCATTACTCCAGAACCGCAGCAACAGCTTTTGCTGTATCACCGTCAGGGGTTCTTGCAGGCGCAGTAATAAATGGTGCAGCGCCGAAATTTCATCATCTTTTAAATGATTGAATCCGCCATTGGCCAGCAGATCGGTGGTCAATGCTAAAATGGTTTTGTTTTGCTGCATAATGTTGGTTTTAACAGGTGGTGAATTTCTTGTATTAACGTAAAGAAATTGTAAACCTTGTGTTATGTAATTGTGTTGGCGGGCGAATGTGCGCATCCTGTGGATAAGCTTGGGGGAAATCTCCCGCAGATGTCGCGGATCTCGAATAAATAATCTCCCGCAGATTTTGCTGATCTCACAGAATGTAGCAATTGTATTTCCTCTGCGTCTTCTGCGCTATCTGCGGGAGACTTGGTTATTATCTCCCGCAGATTTCGCTGATCTCACAGAATTTAGCAATTGTATTTCCTCTGCGTCTTCTGCGCTATCCGCGGGAGACTTGGTTATTATCTCCCGCAGAACTCGCTGATCTCGCAGAAATAGGGCATTGGTATTTTATCAGCGTCTTTTGCGTTATCTGCGGGAGAATTAGTTTTTATCTCCCGCAGAACTCGCTGATCTCGCAGAAATAGGGCATTGGTATTTTATCTGCGTCTTCTGCGCTATCCGCGGGAGACTTGGTTATTATCTCCCGCAGATTTCGCTGAACTCGCAGAGGGTCGCCACGGACCTGCTTGCCGGCAGGCTGGTTACACCAATTTACACGGATTATTTTTTTGAATTGAAAGGCTTTAGAATTTACAAATTTTATTCAATTCTAAGAGTAGCGATCTAAAGCTTAAGTCACAGTAGTAGTATAAAAGCCCAATATAGCTGCTTCCCGGGATTGGGATGTAAACAATCCCGGGGCTCTTTTTTTTCGTAACCTCCTCTCTCGGTTACCTATTTGGAGAACTTGTCCCGCTTTATCGGGAAGCAAAAAGAAGAATAGAACCAGAGTGGGGTGCCCCCAAAAAATTGTTGTTCCCGCAGACAGCGCAGAAGACGCAGATTAAATACTTCTATCTGCGAGATCAGCGAGTTCTGCGGGAGATTATTTTTCGCTCACATTTCCCATACTTACACTACCTGCTTCCCAAAAGGCATCAGTGATACCTCCACCAGCTTAAAATGCTGCCGGGCAAAGGGAATACCAATAATGGTGATAAACAAAAGCAAACCAAAAACAATATGGGTAATAGCGGCGCACAAACCGCCGCATAGCAGCCAGATGATATTGAAGAGCAGTGAGAGGCAGCCGCTGTTAGCACTACTACTGGTAACAGTTTTGCCAAAGGGCCAAAGCACCAGCCCGGCCAGTTTAAAACATTGCAGTCCCCAGGGAATTCCCACAATGGTAGCGCATAAAATAAGCCCGCCAATTATATAGTTGAGGGCGGCAAGCAAGCCACCGCATACCAGCCATATCAGGTTGCCAATAAAATTCATGGAAAAATATTTCATCAAATGTAGTAAGCACAAAAGAAAAATCAATGAAATTTGTACTGGCATAGTTTTAGTGCAGTATCTTTAGTATAGGCAATAACCCTTTCAAATACATATCATGGCAAAAAAATCTTCTCCCGTAAAAAAGAAAACCGTTAAAAAAACAGTAAAAAAAGCGGCCCCCAAAAAATCAGTAAAAAAGGCAGTAAAAAAAGCACCTGCAAAAAAAGTGGCTCCTAAAAAGAAAGCCGCTCCTAAAAAAGCAGTGGCTAAAAAGCCGGTTAAAAAAGTAGTAAAAAAAGCAGCGCCCAAAAAAGCAACAGCAAAAAAAGTGGCTCCTAAAAAAGTGGTAAAAAAAGTAGTGAAAAAAGCTCCTGCTAAAAAAGCGCCAGCAAAAAAAGTAGCTCCTAAAAAAGTAGTAAAAAAGGCAGTTAAGAAAGTAGTGAAAAAAGCTCCTGCTAAAAAAGTAGCTCCTAAAAAAGTGGTTGCTAAAAAACCAGTAGCTAAAAAGCCGGTTGCTAAAAAAGCACCTGTAAAAAAAGTAGCTCCTAAAAAAGTAGTGGTGGCAAAACCTGTGGTTAAAAAACCTGTTGCTAAAAAAGCGCCAGTTAAAAAGCCTGCAGCTAAAAAAGCGGCAGCTGCTCCTAAGGCACAACCGGTACAGGCAGTATTGCCAATGGATTTACCCTTTATAGAAGAAACCACCACCGAAATATTAGTAGTGGATGATGCTACAGGTGAAGTTGTTGGCCACGGCGAAATTACCGAGACCACCATTATTGAAAACCTAAGCGATAATTAAATATAATAGCCGCCGTTCATTACGGCAGTACATAAAAGATTGACTGAGGAATTGGTCAATCTTTTTTTATTGGCTAAACTCCCGGAGGGTTACGGACAGTACTCAATTATAAAAACTAAAGTATCAGTAAAACATTTTAAATTAAACAGTATTCATAACCCTCCGGGAGTTTGCGTAGGTTACGGACAGTACTCAATTATAAAAACTATAGCATCAGTAAAACATTTTAAATTAAACAGTATTCGTAACCCTCCGGGAGTTTGCGTTGGCTGCGGGCACTTTGCAATAATAAAAGCCTTACAATCAGCAAAAACATTTTAATTTAAATAGTACTCGTAACCCCCGGGAGTTTGTTACAGCGACAACTAAATAAAATAGCCGCCGTTCATTACGGCAGTACATAAAAGATTGACTGAGGAATTGGTCAA
>JBAXET010000214.1:0-4737 GCA_037140275.1 Ferruginibacter sp. | reverse complement strand
ATCATATACAGGTAAAGAAAGCGAAGGCATTATTTATAAGCCGGAAAATTTTGATCCTAAAAAGAAGTATCCGATGATCAGTTATTTCTACGAAAAATTATCAGATGGCTTGTACAGTTATATTCCGCCATCACCAACGGCCAGCCGTTTGAATATTTCATTTTTTGTAAGTCGGGGTTATGTGGTATTTGCTCCTGATATTTCTTATACAACCGGACATCCGGGTAATGATGCATACAATTATATTGTAAGTGGGGTTAGAGCCATTGTAAAACTGGGTTATGTAGACAGTACTAAATTGGGTTTACAGGGACAAAGCTGGGGTGGTTATCAAATTGCCATTTTGATTACTAAAACAAAATTGTTTAGTGCTGCATGGGCCGGTGCGCCTGTTGCCAATATGACAAGTGCCTACGGTGGTATACGCTGGGGCAGTGGATTGAACCGTCAGTTCCAGTACGAAAAAACACAGAGCCGTATTGGTGCAACACTTTGGGAGAAACAAAATTTGTACATCGAAAACTCTCCCTTATTCCATTTGCCTAAAGTAACCACGCCTTTAGTTATTATGAGTAATGATGCTGATGATGCAGTGCCCTGGTATCAGGGCATAGAAATGTTTACAGCTATGCGCAGATTGAGCAAACCAGTTTGGTTACTGGTATACAATAACGAAGCACATAACTTAATTGAAAGAAAAAATCGTAAAGATATACAGATACGGGAGCAGCAATTCTTCGACTGGAAATTAAAAGGAGATAAACCTGCCAAATGGCTAACAGATGGTTTACCCGCAACACAGAAGGGAATAGATTGGGGATTGAAAGTAGAATAGTTTTAAGTGAATCAGCAGCTGTAATAATGTAAAATAAAAAAGTCAACCGCTCAGGTTGGCTTTTTCATTTACTGCAATTCAATTTTTGTAGATAATAACAGCATTGCAAACGAAATATTTTCATTTATAAGTAGAAGAATCACTACTTATTATAAATAGCCATTATTCAAATAATATAAACTATTAATTGTTTAGTATTTCTGTATTAACTACGTTAATTTTATCAACATAGTAATGCCCGGTATTTATGAAAACTCAATAGTGCCCCCTGTTCAATCAATATAAACACACTACCAGTGAATAAAGCATTACGTTTTGTTAAAGAACCTGTTGTTGCGGGATCGATTGCCCTTTTTATAACGGCAGGGTTAATATTCGGGATTACCTATCAACGCAATCTCACACAAAAAGAACAAAGGCAAATCGAATTGTTTTATGCTGCAGAAACTATTAAGGCAAGGATTAATACCGCTATCTCAGAAGCACATGCTGCTGTAAATATAATTAGTGTAAGTTCAAAAAAAACGGGCGGCAATAATGATTTCGACACTGTGGCAAGCAAGATTCTTGCAATTACACAATCAGTAGACGGACTTGGATTAGTGGAAGGAGAAACCTTTACGCATTTTTATCCTTTGCAGGGTAATGAAAGTGTAATTGGTCATAATGTTTTTAAGGATACGCTTAGAAACAAAGAACTGTTAAAAGCTTTACAAAAAAAGGATTTGTTTTTTGCAGGTCCTTATCAATTAATGCAGGGTGGTACAGGAATTGTAGGCAGGCTGCCAATTTATAATGAGGGCAAATATTTTGGATTTGCTATAGCATTGATTAAATTATCTACTTTTTTAAAAGCTGCAGGTTTAGACAGCAATAGTGATGCTCATTATCAATACCAGTTATCTAAAGTGAATATCAATACTGGCAAGGAAGAATATTTTCTGCCAAACTTTGACCATTTCAATCCAACAGATGCTTTTATAGAAAAAATTCCGGATGGGGATTGGACAATTCACGTAGCACTCAAAAAACAATATGTACTGAATCTTATTTTCCGCTCAACTATTTTTGGCATATTAATATCCCTGCTGGCAGGCTTTTTTGGCTGGTTTCTGGCAAGTCAGCCCAAACGCTTGCAAAAATTACTGGATCAAAAAATTGCTATTATCAGGCAGGGAGAGGAGAAATATACTGCGCTCTTCCAACAAGCACTGGATTCAATAATAATTGTGGACAAAAAGGGCAATTTTATTGAAGCGAATAATAGCTTCTGCAATTTGGTGGAATATTCCAGAGATGAACTGCTGCAAATGAATATTACAACGTTGGTAGATATAGCAGAATTGGCAAACAATCCGCTGGATTATGCATTGCAGCCTCACACTGATTCTACTATAAATGAAAGTAGACTGATTAGTAAAACAGGCAAAAAAATCGATCTTGAAGTTAGTCGGAAAATAGTAGGCGAAAACCAGGTTTTTGGAATAGCCAGAGATATTACTCATCTGAAACAGGTGCAGCAGCAAATTGCTTTAAGTGAAGCTACTTTACGCGGTGCATTTGAACATTCTGCCATTGGTATGGCAATGATTTCTGTTGATGGCATTTATTTGAGAACCAATATTGCACTTAGTGATATGACAGGATACAGCAGCGAAAAATTTGCTGGAATGAATGTCGCTGAAATTACTTATTCCGAAGACCGAAATCTGGACACCTTATTTTATGAACAATTGAAGAAAGGAGAAATAGAGACATTTAAAATGGAGAAAAGGTATGTTTGCCATAATGGCTCTCTCATTTGGATAAATGTTAATGCTTCGGCCATCAGGGATGTAGAAGGTCAGCCACTTTTCTTTATAACTCAAATAGAAAATATTACAGAAAAGAAATTAACAGAATTGGAGATACAAAAATTAAACCGGCTCTATCATTTTATCAGCGTAGCCAATGAATCTTTATTAAGGGTGGATAACCAGCAGGAACTGTTTGCGCAATCATGCAAGATAGCTGTGGATTTAGGCGGGGTTACCATGGCATGGGTGGGTTCTATAGATGATGAAGACGAATCTGTAACAGCGGTATCATCGTATGGGCATGATGATGGATATTTGGACAGTACTGAAATGTCGACCAATGAAAATAATGTGCTGGGTAAGGGACCAACTGGCATGGCTATCAGAACCAGAAAATATTCATTTTGTAACGACATTGCCAATGATCCGTTAATGGCTCCCTGGAGAAAGGAAGCTTTAAAAAGACTTTACTACAGTTCAATTAGTTATCCCATACTTGTAAGCGATAAATTAAAGGCGGTGTTTACCATGTATGTATCTGAAGCAAATTACTTTAATGAAAAAGAAATACAATTACTTCAGAAACTGGTAGATAATATAGCTTTTACATTAGACAAAATTGAACTGAAAGAGTTAAGAATAAAGGCAAAAGCTGAATTAGTGGAAAGTGAAGAAAAATTCAGAACATTAGTAGAGCAGAGCATGGTGGGAGTATATATTTTGCAGGATGAAAAATTTGTTTATGTAAATCCGGGTTTCGAAAAAATTTCGGGTTATTCTATGGATGAACTGGTAGGGCATATGTCATTTGATGACCTGATTCATGAAACCGATATTGAAATTATTCGGGAAAATAACAATTCGGGGGAAAGAGGAGAAAAAGCAACAGCACTATATTTGCTGCGTTTGATACATGGTTCAGGAGAAGTAAAGCATATTGAAATTGTTTTATCCACTATTCTATTTAAAAACAGACCTGCTATTATTGGTACTGCAGTGGATATCACCAGCAGAATGGAAGAGGACAGAAGAATAGAACAGGCTATAATAGACTCCCAGGAAAAAGAACGACTTCAAATTGGTATGGAACTGCATGATAATGTTAAGCAAATTCTTGGGGCATCTATAATGCAACTGGAAATATTGAAACATCATCTTAGTGATGAGCCTGCTGCTTTTGCAATGATCGATACGCTTAAAAAGTATAATATAGATGCAGTAAATGAACTCAGGCGATTATCGCACCAACTTGCTCCTTCACTGGATGCAGATCAAACGCTGGCAGAAAAAATCGCTTCACTTGCCGGCAATATGAATATCGCCAACAAGCTTGTCATACATATCGATGTAGATACTGCCGCCGGATCACTAAACGATAAAATTCAACTGGCCTTTTACAGAATTATACAGGAGCAACTGAATAATATATTAAAATATGCAATAGCCAGTCAGGTTACTATCAGTGTTAAGTTGGCATCTCAAATGATTATTCTATCTGTTACCGATGACGGACTTGGCTTTGATACCACAATCAAGAAAGAAGGAATTGGTTTGGAAAATATCCGCAGGCGTGCAGGGCTGCTGGATGGAAAAGCCAAAATTGTATCTGCCCCGGGTAAAGGCTGCACAGTTATTGTGGAGATTCCGCATATACAGGAATAGCAATAAATTTCTGCTTTTTTTAATTCCGTTAAAATTGTTAGCTTCATTTTATAAACTTTTACGGTTATACCGTCTACCTTATTAATATGAGCAATTGTATAAGTATAGTAAAAGCATAAAAGTTTACTCCATAATCTTAATATCTTATTATACCGGTAAAATTATTTTTTATTAACAGGCCGGCTTTAATATTCCCGGCTGCGAATAGATATACTTTATGGCAGGGTTACAAAATGAAGCAGAAATCAAATTGCTTTTTCAGCAATTACAGCAAAAATTTATACCGGAGTATAAGGCAGATTATGATGATACTATGGCTGCTAAAACAGTGATAGTGATTCCCAGTCTTACCATGGATGCAGAAATACTATCCAAAATAAATGGCATAGTACATTATGAAGAAAGGCTTTTATGCATGTTGCTGCTGTTGCGTATGCCCAATAC
>JBAXET010000213.1:0-4741 GCA_037140275.1 Ferruginibacter sp. | reverse complement strand
AGTGCATGCAAAGCATGTTAACAGCAGCAGTAGTGGTAGTTTCTTCATTGAAGCAATTTTTGCATCATAAAGATTAAAAGAAACTACAGGGCTTTTTATCAGATTGTATAGATGTGCCTTGATATTGTATAAGCGTGGTTATAATTAGTTTTTCCGCTTGATCCATTTTTCAAAGCGGGAAAGAAATTCTTCTTTACGGCGTGTGGCAACAGGCAATTCTTTACCATTTTCCAATACCACATCGCCACCACTACCCTTAATGTATTCTTTGATGTAAGTAAGGTTGATGATGTATTTATCATGTATGCGGATGAAGTTTGTGTCGGGCAACAGCTTTTCATACTCGCCTAACTGGCGGCTTACCATAATTTTTTTATCATCGAACAAATAAAAGTTGGTATAGTTGCCACTGCTTTCGCAGTACATAATATCACTAAGCTTTACAAATATTAAACCATTGCTGGTAGAAAGCGGAATTTTTTCCGGCTCAGCTTTCTGTGTACTCTGCTCTAATAAAGAAAATAAGTTTTTATTTATATTTTTTGCTTCAATTCGTTTTGCAGCAGTATTTACCGCCGCAATTAATTTATCAGTATTTACAGGTTTGGTAATATAGCCCGTAACCCGGTGTTCAAAAGCTTCCACAGCATAATGACTGAATGCAGTTACAAAGATCACTTCAAAATTAACCGGCTCTAATTTTTTAAGCAAGTCAAATCCATTCAGGTAAGGCATTTCAATATCTAAAAAAACCAATTGCGGTTGCACCTCGTTTATAAGCTGCAAGCCATTTTTTGCATCAGTTTCGGTTACCATAATTTTTACTTCGGGACAATGCAGCTCCAGCATTTTTTGCAGCAGCTTTATATTCTTTGCTTCATCGTCAATAATTATGCAGCTAATCATGGTTTAATGTCTAATGGAATTTTTACAATAATAGTGGTACCGACAGCATTACCGGTATTATCTTTTTTATCAATTATCTCCTGTTCTATATTATACAGCTCAGCCCTTCGTTTAGAAATATTCATACCCTTACTCTGGTATTCAATATGCATTTTGCTTTTTAGTTCCGAAGCCTTTTCTCTGCCAATTCCATTATCATCAATTACACAAACTAAAAAATTATTTTCATTTGTGGTGCTAATATTAATTTCGCCTTTTATGTTTTTTAAAAACCGTATGCCGTGCCGTATAGCATTTTCTACATAAGGTTGCAGTAACATAGCGGGCACAAAAACTTTTTCTATATCAACAGAAATGGAGGTACTTATTTTATAATTAAACTTATCCTCAAACCGAAGTGTTTCTAACTGCAGGTAATTATCCAGGTAGTTGATTTCATCTTTTACAGAAATAATAGCGGCATCAGAATTATCAATAGTACTGCGCATCAGCTCAGCAAATTTATCCAGGTACTTATCTGCCTGTGCATAATCTCTGTCGTAAATAAATCCTTTAATACTATTAAGGCAGTTGAATATAAAATGCGGATTTATCTGTGCCTTTAATGCCTGCATTTCTAACTCGGTAATCCTTTTTTCGGTAAGTATTTTTTGTAATACTTCATTTTGTTTTCTTTTATTCCGTAGTTGCTGCACATACATTAATGCCGCCAGCATTAATGCCACCATAAATATTCCGAAAATAGTACTTTCCCAAAATGGGGTACTAATTTCAAACCGCACCACAGCTTCATTGGGGCTGGGCTTGCCATCACGGCGAATAGCCCGTATTTTTATTTTATAATTACCGGAAGGTAATTTTTTTAATTCAATTTTTTCAGTACGCTCCCATTTACCATCGTTAACACTGTATTCAAAAAAAGGAATAAACCCGGTAAGATCAACCCCTGAAAAATTGATGGTAATATTGTTCTCATCATATCCTAATGCATAGGCTTCTTTTAATTCTCCCGGCTTACTGTTGATTGCAATACCGGAAATAAATGTTACAATATTTGATACAGGTAACCTGATACGGGAAGGTAAATAACTGATGCCCTCATTGGTGGCCACATACACTGTACTGTCCTGTATGGTAATATCATTCACCTGCTCGCCAATTAAACCATCGGCTGTGCCAAAGTAAGTATTGTAATAAGTAAACTGATTGGCGGTGTAAGTGTAATTTATTCTGTTTAATCCCTTATTGGTACCCAACCAAAGTTCTCCGGCTTTATTGCTGTACAGGGCCTTGCATACATTACCTGGAATAATATCCCCTAAAGCAATCGATGCGATCCATTTATTTTCTTTCATCAGCATCAGTGTATCGGTACCTAATCCTATCCACATTAAATTATCCGGGCTGCAGGCAATGGTATTTATCTTATAAGAAAAACCTTTATGCTTTTCGCCTACAGCAATTAATTTTTTTGGGGTCCATAAAAACAATCCTTCGTTGCTGCCAATATAAATATTGCCGGATAAGTCGGAGCCAAAGCTTACCACTCTTTTTGCTATGCTGTCAGTTACTTTTTTTGTTTTTAAATTATAACTGAATGCATATGCATGCCCGCCCATCAACATAATAGAATCGTTAATAAGCAGTGCTGCTTTAGTACTGCGGCTTTCCCAGCCACGAAATGCCTTTTCTACCACCAATGTTTTTTCATTGATCAAAAAAGAACCGGATTGCGAAGCCACATAAAGCCCATAATTAGTGTTAATTATTTTACGTACCCAGGCATCTGTATTTTTATCTTTGTTCAACATCAACTTTTTTACATACAAGCCATCATATATAATTAACTCACCGTAATTATTACCGGCAATAATTTTTTTGGTTTTAATAATGGCATTAAAGTTTTGCTTTAACTCGGGATTTTCTACTGACGAAATTCTCTTTTGCTGCACTTTTACCAGCCCCCTGTCCATGGTGGAAAGCCATATATTATCGTCTTTATCTTCCTGTATATTTCGCACAGGTAAACCTTCGGCAGCAGAAACAATAGCGGAAAGTTCAAGAGCGTTTTTGTCTAATAAGTAAGTAGTACCGCTAACAGATGTTATGGCAAAACGTTTTCCTGTTTTGCAAAATATACGCAGCTTAAATGGAAATGTTTTTTCAGCAATTAACTGCACCATACCATTACTATTAAAACGATATGTAAGTATTGAGCTAGTTGTAGCAATGTAAACATTATTATCCATCGATTCGCAGCTGATGGCCCGTTGGTTTACCGCCAGCCTGCCTTCAATTTTTCCATTGGTAAAATCCCGGATACTGTCTTCTGCAAAAATTAAAAACCTTCCTTTTTTATATTCTGTAATTTTTAATGGTGTTCGGGCATAAAAACTATAGTCTTTTAAAAAAATCTTTGTTTCGTTATTGGTATAAAGAAACATTTTTCTGTTCCCATTACTAAATGCCACACCACTAAACTGCAATACATGCGGCCTGTTAGAAGTGCCCAGTTCTATTTTGGCCAGCTCGGGATTACTTTCATCATTTTCAAATTTATCGGTTGTTGGATTATAATAACAGGGAGAGCGACGGAAAGGGATTACCCATACTACACCGCTGCTATCGGTAAACAAATCGGTTATTTCATTATCGGTAAGGCCATCGGTAGTGCTGTAGTTCCTGAATTTTTTTCCATCAAAGCGGCTAAGGCCAATTTCTGTAGCTATCCATAAAAACCCATTTTTATCAATAATGGTACGGTATAAAGCATTGGATGGTAACCCATCTTTTACTGTGTAAATAATGGTTTGAGTATTTTGCGAAAGCGAAGTATAAGAGAATAATAAAGTACAGCTTATTAATAAAACAGGACACCATAAAAATTTTTTACAAAGCAATTTCAGCATAGGTTTGGTTTTATATTCATGCAGCATTCGGCTATAAATATAAAAAAAGCAACCCAATAATTTTTGCATTGCTGTATATCACTGCTTTTTGAATGTATAAGTGCAGGTATTTTTAAGATTTACAACACAATAAACCGAAGCGGCAAAGCTTCGGTTTTAAATATTTAAGGTGATACTTATTTACAATCCCATTTCATCGGCGCTGGGTCCGTAACTGCCGGGAATAGGAATATTTAATAATCGAAGAAATACACCCAGTTGTGCCCGGTGATGAATGATTTGTGCAAAGCACATTCTAAACACATCGTGTTTATTATCATTCACCCAAATGGCTTCGCCATTGCGCATGACCCAGATATCGGTCAGCTGCTCGTCTTTACCGTTAGCTAATGCCGCTCTGCCCTGCAGCAAATTTTTTTCAAAAAGGGCCACTAATTCCGGAGTGCTGTTCACATCTTCTGTCTGATAAGGGTTTTTAGCAAAGTCCAGTTCGCTGGTATTGATTACCATACCAAACCAGGTAAAGATGTCGGCAATATGTGTGGCCAGCACTTTTATAGTCATACTTTTTTCGTGTGGTTTCCAGCCAAATTTTTCGGTGGGGATAATGGAAAGCATTTTTCTTGTAGTTAAGGCTTCTCTTTCCAGTTCTTGTTGAAAGGCGGTGATTGGTGACATGGTATAAATTTTAGTTTATACCCAAAGAAAAGACGCGGTTGTGACAGCCTTATGTCAGCAGTGATAAAAAATAATTCTCCCGCAGATGAAATGCAATAAAACCACAAAGGACACAAAGGTTAACACAGAGTTACACAAAGGTTTTTGCCACGGATTGCACAGATTTACACGGATAAAAAAAATTCTCCCGCAAATGAAATGCAATAAAACCACAAAGGACACAAAGGTTAACACAGAGTTACACAAAG
>JBAXET010000212.1:0-4768 GCA_037140275.1 Ferruginibacter sp. | reverse complement strand
TAATATGTTTGTTTTATTTGGAATTTTAGTTAGTATTGCTTCTGTAATTTTAGGTTTAATCGTATTGATACAGAACCCTAAAGGTGGTGGTTTATCTGCCAGTTTGGGTGGCTTCAGCAACCAGTTAATGGGCGTTAAGCAAACAACAGATGTACTGGAAAAAGGTACCTGGGTATTTGCTGCACTGGTGGGTATTCTTTGTCTGGTTTCACCAGCCTTTATACCAAAAGACGGTACCGATTTAAAAAATAAAGACCTGTACAAAAACCTGAAAGTAGAGCAAAAACAAACTGCTCCTGCTGCAACTCCAATGCCGGGTACAGCCCAGCCTAAAGCTGACACTGGTAAATAAGCACGTCAACTTTAAAAAAATATTTACAACCCCGTTTATAACAACGGGGTTTTTTATTTTACTTTGTGCAGATAACCATACAATGAAAAAAAAGACCATCTACTCCGTACTCGGTTTACTGCTGCTTACAGGATTGTATACAGGTTGGAAAATATTCGGTCCAACTGTTACTGCCCCCGAAAAAAAATACTTCTATATTAAAACTGGCTATTCTTATCAAAATGTACTGGATGATTTAACCTCCGGCAATATCATTACTGGTGATTTTTGGTTTGGCCTTATTGCAAAAAAATTAGATTATCCCAATGCGGTTAAAGCCGGCCGTTATGAAATTAAAAATGGCATGAGTGTTTTTAATCTGGTACGCATGCTGCGTTCGGGCAGGCAGTCTGCTGTAAACCTCACTATCACCAATTTAAGAACCAAAGAAGACCTAGCACAAAAAATTGCCTCCAACTTTGAATGTGATTATAACAGCACTATTGCATTCTTAAACAATACAGATTCGCTGGCAAAATATAATGTAGATAGTAATACGGTAATGACTGCCGTTATACCCAATACTTACAGTATTTACTGGAACAGCTCCCCTTCTAAGATTTTCAGAAAATTATGTGCTGAAACTGAAAAATTCTGGTCGCCCGAAAGAAAAGATAAAGCAGCGGCATTGAATATGACGCCGCAACAAGTGTATACCATGGCGAGTATTGTGGAAGAAGAAACCAAAAGCGATGCCGACCGGGGTAAAGTGGCCAGCGTATATATCAACCGCATTGAAACCGGGCAACGTTTGGAAGCCGACCCCACCATAAAATTTGCCCTGCGTAATTTTGGTTTACAAAGAATCAGGGAAGGACATAAATTGGCTGTAAGAGATTCTCCTTACAACACTTATTTTAAAGCGGGCTTACCCCCCGGCCCTATTTGTACTCCTCAGCCAAAAACCATTGATGCGGTACTGAATGCACCCACCACCAATTATTTATTTTTTGTGGCCCAACCTAACTGGTCGGGCTTATCCAATTTTACACACAGTTACGAGGAACATAAGATCAATGCTAAAAATTACCAGCATTTTCTGGATAGTGTAAATATTAAATAGTGTAGTATCTTCAATTGGCATGACCAAAGTAGAGCGCATATTACTTACCCAAACTCCGCTTGCATTTTTATTAAGAAAAAGCAAGCACTGGTATTTGCCGGGTTTTGAAGGCGTGCCTTTATATGATGTGCTGAAGTTTTTTTACAATCAGGTTAAAACAATCGGACTTACCGAAAGAGCTTCTGCGGTATCGTATAATTTTATCATGGCTATACCGCCTTCATTTTTATTTCTTTTTACGCTGATACCCAACCTGCCCTTTATCTCTAAAAAAAGTTTAAAGCTGCAGCTGCATTCTTTAATCACAGATATTGTTCCTGCAAAAGGATACAATACCAATATCATAAAATTTATTGACAGTTTTATTGATGGCAATAAAATTGGATTATTGTCTTTTGGTTTAATACTGGCATTATTCTTTGCTTCCAATGCCATGATGGGACTGATGCGCTCCTTTAATAAAAACTATATCGGCTTTGAAGTAAGAAAAGGATTGCATACCCGATGGATCGCTATCCGTTTAACTGCACTGATCTTTGGATTGGTACTCGGCTGTTTGGTAATACTGATTACGCAGGGTGCGGTACTAAAATGGTTTGGCGTTAAAAGCAGTTTCTGGCAGGATTTCATTTTTTATGTGCGATGGATAGTAATTGTGGCGCTTATTTTTTATTCCATTGCATTTATTTACAAATATGCACCTGCTGTACAAAAGCGATGGAAACTCACCTCGCCTGGCACCATATTGGCTACATTCTTAAGCATACTTTCCACATTAGGCTTCTCGTATTTTGTAAATGAGTTTGGCAGGTACAATGCATTGTACGGCTCTATTGGTACCATCATTATGCTGATGGCATTGATCTTTATCAATTCACTGGTATTGCTGATAGGCTTTGAATTGAACGTGAGCATCAAATCACTAAAGCTTATTGCCGAGCAGCGGGAAGCACAGGAAAAAGCCAAACTGGCTGCAAAGCAATAAGCCGCTAAACCATCCGTTTTAAACACTAAAATTATACACTTGTATCAGTATACCAAACAGTTTACAGCCATATTAATTACAGCTGCAGCAATACTCTTTATATTCCCGGCTGCCAAAGCACAGTCAAAGGAAAATAATTTTATTACACGTAATACCCTGTATGCCGACTTTGCAACAAGAGGCGCATATTATTCGGTGAACTACGACAGAATTTTTAAAGAAGGACGACAATTCACTAAAAGCTACCGCGCAGGCTTTTCTGCCACAGATAAAACCATTGCGCTGCCAATAGGCATTAATTTTTTTACAGGCCATCAAGCATCGCATATGGAGATTAGTCTTACCCTGGTGCCCTATATTGACAACTATAAAAGTTTTTTGTCCTCTATTGATTTATCCGATAAAAAAATGCTCATCATTCCCGGCGTTGGGTACCGTTATCAAAAACCGGAAGGTGGTTTCTTTTTTAGAGCAGTAGCTGCTCCGGCCATTGATCTGGATCCTCCATCGGACTATTTTTGGAAGATGGATGGCAAATTATATCCGGTATTAACTATTGGCGCAGGCTATAGTTTTTAATTTTCTTTCTCATAAAAGAAAAATAGAAAAAATTAAGTTGTAAATTGCACCTCCTTAAGTAATTCGTTATTGCCCGATAGTGTAACGGTAGCACATCAGATTCTGATTCTGCTTGTCTTGGTTCGAATCCAGGTTGGGTAACAAAAAATCCCCGGAAGTATATACTTTCGGGGATTTTTTATGCGATTGCCTTAGTTTATGTCCTCACGAAGCCTATTTAAAATATAAGCAGAATAGCATTAATCAAATACCCATCTCTCTTCAATGAATTACTTTGTAATCTTCCGCTTAGTGAAGGCCTAATATAGGGCGTATACAAAATAAATCACTTTGTAGTATACGTTCCACCATATGCACTTTGTGAAAAGGATTCCGGT
Source organism: Ferruginibacter sp. (assembly GCA_037140275.1). Lineage (GTDB taxonomy): Bacteria > Bacteroidota > Bacteroidia > Chitinophagales > Chitinophagaceae > Ferruginibacter. Next base: position 1,373 of record JBAXET010000212.1, on the reverse strand, counting down.
TCTTCTTTCTTTTCAATTTCATAAGAGCCCGGAGTAGTTTTGGTGAGGGCTTTTAATAATAAAATCCAAATAAACGGAACAGCCCATATCATGATCAGATGAAATGTTTTTATTCGGCTTGAAAAAATAATACACTTTTTAAAGCTTTTAAAAAAGCGAATCGTAAAAATTAAATAGAAAATAGTTGTGCCGGATAGTAGTATGCACTGTATTATAAATTGTCTGTTCATTTATGCAGGCGGATTATTTTTCAATAATTTTCATTGCTACACGAAAGCCAATATCTGACTGCGGTTTTGTGTAATTTTTTGCACTCGATATTCTCACATTGTAGGCAGGCTCTAAATAGCTGCCTCCTTTTGCAATACCTTTTTCAGTGATCATTTCAGCGGCATTACCGCACATATTATATAAGCCGAAGGAGTTAGGATAAAAAGCATTCACCGGACCTGTTATGGTGGGTTGGTCATTTAAATTGCGCTCTGCTGTTATTTTTTTAGAAACAGAATCAATCACAAATTCGGTGTGTTTAAAATTGCATAAATATTGGTGCCGGTTATTTTGTATAAAGCCGCTGCCCCATGTATATACTTTGGAACTGTCTCCATCGTTAGCAGAAAATACCCATTCCGCTTCAGTCAATAATTTAAAAATTACTTTCCGGAATTTTCTTTTAGCATCCTGATTGTACTTTTCAGTCAGCCAGGAGCAATATTCATTTGCAGCTTCATAACTTACTCCAACAACCGGATAGTTGCTGTAGCTGGTATATCGAAAATAATAAGCAACATATGGTTCGTTGTAATTAGCCTTATCCCTCCAGCATAATGTATCAGGCAAACAAGCTGTATAGGTCGCAGTTTGATTAGTTTGTTCTAAATCGGCAAGAAAAGTTCTGTACTGCAAATTTGAAACCTCATACTTGTTTACATACAGGTCTTCTTTAACTTTGGCGTACTCTTTATTGAAGTTCTTACTGTCAAAGAATCCTTCTTCCTTTTTGGAAAAAGATGTTAATGCAATTACTGAAATCAAAAAAAATACTTTTTTCATATTTGTAATTTTAAATGTACACCTGTATTCTTTTAATTAAATATACCTTCAATCAACTGTTACATATTATTTAGCCTTTCGGTTCGTGAAGACACGAGGCGGATAAAATGTTTCGCAAATGCAGCTTATTCAGTTTTTACAGGTTCGCCGCTCTCACTCACAGCTTGCAAATAATGCAGGATTACTATCTTAAAGATATTTCATTTATATGATACCGGTAAACAACCAGTGAGTTATTGCTGATTATCGAATCAGCAGCACCGTACCTCTCATATTCACCACTTCATTGTGCTTTTTATAACTGATATAATACACATAGG
>JBAXET010000211.1:0-4840 GCA_037140275.1 Ferruginibacter sp. | reverse complement strand
TGCGGGATGATGGATACTTGATAGTAAACCTTCACAGCTTTAGGCTTTCTGCTTTAGGCTTTCTGCTTTAGGCTTTCTGCTTTTGACTTTCTGCTTTTGGCTTTCTGCTTTAGGCTTTCTGCTTCCATATTAAAAAATAGGATCAAAGGAAATTTTACAGCAGTTTTTTAGCACTTTCAATTTGAGCATTACTACCCATAACAATCAATCTGTCGCCCGACCTGATGGTATAAGATGCGGGAGGGTTGATATTATACTCTCCTGCTGCATTCTTAATTCCCAAAATAGTACAGTTGGTTTTTTGCCAAAGATTCAAATTTTCTAAATTGGTACTGGTGGTAGCTTCCAGTTCGGCCACTTTAAAATCAGCATTGTTTCTGGTACTCATGATGGATAACATTTCCACCACATCGGGCAGCATAACCAGTGTAGCCATATGGGCGCCACCAATTTTATCAGGCATAATTACACTGGATGCTCCGGCGATTTTTAATTTTTTTATTGAGGTATCTTGCGAAGCACGACTGATAATAGACATGACCGGATTAAGTTGCTTGGCCGTTAATACTACAAAAAGATTATCAGCATCTACGGGCAAAGTAATGATTAATGCACGTGCATTTTCCACCCCGGCACTTAATAAGGTTTCATCTTTGGTAGCATCCCCTTTTAAAAAATACTTTACTTCAAAATCGAGCCCTTCTTCCAGATCATTTTTTTCTTCCAGCACCACAAAGGGAATATTATTATTATGCAGGATGCGGGCACTTTCTTTACCATTGCGGCCAAAACCGCAAATGATTACATGGCCTTTTAATTTTTGAATGCTGTTTTCCATTTTAGCGAATTTGTATTTTTTTATTACATCCAGATCGAAAAAATAACGGGACAATAAACTGATGAAATAGGTAAACAAGCCCAGGTTCACCAATATTAATATGATGGTAAACACTTCTCCTGCCTGTGTTAAAGGCTTCACTTCTTCAAAACCCACTGAGGCAATGGTTATAACAGTCATGTAAAGCGCATCCAGAAAGCTGTAGTCTTCTATTACAATATAGCCAATTGTGCCGCCTACGATTAACCCTCCCAGCAATAACATGGGGGTGAGTAACCCATTAAAAAGTTGTAAGCGTTTAAATTGAAACATGATGCTGATTATTGCTGAAAATTATAACTTTAAAACGAAAGCAAAAAGAGGAAATAGGAATTATGATAAATATCTGGCAGGCAGCCTAACACTAAACAGAATGTATAATGGTATAATGCAGTAAATTGCCTGTATAAAATAACGGATCATGCCATTCAGCTACAGAAAAATAATTCTTCTTTTTGTTTTATCATTTTTGCTTTTTACTTCTTCCTGTTCCATACACAAACAAATTGCAAAGCAGGCAGCAAATACTATATTAACAGACTCCGCCATTGCTACCGGAAATATTGGCATTTGCATTTACGAGCCTGCTACCAATAAATACTGGTACAATTATAACAGCACACATTATTTTATACCGGCCAGCAATACCAAATTATTTACACTCTATGCGGGCATGAAATATTTAGGAGATAGTTTGGTAGGATTGAGATATGAAACAATTAATAAAGAGTATACTGTATTTTCGGGAACGGGCGATCCAACTTTTTTACACCCTGATTTTAAAAATCAACCCGTTTACAATTTTTTAAAGCAGGCCACAAATCCGTCATATTTATCAAACAGTAACCTTCCGGTTTTTTCTGCTTTAGGAAAAGGCTGGGCCTGGGATGATTATCAAAGTGATTATGCAGCGGAAAGAAGTGAATTGCCAATATATGGCAATGTGGCTTCATTCTATTTACAAAATGACAGTGTAGTGGTTAGCCCTTCTTTTTTTTATAATAATTCTTTACAATGGTTAAATGGGGTACTCAAAAACGGAGTAAACCCAAATTTTAAAATCACAAGACCTTTTGATGAAAATTCATTTCATACAGTAACTACAGCATCATCAAAATTTTCAGGCCAACAGGTTCCCTTTAAAACACTTTCAATTTCATCTTCGCCAAATCAAACTCCTGTATTTCTTAAATTACTCCAAGATACCCTTCATATAAAAATGGGGTCAGCCGGCCCTTTAGATGCAAAGTATATTCCTAAAAATATCATCCACTCCCAACCCACCGATTCTTTATTTAAACCCATGATGCACCGCAGCGATAATTTTTTTGCAGAGCAAACCTTACTGATGGTGAGTTACGAAAAACTGGGTTATATGAGCGATGAAAAAATTATAGACAGCTTACTAAAGTCCGATTTAAAAGATGTGCCACAAAGGCCCAAATGGGTGGATGGCAGCGGATTGAGCCGCTATAATTTATTTACCCCTCAGAGTTTTGTGTACATATTAAACAAAATGCGCAATGATTTTACATTTGAAAGATTAAAAGTAATTTTACCGACCGGCGGCGAGGGTACTATAAATAATTATTTTAAAACCATCAGCGGTAATATATATGCCAAAACAGGTACTTTAAGTAATAATTGTGCCCTTAGTGGTTACTTACTTACCAATAAAGGTAAACTGCTGATTTTCTCTGTTTTAGCTAATAATTACATTACAGGTGCTACACCCGTACGCAGGGCAGTGGAGCAGTTTTTAGAGGGGATTCAAAAAAAATACTGAGTTTTTTATTTTGGTCAGGCAACAGAATTTAAAAAGGTAGTATCTTTTTAAAACAGAATGAAAAACCACTTTAACCTTTAATCTTAAAACGTTTGTTATGAAAAGAATACTTACCCTATTCGCATTGCTCATTACCGCATTTGGCTTTCAATCCAAAGCTCAAACGCTTAGCTGCAATGCCGATTTTAATTTTGCTATCAATGCATTTAATGTTCAGTTTACCCCTGTAATGGTGGGCGATTCTATTAATACTACTCACTACTGGAGTTTTGGTGATGGTGCTGTAGTATCAGCCGTTGCTCCTTCGCATACTTATGCGTCAGTAGGCGGTTATAATGTAAAACATTATATGGTGCGTCATAACTCAGCCGGTGCTGTAGTTTGCACCGATAGTGTTACCAAACTGGTATTGATACAAACTACAACCGTTTGTAATTTACAAGCTTATTTTACCTGGCAGGTTGACTCACTGAATTTTTTAAAGATTCATTTTACCAATCAGTCGGTTGCCTTTACCCCAAATGATTCTATTCGCTGGAACTTTGGAGATGGTACTGTTTCATACGACGTTAATCCCGTGCATACTTATACCACACCAGGCATTTACAATGTTTGTATTCGTGTAAAAAGAAATACTGCACCTGCAGGTACACCTCCATGTGTGAGTGAAATTTGTAAAACTGTTGTAGTGGGTCCGGTTTGTAATACCGTTGCCAATTTTAACTGGACTACCACCGGTTCAAGTCCGCTGATACTGGCATTTCATAATTTAACTGTAGCATTAAGTACTACAGATTCTGTAAGATGGACATTTGGTGATGGAACTTCCTCACTCGACTTTAATCCGATTCATACTTATACTACACCTGGCACTTACAATGTTTGTTTAAGGGTAAAAAAGAATTATAATATCCCCGGCATTGCACCATGCATCAGCGAAATTTGTAAAACAGTAGTTATTGCAGCACCATGTGCCGTTACTGCTAACTACAGCTGGCATGCTGATTCAGTAAATGCTAAAAAAATAATATTTACCAACCTTACCATTACCACAACAGCAAGCGCTACTGCCATTTGGAGTTTTGGTGATGGCACTACTGCTGCCACATGGAATGCGGTTCATGAATATGCCAACCCCGGTAAATACTATGTTTGCTTAAGGGTCGAAAACGGTCCTTTGTGTATCAGTTATAAATGTGATTCTATAACTATTGCCAATCCATTACCACCTTGTAATAATCAAAGTAATTTCACCCTTACAAGAGTAGCGGGCAACAGTCAGACTATTGTAGGCACTCCTGATTTTAAGAGTAGTGCTGCAGTATACACCTGGACATTTGGTGACGGCACCGGTAGTCATGATATGATTGCCACACATCATTACACTGCACCGGGTACATACAATGTTTGTTTAACCGTATGGCGCAGCGCCACCTGTGCTTCCACAACCTGCAGAACAGTAGTAATAGTACCTCAGATCAATTGCGACAGTATTCATGTTAGCTACAGCTTCCAGAGAGATCCTTTTGTGCCTAACAAAGTGTATTTCTATGCCAATGCTAATTTTCCAATACTGGATCAAACCTGGACAATTACAAGATTATCTCCTGCAACAACACCTCCTGTGATATTGCACCAAAACAATCCGATATATGTATTTCATGATACAGGATATTACAGGGTATGTTTAAAAGCCATTACTATGGGAGGCTGTGTAAAAGAATACTGTAATGTAATTCGTATAGAAAATGTAGTAAGCACTGTTTGCGAATTACAGGCTTATCCTAATCCTGCAAGTTCGTTGGTAAATGTAAATGTTACATTACCTGTAGCGGGACTAATAGATGCATATGTTTACAATACTTTAAATATACTGGTAAAAGAAAAACATCAGTCGGGTGTAGCAGGCGCTAATACTGTTACTGTAAATATCAACGACCTAATACCCGGACTTTATACCATCAAAGTGATTTACGGCGGAAAAACATGTTACGCCAGGTTCAATAAGTTATAACCTTGGGGGGTTATTTTGTACAAGTCCTGCAACGCTTGTTGCAGGACTTTTTTTATGTTCAATTTAAAAATCTATCAGATTTTATCTTTTATCAACATATGTTAGTATCCCCCAATCTATATAATTTTTTGAGATATATTTGTTTCAAATACAGAAACTAATG
>JBAXET010000210.1:0-4869 GCA_037140275.1 Ferruginibacter sp. | reverse complement strand
GATGATGATAGTATGATGACTAGAATTGATATGAGTGAATATCAAGAAAAACATTCAGTGAGTCGGCTTGTAGGTGCCCCTCCAGGCTATGTTGGATACGATGAAGGAGGCCAACTTACCGAAGCGGTGAGAAGAAAACCTTATAGTGTAATACTTTTAGATGAAATAGAAAAAGCTCATCCTGACGTTTTTAACGTATTATTGCAGGTATTAGACGATGGAAGGTTAACGGATAATAAGGGTCGTATGGTTAATTTTAAAAATACGATCATCATTATGACCAGTAATATGGGAAGCCATATTATTCAGGAGAACTTTGAAACCGTTACGGAAAAGAATAAGGATGAAGTTGTTGAAAAGACTAAGGAAGAAGTGATGACGCTGTTAAGGCAAACGATTCGTCCGGAGTTTTTAAACCGTATCGACGAAGTGATCATGTTTCAGCCGCTGATGAAGAAAGAAATTAAAGGTATTATCAGCATACAACTGAATAACCTTAAAGAGATGGTGGCGCAAAGCGGTATCAATCTGCAGTTCAGTGATTATGCGTTGGATTATTTGGCAGATAATGGCTACGATCCGCAGTTTGGCGCAAGGCCTTTAAAAAGGTTGATTCAAAAAGAAATTGTAAATCAGCTCAGCAAAAAAATACTGATGGCTGATATAGATAAAACCAGGCCTGTGCTGGTGGATGTGTTTGACGGAGTGGTGGTTTTCAGAAATGATGTACCCGAACCCGAGAAAGCAGGAACAAAAAGAAAATAATGCGATAGCATTGGATTAATAATCAAATGTTGTTTTTACAACAGAAAAAAAAGGAAAGTATATGGCAATGAAAGCAAAAGAAGTTGTGGAGATTATCCCAAGCAAAGACATCTTTGTGGGTAATCCGGATGCAACGGTTACATTAACAGAGTTTGGCGAATACGAAAGCGAGGATTGTGCAAAGGCCAATGAAGTGGTGAAGCAATTATTAGAAGAATTTGACGGCAGAATAAAATTTAATTTCCGTCATTTTCCGCAAACTAAAATTCATCAGCGTTCCATGAAAGCTGCAGAAGCTTCTTTAGCTGCAGCACAATCAGGAAAGTTTTGGGAAATGCACAATATACTTTTTCATAACCGCCGCCAGTTGGGTACCACCAGTTTGAAATTGTATTCTAAAGAAGCGGGCGTTATCAACAAGCACTTTTTAGAGCAGTTGTTAGATTCAACTTTCGGTTGGCAGGTGCGCAACGATTTTGAAGATGGTATTGAAAAAGGAGTGAAAGAAGTTCCTTCTTTCTTTGTTAACGGAGAAAAAGTAGCGGGCAAACATTCTTTCGAAAACTTAAGTAAAGAAATTGAAGCAGCACTTAAAAAATCAAAGAAAAAAGCGCCGGTAAAACAAAGAGCTTAAATCAGAAAACCTCAACCAAAAGTTGAGGTTTTTTATTGCCTTAATACCAGTGTATTCTACTCTTCTATAGTAACATTGTATACAGCCAGTTCTTTACCATTTACCATTACACTAACAGGGAAATTATCTTCTTCAGGGAATTTATAACTAAAGGAAAGATTATTGCCATTTAATTTGAATTCAACATCCTTTTTTGTAATTTTTTTTCCTTCACCAAATGCCAATGTAACTTTATTTACATCAGCCTCTGTGCTGATATGGAAATTGAAGGTCATGGGTTTATTCGCCTTTACTTTCACATTACCTTTATTGGGTGAAAAGCTTTTTACTCCCAGTTCATAAGCGGCTGATTTAATCAGCGGAAGATCATAAAATTCATTTCGCCCTTTTGGTTTGGGGCCAAAATGCCAGGCCGTATTATCGGGGTAATGCTGCCAGTTAAAAATAGTAAGGGTAGCAAAAAAATAATCGGGATTAAATGCTTTAGTATAAGATTTAAATTCAGGGTCAGAATAGCCACTGCCCCAGCAGGGATCAACAATATACCATGCATCCGGACTAACGCCTAACTGCACCACATTCCATACATGATTAATCTCGGGTTTAGTTAAGTTGATATCTTCTACATTATTTTTTACATAACCTTCCACTGTAAGACATCTGATGCCGGCGCTGCTGCACATATCCTGAAACAGGTTGGCATAACCTGCTGCAGTTGCTTTGCGTGATTTTAATACATCCGTAGAGCCGTTCTTTTCTCCATTACCATTGCGGGCTGTTTTAAAATCAAAACTGATATTGTAAGCAATCCAGTCAAAAATAGCCCGGGCCTTTTCTGTTTTATCTGTCAGCTTTTTTGTGAGTATACTGCTGATGGTACCCATGGTAAAAGTATCCATTGCACCTGCTTTTTTAACAGATTCATCCAGCGCAGTAAAGTCTTTGCCTTCTTTTTGTGCAAACGCACCCATGCTGCAGCAAACTAAAATCAACGGAAAAATTGCCTTTACTAATTTATTCATGTACTAAAATTAAGTATCCAAAAGTTAATAATTATTGAAAGTGTTTATTTAAAATCAAAAAGGGTGGCGGTAAAAATGCCTCTTTCCCTCGATTTAAAAATGGCTTTCCAGTTGCCGGTATAACGAATTAATGTGGGTACTAAGTATTCGCCAAATGTAGATAATACCACTTCCATCTGAACTTTAAAATCATACACTCCTGCATCGTAACTCAGGCTGTAATTTCTTCCCCTTACTTCAAAAGTGCGGTCATCAAACCAGGTGGTCATTTCATCAATCACTACATCGCTCTTATTTTCTGGTTTTACTGTTTGTTTAAAAATATAGCAGTTAGTATTGTTGTAAATATCCATGTCAATACTCATGTCGTATTTGTCAGCCATTTCATCATCAAAAATGGGTGTTTTACTGCTGATAAAAGGAATGCCACTTATTTTTTTACCAGGGTTGAAGAATAATTTTTTCAATTGCTCTTTATGTTTATCCATTCCGCTTTTTCCTTCGGTGCTGAACTCTCTGCCCAACACAATATTGTCTTCGCCACAAACGGAATCTTTGGTAAAGAATAAGGAGGCATACATCTGTGCGGTGTAATAGTTGTAAGTGTGATCATCAGTATAAAAATCACCGGTCACTGTTTCTTCCAATACCTGCATGCTGCGGCAGTTTTTGGTACGCAGTTGTTTGGTACGACTAAACAGAGAGGCTTTAGATTCGCCCTCACTGTTATTCATCCTGATATCATTAATGGCACTAAAGCCCAGCAAATGCAGGTTGCGGAATGCTTTGTAAAAACTGGTATCGTTTTTTATACGTTCAATAAATGCAGGTACATTCAGTTTGTTATTCACCACCAGTTCAGAAAGGGTAATGGTTTTTGCACCCACCATTACAGTAGTATCCATTTTTGTTTGAGAAAAAATATGGTTTGCAAAAATCAGTGCAATAAAAAAAAGCCATAGCATTTTCATATTGCAAAGTAAACAATAAAGGCTGTCATTGATTGACAGCCTTTATTGTTTTTTTCATCCGGTAGTATAGTATCTTAATAAATTTAATCAGTACTGGCTTTTGAAGTTGTTTTTATTACCGGTTTGGGCGTTTCTTTTTTTACAATAGGTGCTACGCTGCTATTAGTGTCTGTACTTGTTTTTACAGGAGCCTGTACCAATGGTGTTGGCTGAGGTGCAACGCTGCCATTGGTGTCTGTTATTGTTTTGACAGGCATTTTAGAAGTTGTAGTAACTTGTTCAATGCTTTCGCCTTTTCCGTTCACAGGATTTGCAAGTTTAGCTGCAGCAGGGTTGGTATTATCCAGTGACGAAGATCCATTTAACCGGGCATCATAACTTATACCTTTTTCTTTGGGCAGGTTATACGCTGCAGGATCAACATATTTTCCCTTTTGTTGTGCCGATTTTTCTGTTTCGGCTACAAATGGACTTTTTTTCATATGAGCATCATTACGTACACCCTTAACTTCCCAGCTTACTTTTACATTGGGTTGATTGGTTGCAATTTCAAATTCATTATTACGCACTTCCTTGCTTACGATAGCCTGAGCAAATGTGCCAATTACTGTTAACTGATAGCGGAAATCTTTATTAATGCTTTCAAAATAATCCGGTAGTTTAACTATTGCCTTACCATTGGCATCGGTACTAATATTGCCACTGTAAAAGTTGATCACTTCATTACTTTCTGCTGCCACATGCATCAGTATTTTGTTCTCGGGATCAAGAGGATGATCCATAGTAAATGCTTTTACACCCACAGCAGTAAAATCACCATTCACCCATACTTTACCTGTAGTATTATCAATACGCATCCTTTCTCCTCCGCCACCTAATTCAAAAAACTGAAGATCATCTGTGGCAGGGTTATTTCTTATGTTCCATTGATTTACTCCGGCTTTTTGAAAACGTAAGGCTGCATCTCCGCTTGCAGCATCAATATCAACAACAGAAAAAGAGGAAGAAGATCTTGACCGAATACCTGTAGCACCTCCGTGTAAAACATCTAATTTATAAGTAGGATTGGTAGTTTCTCCAATACCCACATTTCCGGTTGCACGCTGAATCACCATACGGCTGCCTCCACCACCTAATTCAAACCATTCTAAATAATCATCAGCTGGGCGATTGCGCATATTCCACATACTAACACCTGCTTTTTGAAAACGTAAAGCAGCATCTCCACTGGCGGCATCAATATCTACCACTGAAAAAGAGGAAGAAGATCTTGAACGTATACCTGTTGAACCTCCGTGTAAAACATCTAATTTATAAGTAGGATTAGTAGTTTCTCCAATACCCACATTTCCGGTTGCACGCTGTATCACCATTCTGCTTCCGCCACCGCCTATTTCAAACCATTCTAAATAATCATCAGCAGGGCGATTGCGCATATTCCACATACTAACACCTGCTTTTTGAAAACGTAAAGCAG
>JBAXET010000209.1:0-4894 GCA_037140275.1 Ferruginibacter sp. | reverse complement strand
ATAAAGAATATGTGAAAAAGACAGCTTAAATTAGTTTTGTTTTGTCATAGAAATCTGAGGCGGATAAAATGTTTCTCAAATGCAGCTTATTGATTTTTTACAGGTTCGCCTTTCATACTCACCGCTAATAAATAAGGTACGATTACTCTCTTAAAGACATTTCATTGATATGATACCTGTAAACAACCAGTGAGTTTATGCTGCTTTGCTTATCGTATCAGCAGCACAGTGCCTCTCATATTCACCACTTCATTGTGCTTTTTATAACTGATATAATACACATAGGCCCCCGAAGATTGGGGCATGCCGATCAGAGTGCCATCCCAGTCTACCTGCTGCCCTTCGGTATGGTATACCTGCTGGCCATAGCGATTGAAAACTTTTACAGATGCATTTAATAAGGGATCTAAAAAAGGAATGCGCCAGTGGTCATTCTTCCCGTCGTTATTGGGCGTAAATGCTGTGGGCACATAAATACCACCCACTACTTTTACAAAAACAATATCATCTTTTTTACAGCCATATGCCGAGGTGGCGTAGAGATAATAATTCATATTTGCCGGTGGTGCTACCTGCGATGTTAAGGAAGTAATATCGCTGATATACAAAGGTGGATCCCAGAAATACACCGGGCTTTCTCCAGTTACTGTGCCCGATAAGGCCACAGAATCTCCTTTAAACATCACTTTATCGGTACCTGCATTCACCAATGGATTGGGGTGCACATTTACCACCACAATATTTGAAGCAATACGGCAGGACGCAATGCCCAGTCCGCTGCTTTCGGCTACGGTTAGTCGATACCAATATACTCCGGGTAAAGAAGGGTTGCGCTGATAACTGAGTGCAGTGGCACCACTGATATCTTTCCATTTACTGCCCGAATCGACACTTACCTGCCATTGAAAAACCGGTCCGGTAAAACCTGGTGATACGGCCCCGGTAAAAGTATAGGTATTGGTATTGCCCTCGCAAACATTTACGGTATCACTGCTGCCCTGAATAGCAGAACTTACCACCCCCTTTCCGCAAGGCCTGAATGTGATATCATCCATTGCCAGATCATTACCATTACCCCCCGGCGCATTATTGGTAATACGCAATACAATCACCGCATTGGTTGCAGGGGTATTGAAAAAAAAGCCATACTGTCTCCATACCGGTGATCCTGTTTCAACAATATCCCCGGTAGAATAGGATTGCAGTACCACCCCTCCTGGAGTTTCTATTTTAAAGGTAAGATTCGGTCTGATGCCAAACCTGCTCAGCACATTCATGATCCAGGCGGCAAATTCGTAAGTGGTATTAGGACAAAGATCTGATACTGTTGCTAAAAAAAAATCGCCGGGAGTATAGGATGCATTTACCAGCATAAAAGCTCCGCCGCCAGTATGATCATTTACCACGGTATGCCAGCTGCCGCCAAAACAACTTGTTGTGCTATTGGTAATGGTATAAGAACCGTCGTTAGGACAAGTGCTGCTGGTATAGGTATAGCCACTGGTGGGTGTGTATCCGGTATTATTTCCGCCGCTGCCAAAAGTAATATTCACCACAGGGTCGCCCAAACTTCCGCTACATAATTGGCCATTGCTTTTACTAACCAACAACATCGCTGTAATTACAAAAGGTAATTTTAAAAGCAGGCGCATGTTAGATGATTGCAAAAGCACAGTTAACAAAATTGAGACTGTAAATTTAAAGTTTTTATTGCAGTATTGGCTTTCTATTTACTACTCTTAATGACCGAATCTTTGTTAATAATTACATAATTCAATTGCATTTTACCAATTTTGCTTCCAACCGTTTTATAGACTGGGAATTTGATGATACTAAATTTAAAAAGAGCAGCTTCAGACTTGACGGTTTTATTTTTTCGGCTTCGTCTTCTTATCAATATTCTTTCAGAAGACAGTAAGACTAGTATCTAAAACTTAGGAATTAATTCTTTTAACTATTTTTTCACCATCTGCCCAATCATCATCCGGATAAAGTTCTCTATAGTATATAAATTTGTAAACGCATCCAACGGCGCCGGATTTGCTGGTTGCAGGAAGCAATTTAACAGCCAGCAAAGCGTTTTATTTTAAATAAAGTACAGTACTTTTTGTAATCAACATGAATATCAGCTTAGTTAAACTGGTTAAAGGAGTAGTATTCAGCATTTGTATGTTACATACCAGTGCTGCTTTATCGCAGGCACAGGCTTGTCCGGCCAACATTAATTTTGGTTTTGGTAATTTAACTAACTGGTCGGCTTATACAGGAAATAATAAAAACGGCAACGGCCCCTCTGCAATACTCCGTACCTACAATACCACCAATACTTTGCCATTAGGCACATTTGGAGAAACCACCATACCCGAATACCAAATTTCAAATGCGGGCATTAATACCATTGCATCAAACAGTACCGATCCTTTTGGATTATTTCCAACTATCCCCACCATTAACGGATATGCATATACTAATTCAGTAAGACTGGGATCTACTTCTATTGCTAGTGCGCAAACCAGCGGTGGCCCAAGCGGTGGCTATATACGTGGTATCTCATATCTGATTGATGTGCCAACCAGTGCCATCGTTCAACCCTATACCATAACCTATGCCTATGCAATGGTTATTGAAAACGGATCGCATGCTACCAGCCAGCAACCACTGATCACAGCAACTTTAACTACCAGTGCAGGAGTAATTACCTGTGCGTCTCCTCAATATACCTTGCCCACACTTGGTAATGTAAATACCGGCGGAGGCGGCGCTACATTAGATACAGCTGCGGCAAGAATACAGGGATTCACACTGAGTGGAGTTCCTTCTCCCAATAATAATGGCAATGCCGGCGAATCAAGGTACAGGGTGTACACAAAGGGATGGCGCGAAGTTACCATTGACCTTTCTGCTTACAGAGGGCAGCAGGTAACCTTAACTTTTGAAGCCGATAACTGTGTACCCGGCGGACACTTTTCATATGCCTATATCGCTTTACGTGATGTTTGTGCCGGATTGCAGATCACCGGAAATATTTCTGTTTGTGCCAACAGTACTCAAACTTATTCTATACCCACATTAGCCGGTGCTACTTATACCTGGACTTTACCTTCAGGATGGTCTGTGGTATCAGGACAAGATTCAAATATTGTGGTGATAAAAGCAGGTACCACCAGCGGACAAATTATTGCGCATGAACAAAACAGTTGCGCCGATTTGTACGACACCTTACAGGTTACTGTTTTAAATCCCGGATTGCCGGGAGTGGTAAATGGCAGTGCATCAGTGTGTACGGGCACCAATTCGCAAACACTTACATTAACAAGTTATACCGGCTCAGTAGTGGCCTGGCTGTCTTCGGTGAATAATGGTGTGAGCTGGCAAAGAATTGCCAATACTAACAGCACGTATACTGCAAACAATCTTACCACAACCACGCTGTTTAGAGTGCTGGTACAAACCAATGGCACTTGTCCCGTTGATACCAGTACTACGGGGACTATTACAGTAAATCCAAAAAGTAAAGGAGGAAGTATCAATCCTCCCAACACCAATATTTGTCTTAACCAAACCGCAAACAGTTTACTTACTTTAAGTGGTAATACCGGCTCAGTGGCTAACTGGCAATCATCTTCTGATGGTGGTATCAGTTGGCTTAACTTTACACCTGTAAAAACAGATACGGTGTATGCCGTTAATGGCAGCATCACTTCCAATCTTCAGTTCAGGGTTATTGTACAAAGCGGTGTTTGCCCTGCAGATACCAGTACTATTGCAAGCATTACACAAATCAGTACGCCATTTCCTGCAGCCACATACAGTCCTGCAGATACCACTATTTGTTTTGGCACTACTGCCCCATTGAATGCCACCATAACCACCGGCACCAGTTATACCTGGATTCATGCACAGGCATTATCAGGAACTACAAGTGGCAATATCAGAGCAGTACCTTATCCCATTACAGTAACAGCTGCACCCGTAACTACGAGCTTATATATTTTATCGGTGCAAAATACCGGCTGCCCTAATTTGTTGCTCGATACTTTTACTGTACGTGTATTACCTGCCATAAATGTTTTTGCAGGTAACGATACTTCAGTTGTAATTGGCCAGCCATTAGTATTTCAATCAAGTGCAGATAATTCGGCCACCAGTTATTTATGGACGCCGCCAACAGGATTAAACAATACCACTATTTTACGCCCTACTGCCATCATTACTGATGCTATTGCCAATGGAAATTTTCATACGACTTATGTGCTTACAGTAAAAAATGCAATTGGCTGCAGTGCTTCCGATACAATTGTATTAAGGGTATTTAAAACATTGCCTTCCATATTTGTGCCCAATGCATTTACGCCTAACGGAGATGGCAACAATGATGTACTAAGACCGATATTAGCAGGTATAGAAAGACTGGATTATTTCCGGGTGTATAACCGCTTTGGAGAACTGGTATTTGATACACACAGTCCCGGTTATGGCTGGAGTGGTTTTTACAAAGGGGTACAACAACCTACCGGTACATTTGTATATATGGTGCAAGCCATGGATTATACCGGAAGAATATTACAACAAAAAGGCAGTTCCATCTTGATCAGATAAAACTGCCTTGTATATTTTATATAAAAAATTATCTCCCCATCAGGAATTGCTTCAGCTCAGCTGGTCCTGAATTTATTTTAGTGCTTTTCTTTTCTGCCTTTAATTGCTCCTGAATACTTTCAGGCACGGGAACAGTTTCTCCAATCACCGGCTCCACCACATCATAAAATTTTACCGGATGCGCTGTTTCTAAAAACATGCCTTTATCGCCGGGATGCATTTGTAAATAATTATCTAATGCATGATATGCAACCGCACCATGCGGATCGCATAAATACTGATATTCCTTATACAC
>JBAXET010000208.1:0-4895 GCA_037140275.1 Ferruginibacter sp. | reverse complement strand
GTTATTGATGGTATAATTGGTTTTCCAGTGGTAAGTAGCAGTATTTTTTTTATTACTAACGTTAACCAGTAGCCCCGGACCTGCAACCACTAATCCTTTGGGTACAGTAATAATCAAATCTGCACCTTCGTTAGGTTCATCACTGGGATGGTCTTTACTGGGGAATAATAATTTAGATCCTTCTCCTTCATCGGTAACTGCAATCCATGGATTGCCTGTTGAATCTTTGGTCCAGGTAAAACCGCCATCCCATGGTGGCCTTGCAGCAACACCCGGAGTGCCGCCATATTGTACTTTTATAAGCACTTTGCCGGCTGGTATTTCAGTTGATGTATTGATGTACAAAAGGTCCTCGCTATGTTTAAATGATACTGCTTTTCCATTTACCCAAACTTTTTCAACAGTATATAAATGTACCAGATCTAATAAAATAGTGGGAGTGGGGGTAGAAAGTATAAGGTCAATTTCGGTATATCCTTTGATCGTTTTATGTTCCGGATCTACTGTAAGTGCAACGGTATAATGCCTGATATCCATAATGGCCTGCTCAGGTTTTAGCTTTCCGCCACTGATCAGGTTTTGAGCACTACTTGTAAGTATCGATGCTAATAATATAAGTGAAAGGCAATACCGCATATAACAGGTTTTAAAATGAGTAATGGGGTTATGGTGATAAAAGTAGTGAAATCCGTGGTTTAACCAGTATTTAACCTCTGTATTCGATGAGCTGAAGCCGAAATAAGTAGCTTTAACCCGTATAAATTGATGATAAAAAATTATATCATATTTTTTATGTTGCTCGTTTCCTGTAATACAGCAGTGGTAAATGAGAAAAAAGCTGAAAGCAATTCAATACCTGCGCAGGTTATTGCAACTGATAGCATGACTACAAAAATAAAAACAGTTGTAGAAGTCTTGGAAAAACAGGAGTTGAGTTCGATAAGTTTTTTAAAGCAAATACTCCTGGATAGTGTGGAATATAAAATGATATCCGAGCAGGATTATTTTACCTATCAAAAAGAACAACTGAAAAAGATGGCGCATTTTTCTGCTAATAAAGAAAAAACGCAAAAAGCATTGGAATATCTTACTGCTGCCATTGAAAATTCTAACAGCCACCATACCATTTATAAAGTAGATTTTCATATGAATGCACAGTTGTCAAACAACTCGGTGTATAATGAACATCATATTAAATTCCTGTACGGGGATTTTACAGAGGTAAAACTTGTTTTTCCTAAATAACTATTTGATAGAATAAATAGTAACAGGCACCCATTTTAATTGTATTATTTTTACCGGATGAAAAAAAAATGGCTCACTGTTTTATTATGTTTTTTCGCTTATACACTTAGCGCACAGGTAAGAGTTCCTGTAGATTCTGTATCCAGCTATATTGGGCAAAATGTTACTGTTTGTGCAGGTGTATTTGGTATTAAAAGTCTCGATAAACTCAGTTTCATCAATTTGGGTGCAGTGTATCCAAAATCGCCTTTAACCATTGTGATTTTCACTAAAGATTTACCAAATTTTAAAACAACACCTGAATTATTGTACACTAATAAAACAATTTGTGTAACCGGAAAACTTGAAGATTTTAAGGGTAAAACTCAAATTGTAGTTACTCATCCAGAGGAAATTATCGTGCAATAGACCGTTAGTAACAAAAAAATGAGCGGCCTGGTGTAACTGATTTTACATCGGGCTGTTTTTTTTTACTACATATTCTACATTCAAACAATCAATACTACTACAAAGTCTGGCTTGCAGTGGTATTAATATTGTGGTACAATTTTTATCCTGATGAAAAGCAATCCTTACCCTACCATAACTATTTTGTTATTAGCTTTATTATTTTCGGTCAGTATAGCATTCTCCCGTTCATTTATTCCAGCTCCAGAAAGTCCGGTATCGGGAACAACCAATTTTAATAGTCTTTATTCGGGTAGTTTTATTGCTATTACCGGAACGCAATCAGCCTTCGGTGCCGGCCTGTTAGCATCAAATGTGGAAGGATATAATTTTCGTTTGATTGCAGCTACGGCAGAAACAGATTGTGGTATTGGCATAGAGCCATTTACAGCACAAACAGCATTAATATACGGATATACTCAGGATGGATTAACCAATTTAACATCATTAATAATATCTTCAAACGACGGAAAATTTTTCGACCTCCGTTCTGTAGACATTACAATAGATGGATGCACTGGTGGTGCAAGTCATAATGTAGAGTTGGTGGGCTATCGTGCAGGCAACCCTATTGCAGGAGCTTTGTTAACAAAATCAGTTACGGCAGCTTCTTCAGGCGGACTGCTGGTAAATTTTGATGTAACTGTCAATACGAAATTTTCAGGTGTAGATGAATTCCTGATTCAAACAGACGGTTCTTATACCATCAGTGGCGCCATCGGCGTAGATAATATTAACGCAGTTAACTTCAGGGGAACATTACCTATATCACTTGTATCATATAATGCAGCCATTGTAAATAAAAAGGCTGTACTCAGCTGGCGTATGGTATCTGAATTAAGCAGCAGTAATTTTTTGGTTGAAAAAAGCAGCGACGGAATAAATTTTATTACTGCTGGAACAGTATATTCCAACGAAGAACATATTGGATTGGCAGAATATGAATTTACAGACACACATCCATATTTTGGCAATAATTATTACAGGATTACTTTGCTTGAGTTACTGGAACAGGAGCGTTGTTTGGGTGTAAGAAAAGTAACTTATGCTTACGATAATGCGATATCACTATATCCCAATCCGGTATCGGGTAATACCATAAGCCTGCAAACTATAGCGGTTACAGAAGGCAGGGTGGGGTATAATATTGCTGATATGGCAGGCAGAATATATACAACAGGTTTGATAACAGATTACCCACAATCGATAAATATTGCCGGACTTAAAACCGGGTTTTATATAATATGGTTAAACAATAAAACCAGTATTCAATTTCAAAAGCAATAGACCTTTTTCGTTTGGATAAAAATGCGGGCCCTGCATTCTTGCGGGCCCAATTTTTTTTTATCTATGTCCCGCAACTCTTTCTGTAAAATTCTTCCAATAGAGGCATCCAATATGGAATAGTTTACGTTTTTATTAATATTACAGACAACGCCATATTGTTTTATAAGTTATTGGTATATTTAATTTAGTAAATACATCACAAATCTCGCACAATCGTACATATCATCAACGGCCTTGTTATTGGGTAACACAATGCATATTGTTTTGCGTTGGGGTATTGATAAGCATTTGTACAGTAGCACAAAACTGTCCGGCTAATATTGATTTTGAAAAAGGGAGCTTTGATGGATGGACCTGTTATACCGGTTCTGTTGCAGCATTGGGCGGACAAAATGTAATCAATTTATCTCCATCAGGTCCAATGGCTGATCGTCATACAATGATGTCTGCCTTCCCGGGAAATGGGTTGGATACTTACGGTGGATTTCCTGTAAACTGCCCTAACGGCAGCGGCCATTCTGTAAAGCTGGGTAATACTTCGGGAGGAGCAGAAGCTGAGGGTATTTCTTATGAATTTGTTATTCCGGCAGGCAGAAATGAATACAATTTGATCTATAATTATGCTGTAGTTTTTCAGGATCCCAATCACCAGCAATATGAACAGCCACGGATGGAAATTGAAATTACCAATGTTACCGATGGCAAAGTAATTGACTGTTCTTCTTTTGCATTTTTCCCTTATGGTACTCCATTGCCCGGTTTTGAACTGTCTTCCAGTCCGGGGGGTACCACTCCCGTATGGTATAAAGATTGGTCTGCTGTATCTATTAATTTAAATGGTAATGCAGGAAAATTAATCCGCCTGTTTTTTAAAACTTCCGATTGTACTTTCCGCAGGCATTTTGGATATGCTTATATAGATGTGAATACCGAATGCAGTAGCAGGCTGGAAGGTGCCAGTTTTTGTCCTGATGATTCTGTAGTAAATGTAATAGCTCCTTATGGCTATAAAAATTACGACTGGTATACCAGTGACTTTGCAACTTTATTAGGCACCAGCCAAACCTTATCATTAATTCCACCACCCACAACAAGTATGTCGGTTGCAGTAGTAGTGGTACCTTATAACGGTTATGGCTGTGTGGATACCCTGTATACCGATATCTCCAATAATCTAAAAGTTATTGCTGATGCAGGCAATGATACTACTTCCTGTAACCGTAATCCGGTTTCAATAGGGTCGCCCGCTGAACTGGGTGTACGGTATGAATGGTCACCCGCAACGGGTTTGTCTAATCCAAACATATCAAACCCGCTGGCATTGCCCGATACTACAACAGTTTATGTGCTAACTGCAATGAGTAAGGGAGGCGGCTGTAAAACAACTGATACAGTGATTGTAAAAGCATCGCTGGTAAACAACAGTATACAAGTATTAGGTAAAGAGGCATACTGCCTGGGGAGTGGAGATAGTACAGTACTGGTAGTGGAACCCGCAGACAGTATACAATGGTTTAAAGATAATATTGCAATTGGAGGTGCCAATAAACCAAAATACAAGGTGCTGCAAAGCGGAAGTTATTTTGCCATTTTATTTGGTGGTAACGGTTGTTTTTTAAATACCGAAATAAAACAAATCAGTATTGCATCAGTGCCGCGGTCATCTTTTTTGGTGAATAAGCCGGGGCAATGCCTTTTTGGTAACCAGTTTGTACTAACAAATACCAGTACCAATTTAGTTGGCACAATGAGTTACCGATGGGATATGGGGGATGGTACTATACTAACCACAAGGGATATTACTTACAGCTATAAAAAAGCAGGCAATTTTTTTATTAAACTGGTAGTAAGCAGCATAGGAATTTGTGCCGACAGTACTTTTATACCGGTAAACATCTATCAAAATGCTATTGCTG
>JBAXET010000207.1:0-4935 GCA_037140275.1 Ferruginibacter sp. | reverse complement strand
ACGTAGATCATGGTAAAACATCATTACTGGATTATATCAGAAATACTAATGTAATTGCCGGTGAGGCCGGAGGTATTACACAGCATATCGGTGCCTATGAAGTTACATTGAGTAACGGACGTGCCATTACCTTTCTGGATACTCCGGGTCACGAAGCATTTACGGCCATGCGTGCCCGTGGTGCCAAAGTAACTGATATTGCGGTGATAGTGGTAGCTGCAGACGATGCGGTGATGCCACAAACCAAAGAAGCCATTTCGCATGCACAGGCAGCCAATGTGCCCATGATATTTGCCATCAATAAAATTGATAAAGACGGAGCCAATCCCGATAAAATCAAGGAACAGTTATCTGTCATGAATATTCTGGTGGAAAGCTGGGGCGGTAAATACCAAAGTCAGGAAATAAGTGCCAGAAAAGGATTGCATATTGATGTCTTACTGGAAAAAATATTACTGGAAACAGATATACTGGAATTAAAAGCTAATCCGGTTAAAGCGGCTAATGGTACCGTTATTGAAGCGTCTTTAGATAAAGGGCGTGGATATGTAGCTACAATTTTAGTGCAAAATGGTACGTTGCGACAGGGTGATATGATTGTATCAGGTCAAAATTTTGGTAAGGTAAAAGCCATGTACAACGAGCGTAACCAGCGTGTGGATATTGCGCCACCTTCTACTCCGGTATTAATATTAGGGTTGAATGGCGCTCCGCAGGCAGGTGAAACCTTTAAAGTATTTACCGATGAAGCAGAAGCAAGAGAAACTGCTTACAAACGAGGACAGATTTTAAGAGAGCAGGGTATGCGTGCCAAAAAACACATTACACTGGATGAGATTGGCCGGCGTTTGGCTTTAGGAAACTTTAAAGAACTGAATGTAATCATCAAAGGTGACGTGGATGGTTCAGTAGAAGCATTGAGCGACAGTTTACAAAAATTAAGTACCGAAGAAATTGTGATACGTGTAATTCATAAAGCCGTGGGTGCCATCAGCGAAAGTGATGTTACACTGGCAAATGCATCAGATGCTATCATTATTGGTTTTAATGTGCGTCCTTCTATGCAGGCAGCACGTTTAGCCGAAACCGAAGCCATCCAGATCAAGCTATACTCTATCATCTATAACGCGATTGAAGAAATTAAGAGCGCTATGGAAGGCATGCTTGAACCTACTGTGGAAGAGAAAATACTGGGTAATGTGGAAGTTAAAGAAACTTACCGTTTTGATAAAGCCACTGTTGCAGGTTGTTTTGTACTGGATGGTAAGATGGCCCGTAACAATCGCATTCGTCTGGTACGTGATGGTATTGTAATCTTTACCGGTGAACTGGGCAGCTTAAAACGTTATAAAGACGATGCTAAAGAAGTAACCAGCAGTATGGAGTGCGGATTAACCATAAAAAATTATAACGATCTTAAAGTGGGCGATATAGTGGAATCGTTTGAAGAAGTGGAAGTAAAACGTACACTCTAATCTTTTGTTAAATACAACATGGTAAAGGGCTATTCAAAAAATAGCTCTTTACTTTTGATGATAATGAATTTACTTATGAAGCGTAGTTTACTTGGTATTGTTGCTGTTTTATCTGGTGTTATGGCAACAGCACAGCCGGTATCACAACCCAAAAGAGTGGTAGCCGATAAAATCATTGCAGTGATAGGGGATAAAATAGTATTGAAAAGCGATATTGATAACAGTATTTCTGATATGGTGCGTCAGGGAGTTGAACTGCCTCCCAATGCACAATGTTTAACATTGGAACAGGCCATGGGTATTAAGGCACTGGTATTACAGGCAGAAAAAGATTCTCTACCCATTACTGAAGAAGAAATTGAAACCGATATAGACAACCGTATACGTAACTTTGTTGCCCAGCTTGGTTCTAAAGATGAATTGGAAAGAGTGGCCGGTAAATCGGTGTATCAGATGAAAGAAGATTTCCGCGAAGCCATCAGAGATCAGAAACTGGCACAATCAATGAGAAATAAAGTGGTGCAGGATATTCGCATAACTCCAAAAGAAGTTCAAGAATATTTTAATAAAATTCCGTCCGACAGTTTGTTTTTATATGAAAGTGAAGTGGAAGTTGGTCAGATTGTTCTATTTCCAAAAGCCAGCCGCGAAGCAGAAGAATATAGTGTGGAGCAGTTAAAAGATTATAAACAACAGATAGAATCTAAGAAACGTGATTTTTGTGCAATTGCAAATAACTATACCGAAGATCCGGGAAGTAAAGATAAATGTGGTCAGTACGAAATCAACAGAAGCCAGAAAGGATATGATCCCATCTGGATGTCAAAAGCTTTTTCATTAAAAGAAGGACAAATTTCCACTCCATTTAAAACAAGGTTTGGTTATCATATCATTCAGCTGGTAAGTCGTTCGGGCGACGATGCAGTGGTAAGGCATATTTTAAAAATACCGCAGGTAACAAAGATAGAGCTGAAAGCAGGAATGGAAAAGCTGGATTCTATCCGTGCTAAGTTAATTACCAGTACCATTACATTTGGTGAAGCAGTGAATAAATACAGCAACGATGATGAAAGCAAATTCACCGGTGGTATGAAGCAGGGCAGGGATGGTAGTTTTTTAACCATCGATCAGCTGGATAAAGATCTGGTGGTAATGTTGAAAGATCTTAAAGTAGGACAGTACTCTCAGCCCGTTGAGTTTACAGATGAAACAGGTAAAAAAGGAATCCGTATTGTGTACCTGAAATCAAAAACAGAACCGCATCGCGAAAACATGAAGGATGATTACAATCGTATCTCATCAAGGGCATTGGAAGAAAAAAGAAATGATGCACTCGACAACTGGTTTATAAAAAAGATCCCTACTTATTATATTATGGTAGATGATCAGTTTAAAGATTGTCCCGAAATGTCGAAATGGTTAATACCAGCCCCTGCTGCTAAAAACTAATTCCATCAACAAATTATAAAAGCGTTCCGGCAACCACCGGAACGCTTTACTTTTGCATACATACCGCCTTAATAAGGTTGCCAACCTTAATGTTTTAAGTACTATAATGTATTTTCGATAACAAGGTTGCCAACCTTTTAATTAATAAATCAAGATAAGTGATAGATAAAAAACAATTATTTACTAAAGAAGAAAATGCCATACTGGTAGGCCTGATTCATAAAGACCAAAACGAAACACAGGTAAATGAATACCTTGATGAACTGGCTTTTTTGGCTGAAACTGCAGGGGCAAATACAGTAAAGCGGTATACTCAAAAACTGCCGCACCCCGATAGTAAAACTTTTGTAGGCAAGGGCAAACTCGAGGAAATTAAACAGTATATCTTTTTAAAGGGCAATATCCATATTGTGATATTTGATGATGAGCTTACCGGCTCGCAGATACAGAATATTGAAAAGGAACTGCAGGTAAAAACTATCGACAGAAGCGATCTGATACTGGATATTTTTGCCAGCAGAGCCAAAACTGCTCAAGCCAAAACTCAGGTAGAGCTGGCACAATACCAATATATTTTACCCCGGTTAAAAGGAATGTGGAAGCATTTGGAAAGACAAGGTGGAGGTGTAGGTACAAGGGGCCCTGGCGAAACGGAAATTGAAACGGACCGCCGTATAGTGAAAGATAAGATCAACCTGTTGCGAAAGCGCTTATTAGAAATAGATAAGCAGGCATTTACCCAGCGAAAAGACCGGGGCGAATTTATACGAGTGGCATTGGTGGGGTATACCAATGTAGGCAAATCTACCCTGATGAATTTGCTGAGCAAGAGCGAAGTATTTGCCGAAAATAAATTATTTGCCACCCTGGATACCACCACCCGTAAAGTGGTGTTTGAACAAACGCCCTTTTTACTGAGCGATACAGTGGGCTTTATCCGTAAGCTGCCACATCATTTAGTGGAGAGTTTTAAAAGTACACTGGATGAAGTAAGAGAAGCGGATGTGTTACTTCATGTTGTGGATATGTCGCATCCCAAATACGAAGAACAGTTAAATGTGGTGAATACTACATTGGCTGAATTGAAAATAGCTGATAAGCCAACAATTACTATTTTCAATAAAATGGACAAATACGAGGCTGAAGCATTTGATCAGTGGCTGGAAGAAGGGGTTAAAAAAGAAATCCTGAACGATTTAAGGCAGCGCTGGCAAACCGAAACTAAGGGCAATTGTGTTTTTGTATCAGCTGTAGAGCGTACTAATATTGATGCCCTGCGCCAAACCATTTTAAACTGTGTACGCGAAGCATACCGAATCCGTTATCCATATAAAGCGGAGTTCTTTTATTGAGATGGTGAATAGTGAATAGTCAATAATGAATAGATCCCTACTGTCAACTATCATCTAACATCTGTCCTCTTTTTTATTATTTAGTACAATTAAATGAACACTACCAACTACACCTGGCATAAAATAGCCCAATCTTTTGCTGAAATCAGCTGGGGGCCAAATGGCTTGGCCGAATTAGAAGTAGAGGGTAAAAAAGTTTGTTTGGCATTACAAAATGATACCATTCATGCCTGTGCCCATAAATGCCCCCATGCCGGAGGAGCCATGTCGGATGGCTATCTGGATGCGTTGGGTAATATTGTTTGCCCCCTGCACCGCTATAAGTTTAGTATAAGCAATGGCCGAAATACCAGCGGCGAAGGCTATTTTTTAAAAACCTTCCCTGTTCAGCTACGTGAAGACGGTGTTTTTATTGGCTTTGCTCAAAATAACCTTTTCGGCTGGCTGAAATAGTTGAGCAATTTTTTTTTACTAAACCTAAAATGCCTTACTTTTGCCCTCCCTTAACGGAAATTCCGCAAAGGGAACAAACAACACTCCTCCCTAGCTCAGTTGGTTAGAGCATCTGACTGTTAATCAGAGGGTCGCCCGTTCAAGTCGGGCGGGGGGAGCAATGTAAGAATTAGGTAAGGTTGTGCAGTAATGCGCAACCTTTTGCT
>JBAXET010000206.1:0-4960 GCA_037140275.1 Ferruginibacter sp. | reverse complement strand
ATATGAGAGCCGGTGATTTTGAGATGCTGAATTATCTGGAGTCGAGCCTGAAAAAATTTATTCGGCGCTATAATAAAATGTGCAGGTAATTACAGTTTTTTTTCAAAATATACCGCAGTTTCAATAGGGTTATAATAGTAGGCCGGTATTGGATAAAACCCATTTTTAGTATACAAATTAATGGCTGGCAACATATGGTTTAAAGTATCCAGACGAATATACTGGTACGCACATTTTTCAGCAAGAACAACTGCTTCTAGTAATAATTGCTGGCCGATGCCCTTATGCTGCTGAGCAGGTTGCACATACATTCTTTTAAGTTCTGCAATTTCTGCACTGATCCTTTTTATAGCCACAGAACCTACAAATTCGTTATCTGATTTACATAGTATTATTCCACCATTAGCAGCAGTATATACCTTTTGTAAATTTTGCAGTTCTTCGTCAAAATGCTGGAAACCCAGGTCCACAGCCAGCCAGGCAGCATACTCAGCAAATAATTTTGCTGCAGCTTTGTACTCTTCAGCTGTTTTAACCTCAATATACTCAACCATTTTTTATTTTTTTATTGGCCAGATATACGCCTGCAAAAATTAGTACTGCGGCAATGATTTTATATAGCGGCAGGCTTTCTTTTAAAAACAGCATGGCTATTGCGGTAGCAAAAAAAGGTTGGGTATAAATATAAGCTCCTGCGGCAGACGGGCCTAAAATTTTTATTCCGTAAATATTGAAGAGGTAGGCCAAAAACGTTCCGGATACAACTACCAGTATCATACAAGTGATATCTATCGTAGTAAAGTCTGCCCAGCGAATGGCAATAAATTCTGTCCACCCAAAAGGCAAAATCATTATTAAACCGATAGTAAATATCCATCGGATGATGACCACCGCATTATATTTAAGCATTAATGGTTTTACCAGAATAAAATAGATGGTATACGATATTGCGTTTACCAGAATCATCAGGTCGCCTGCAATAACATTATCTCCGGAAACTGCAGTATGCTTTGACAGTACCAATACAGTAGCCCCGCTAATTCCCAGTATAAGACCAATAATTTTAAGCCGTCCGATCTGTTCTTTTAAAACCCATGCTGCAATAAATACTATTAAAATAGGCGTGGTTAGCATTAATAAAGAAGCATGAATGGGATAAGTTAAGGAAAGTCCTTTTAAAAAAAGCAGCTGGTTAATAGCAATACCGGTGAGGGCACACCAAAACAGGCTACGCCTGTCGATTTTTTCAATTTTAATGTCAGCCGGTTTTAACATAAATAATAACCAAAATAAAATAGCACTAACCCCAACCCTTACCACATTAATGCCAAATGGTTTGGCCAGTTGCAAACTGGTAAGGTGTTTAGCTGCAGAAAGATTTATAGCAAAGAAAAGATTGGTGAGCAGGAGTGCTGTATGTGCAGTAATATTTTTGTTTTTTGCTATCATCCGAAATGCAAAAATAAGGCTATACCGGTGCCATTACTACATCAAAATTAATTCTCCCGCAGATATCGCAGAATACGCAAAATATTTAGCTCAGTTAGTTTTGGCTGCATTTTGGAGAAACTAATTTTGAAATTCTATCTAAAAAAATTTCATCCTGATATATCTGATTTGATAAATTTTCTTTCAGCGATTTCCGCGAAATCTGCGGGAGATTTATTTAAAGCAAAAAAAGTCATCATGCTTTTACACATGATGACCTGATATTTACTAACCACAATAAATATTATTATCGCAGCGAATTAAACCGCCTGCATTTCTTTTACTTTTTCTCTGATCTTGGCTTCAATTTCATTGGCCATTCCAGGATTATCGAGCATCAGTTGTTTTACCGAATCTCTTCCCTGCCCTAATTTATCGCCATTATAACTGAACCAGCTACCGCTTTTTTGAACAATACCCAATTCAACACCCATATCAATAATCTCACCTACTTTAGAAATACCTTCTCCGTAAATGATATCAAATTCTGCCTGACGGAAAGGTGGTGCCACTTTATTTTTCACCACTTTTACTTTTACATGGTTCCCCACTGCTTCATCACCATCTTTAATTTGAGCCATACGGCGGATATCCAAACGAACAGATGCATAAAACTTTAACGCATTACCACCAGTAGTGGTTTCAGGATTACCAAACATTACCCCGATCTTTTCTCTTAACTGATTAATGAATATGCAGCAGCTGTTTGTTTTATGAATAGTAGCTGTCAGTTTTCTTAAAGCCTGGCTCATTAACCTTGCCTGTAAGCCCATTTTACTATCGCCCATTTCTCCTTCGAGTTCGCTTTTTGGAACCAGAGCCGCAACAGAGTCAATCACCACCACATCTAAAGCACCTGAAAGGATCAAACGATCGGCGATTTCTAAGGCCTGCTCGCCATAATCCGGTTGAGAGATCAATAAATTATCTATATCCACCCCTAATTTTTTTGCATAAACACTGTCAAATGCATGTTCGGCATCAATAAAAGCACACATACCGCCTTTTTTCTGCGCTTCTGCAATCACATGGATAGCCAATGTTGTTTTACCACTTGATTCCGGACCATAAATTTCAACCACCCTTCCTTTGGGTAAGCCACCAATACCTAATGCCACATCCAAACCAATAGAACCTGTGGAAATGACTTCTATTTCCATATTCGTCTTATCATTCATCATCATTACCGATCCTTTGCCAAAATCTTTATCGATCTTATCCATCGTTAATTTCAGCGCCTTAAATTTCTCTGATTTCTCCATTTTGTCTGTGTTACTCATGTGTTTTGTTTTTATAAGTGATGTATCTGATTTGCGTTTGTAAATGTAATTGGTGAACCAAAGATAATAGTTTTATTTTATCAACACTAATTATTTTAGTATTTTTTTGATAATTTTTTTAGTTGTTTGCTGGGCACAAAAAAACCCATCCCGAGGAATCGGGACAGGTTGTGTTCAAGCATGAGAAAAATCTACTAAGTTGTTTCTCTAGTTTTCAGGCAGGTTTAAATACGGGCCTTTAAAACTGGTATATATATAGTTTGTAAAGGGTCTAATTAAAAATACCATACAAAGAGAAGTTAGTTTTTTGATGTAAACAATACCACAAAGTGGTAGTTTTTGGGTGTTTTGCTTGTTTTTAGTCACCGAATTGAAATAATATTATAATATGTACCAATTATTTATGCTTTTTTGCTACCTCGGAAAAATAAAATGAATTCTTCGAAGGGATGAGATGATTTTCCCGTCTAAGGTTGATTCAACCGTCAATTCAGCTAATTCAAATCACATGCAATGTAAAAAAATTATTCTTACCAGTACCCTTATCAGCTCAGTATACTTATTTCAGCAATGTAAAAATACTATAACCCATCAAATAAACTTATCACTTGCTGTAAATAATAAAGATCAGCCGGCAATAAGCGATCCGGTAGTTTCTCTTTCTTCTGATCATAAAGACGAATGTGCCCAAGATGATTTTTTTTGGGCCTTACAATGGAAAAGCATTTGTAATGGATTTGCCTGCGCCCGAAGGATGGAGCCTAAATCAGAATTTTCAAATATTATCATCAGCCCGATACCGGGATTAAATTAAAAACTATGGATTTATCAAATCATGAATTAATTCAAATTGGCCAAGCCTTAAGTTATGCTGTAATTTATGGAAAAACAGAAAAAGAGATAGCTGAATTTGCAATGCTTAAAATAACAGTTGAGGAGGAAATTATACGACTGTATTCCAAAAGGCTTTCGGAACTTCAGCAATTAATTCCTTAAGAATTGGCAAAGCCATTGCGCAGTTTGTTCGCTCCATCGTTACTATTTCAATCTAAACACGATTTGGTAAAACAGGGCCTGGCTACATTTACTGATCCCTTCTAATAAGCGTTTATAAACTATATTTCTGCAAAAGGGCTTTCTTTCGAAAGCCCTTATATTTTTAGTTCATTTATTTAATCATTGTAAAGCGACGTGGTTTTCTTCCATCATTTTTCTGATGTTTAACAAACCATATCGCATACGGCCTAAGGCGGTATTCACACTGCAGTTGAGCATATCGGCAATTTCTTTAAACTTCAAATCGGCAAAATGACGCAGGATGATGATTTCTCTTTGTTCTTCGGGTAACTGGTCTACCAGCTGCATTACTGTACTGTGGTTTTGATTTTTAATGATCCTTTGTTCGGCATTGGTTTCTTTAAGATCGATAATATCAAAAATATCTCTGTCATCACTGGTTTTAATAACCGGCTCTTTTTTCAATTTTCTAAAATGATCAACGCAAAGATTGTGTGCAATGCGCAGTGTCCATTGTAAAAACTTGTTTTCTTCTTTGTAGTTTTTTGAGCGGAGGTTTTCAATCACTTTAATAAACAGGTCCTGAAAAATATCTTCGGCCAGATATTTATCTTTTACCATCATTACAATAGAAGTGTAGATTCTGGTTTTATGGCGGTTTATCAGCATATCTAATGCCTGAAGTTCACCATCAATGAATAATTGAACGAGTTGCTCGTCAGTTAGGGTAATTGGGCTTTTCATAAAATAGATTTAGGTGTGTAAGTCAATTCTGAAGCAAATGTAAAGCCACTTTAAATTTTATTATTAGCCAAATAAACGGGTTGCTTGTAGAAATTTTTCTATCGTTTCATGGGTTCTTAATTACATAATTCATCCGGTTTAAAGCAGCAATTTGTAAAAACAGTATTACGTTAGCCTGATTTCTGCAGGCAGCTTTCGTAACTTTGTACCATGCCCAAATATTTAGACGAACTGAACGAACCCCAAAGAACTGCGGTAGAGCATAAAGACGGCCCTATTATGATCATTGCCGGAGCAGGCAGTGGTAAAACCAAGGTATTAACCACCCGTATTGCCCACCTGATGGGCCATCACCATATAGATGCTTTTAATATTCTGGCACTAACATTTACCAATAAAGCCGCCGCCGAAATGAAGGAAAGGGTGGAAAA
>JBAXET010000205.1:0-5027 GCA_037140275.1 Ferruginibacter sp. | reverse complement strand
ATCGCCTTTTTTCTTCCGGTAAAGTCTTCCATTGAAGTATAAATGCCCAACCATTTACCAACAATTACATCAAACCAGCGAGCAGGCAACAACCCTTTTATCAGAGGCAGGGCATACACAATGCCGGGCATTCGCACATAAGCTTTATTTTTTTCTAAACCGTGTATAATTCGTTTAGCTGCTTTTAAAGGGTCAAGAATGGGAATGATACTGCTCTTTACACCATCAAACATGCCGGTATTTATATAGTAAGGTGTAACAGTAGTAATATGCACACCGGTTTTTTGTGTTTCCATTTCAAGTCGTAATGAATCACTCCATCCAATAACTGCCCATTTGCTTGCCGCATATACACTCATTTTTGGATTAGCAATCATACCGGCTGCAGAAGCGATATTTACAATATTGCCGTTCCGTTGCTGAATCATTGCCGGTAAAAAAATACGGGAGAGATGCATCAGTGCAGCGGTATTAATTTGTAAGGTTTTGTCAATTTCTTCATGTGTGTGCTCCATAAAATATTTACCTGTTATTATACCCGCATTATTAATCAGGATGTCAATTTGAATATTATTTTTCTTTAAGTCATCTGCTGCTGTAACGATATCCTTAAGGCTTGTAATATCAATACAGCTTGTTTGCACACTAAAATTTTGTTCCAAAAACTCCTGTAAAGTGATAGCCAGCATTACAGCATCACGATCCCAAATAACAAGTTTACCAAGCCCTTTTTGAAGCAAGAGCCTGCCCATTAATTTGCCTATACCCGAAGCACCACCGGTTATGAGTGCTGTTTTGCCTGAAATTGAATGCATGTTTTTTTATAAGGTAACACTTTAAATTTTTATTACCGAATTGCTTTTTTAAAGTTACTACAGATGGTCTTCAATTTACTTCCGATGGCTTATTGAATTAAGCTCATCTTTTATTTGTTTACCATCTGTTATATAATACATCATTTTATTAATTTACCTACATCCAGCAGATGAGTACCTGATTGTAATACAGTGGGAAGTATTTTTATCAGCAGGTATATAAAGAAAGTTGGCGTGAATTGCTGCATTTACTTGTACTCCCGCGGATATTAAATGCCGTTATATTATATAAAATATTGTTATTATAGTAGGATTACTACAAGGGAATGCGCAATATCATGTAGAAATACAGCTACAAATATGCCATCTTCGTAAAACAATACAAAACGGTTTACTGTAGCTTTATATAAATATTTACTATTAAACCAGCATGTTTTATGTAATACGGAACGCTGAAAAAATTACCGCAAAAAGGAACCTCTTTAGAAGTGGTAATTCCGGTTATACACAGGCAGGCCAATAATTTTTTTTTAGGGGGTAGCAACCCAAAACTTATGCAGGTAATAATTGTCGCAATACCAGCAATTGTTTTTTTATTTAACTTTAATTAATTATGGATCAACCCCTTTCTTATTTTGAGAATGCCGTTTTTAAGTCATTCATCGAAAAACTGGATTTCGGAATTTTAAAACAGGGGCCTCTGGCAGAAATCCTCGTCTCCAATACCGCGGCTTTGGAAATGTTGGGTTTAACCGAAGAACAGTTATTGGGCAAAACATCTTTTGATCCTGACTGGAATGTTATTCATGAGGATGGAACTGAATTTCCCGGAACAACACATCCGGTAAGTGTTGCTATTGCCACACTTAAACCGGTAAAAAATGTGGTGATGGGAGTGTATCGTCCTGTATCAAAAGACCGTGTTTGGTTGTTGGTGAATGCAGATCTGGAATTAGATGTTGATGGGAAATTACTCTATGTAACCTGTACATTTAATAATATCTCCAGACAAATGAAAGCCCTGGAATTATTGAGTAAAAGTGAAGAGCATTTCAGAGAATTGTTTGACGCCTCTCCCGTAGGAATTTCTTTAACAGAAACGAATGGCCGGTTATTTGTCAATACCGCTTTTTGCAATCAAATAGGCTATACTAAAGAAGAGTTGAATAATAAAAACTGGATCGACATCACCCATCCTGGTGATATTGTAATTACCAGGGATGCTTTAGAAAAGGCCAAAAAACAAAAAGGTATACAGGTAAGAGTTGAAAAAAGATATATCCATAAAAATGGCAGTATAATTTACTGCGAATTATGGATGGCATTTAATGAATCTACCAACTCGTATATCACCAATATCATTGATATTACAGAAAAGAAAAAGGCCGAGCAGGATTTAATCAGACTTAATGCTGAGTTAAAAAAATCATCTCAGGAACTGAGTGAATTGTCGCATCATATGCAATTCCTGATTGAAAAAGAACGTGCAGACCTGTCAAGAGAAATTCACGATGAGTTTGCACAGAAATTTGTAGCTATTCACATGAATGCCGAGCTGATAAAACAAAAATTTAAAACTACTGCAGTAGATAAATCGGTAAGTGTTTTAATCAACGAACAAATATCGCTTTCGGCAGAAGTTATGAAATCATGTAAAATACTTTTCAATAGTTTATATCCTACCCAGCTGCAGGATATAGGGCTTATTGGAGCTATAGAAACTTACGCAGAGGGGAGTTTAAAACTTGCCGGCTTTAGCTTTGAGCTGCTTACTAATCTTAAAAAGACTGTGTTTTCAAATGAGGTTAATTTAGTATTGTACCGAATTTTTATGGAGAGTATGACCAATATTCTACATCATGCAAAAGCCAGTGCTGTTACTGTAAGTATCAATAAGGTAAATCAAAATATCCGTATGGTTATTACCGATGATGGTATTGGATTTAATATAAGTGAAGTAAATAATAAAGAACAGCATGGGTTGCTTCTAATGCGGGAACGAACCTATGCTATTAAAGGACTATTTAGTATTTATTCTGTTCCCGGTGAAGGTACCTGTGTTGAAGTGATTATCCCGCTACACTAAGTATCGTTGTCTGTTTATTTTTTTCTGATATAAATATGTTTGATATTATTTTTTCCTGTATCCCGCTCATCAATTTCAAATTTGTGCATACTTTTAATTAATGGGAGCATTTTAGAATAACCATAATTTCGGGGATCAAAATCCGGTTTCTTTTTTAACATCAGATTGCCCAGATCGCCTAAAAAAGCCCAGCCATTTTCATCTGCCAGATCTGAAATACTGTCGGCAAATAGTTTAATGATACCAGGTTCAATTTTACTTAAAGGGTTGTTGGTAACAGATTGTTTGCCTGCCGGTTTTTTATTGCTTTTCTCTGTTGATGATACTACCTGCGGTTTTAAAATTTCTATATAAATAAATTTATCACAGGCTGTTATAAAGGGGTTAAGCGTTTTCTTTTCGCCAATACCAATTACTTTCATGCCTGCTTCTCTTAATCTGGTAGCCAGCCGGGTAAAGTCGCTGTCGCTGCTCACAATACAAAACCCATCCACTTTTCCGGTATATAAAATATCCATCGCATCAATGATGAGGGCACTGTCGGTAGCATTTTTGCCGCTGCTGTAACTGTATTGCTGAATGGGGGTGATGGCATTTTCCAACAGCACATTCTTCCAGCCCGAAACAGTGGGCTTGGTCCAGTCAGCGTAAATTCTCTTAAATGTGGGCGTGCCGTATTTGGCTATTTCTTCAAACATTTCTTTTACATTGGCATAGGGTACATTGTCTGCATCAATAAGTACAGCCAGTTTGAGCTCGTTTTTGATTTCCATATCAATGCTTTATAAGTATATGCCAATAACGGCAATTCACTATTGAAGGTAGCAATAATAGTCATTGCAAGCAATATTAACCTGTTTAAAAAATGTGGCTATTGGGTATTTTTCCGGAAAAAAATAAGTAACATCTTTATACTGTAATAATTAAACAGTTGATTTATGAAATATTTTTTACTGCTGCTTATTCTGAGTGTATTTTATATTAACTCCATTGCCCAAAC
Source organism: Ferruginibacter sp. (assembly GCA_037140275.1). Lineage (GTDB taxonomy): Bacteria > Bacteroidota > Bacteroidia > Chitinophagales > Chitinophagaceae > Ferruginibacter. Next base: position 1,126 of record JBAXET010000205.1, on the reverse strand, counting down.
CAGTCTGGAAAAAGGCAATACCTGTTTTAATAATAAAGAGTACCAGTGTGCACTAAACAATTTTTTGATAACACTGGACACCAAAATATATAAAGCTGAAGAACAGTATTTGCTGCTTTATTATATTGGCAAATGTTATTATAAACTGAAGCAATACCCAAAAGCCATTGATTATTTTAATCAGAGTGTTACGCTTAAACCTTCGAGTATTTATAATTATTACGAGCTTGGAGATACCTATTATGAATCTAAAAATTATTCATTGGCAGTGGATAATTTCAAAAAGGCATATGATTTATCCTCCACAGAATTTGAAAAAAATGACATGTGCTGGTGGCTGGGTAAAAGTTACTTTGCCTTGAAAAAGTTTACCCAATCAATAAATGAGTATAAAAAAATAAACACAAGGGAGTTAACTTTTGCAAGCACCGATGCTGCAATAGGAGATGGTTTTTATAATTTATATTATTATGACAGCGCAATGGACTATTATAAAAAAGCCATTCCCCTGCTGAAGACTGATGAAACCATGAGTAAATCAGTGCCACTTTTTATTGGTAAATGTTATTCGGGGCTTGGTAACTATGAAATGGCCATTAAGTATATCAATGATGTATTGGAAAAAGATCCCAAATACGGTTTGGCCATTTGGGAGAAGGGGATCGTGTTTGCAAATAAAAAAGATTATCTGCAGGCGATAAACTGGTATAAAAAAGCACTTGAGTCTTATACCGATTCTTCCAACAGTTATACGCTTTGCAGTAATATTATAGCCTGCTATCAAAATGTAAAAAATTATTCAGAGGAATTTAACTGGCAGCAAAAACGAAAACTTTTCTCCCAAAATAAGTATGCCGAGTATCTTAATATGGCTACTATTCAGTACGGACGGTTAAAACAACCGGCTGCAGCAGAAAAAATTTGTACCGAAGCTATCAGTAATTACCAATTGGAGTCTGCTGCGTTGCAGCAAAAAGCAAAAAATGAGTATCTTAATTTGAACAGTATTGCAGGTAAGATAGCACTGGAAAAAAAGGATACTATTCAGGCCTTAAAATATACTGAGCTGGTATTAAAATCAGATGTAGCTAACTATACTGCCAATGCCATCGCAGGAAATATTGCC
>JBAXET010000204.1:0-5063 GCA_037140275.1 Ferruginibacter sp. | reverse complement strand
CCCCTAATCGTTATATTATTAATAGTAAATGCTAAAGCTTCGGCATTTTTCGGCTCTTCCTTACGTTTAGTCTTTACCAGCGGCGTGCAAAACAGTGTAAATGCTTTTTCTGCGGCCCACCTTTTTTTGATTAATCCGGTCAGCTTAATTTTTGTTTGTATGTATCTTATTCCTAATCTTTGTGAAAATTTCATTTTTCAAAGATACTATATGAGGATTGCAATCATTGGATCGGGAAATGTTGCTACAGTTTTAGGCCGCGTATTTAAACAAAATAACCATGAGGTAATTCAGGTGATGAGCCGCCACGAAACCAATGCCAGAAAACTGGCTGATGAATTGGGCTGTGCCGCTACTAACTATGATGGTATTACCGATAAAACCGCCGATCTGTATGTAGTGGCCATAAACGACGGCGTACTTTTTGATTTGAATAAATCATTTAGTCTGGGAGATAAGCTAATTGTACATACTGCCGGATCAATATCCAAAGATGTACTGAAAGATATTTCTACCCGCTATGGTATATTATATCCATTCCAGAGTTTGCGTAAAGAAATGACTGCAATTCCTGAAATTCCTTTACTAATAGATGGCAATACAGAAGAAACCACAGCAATGCTGGAAGCCTTTGCTAAAACGGTATCGGCAGACGTAAGAAAAACAACTGATGTGGAAAGGCTTAAACTGCATGTGGCAGGAGTGGTGGTGAATAATTTCACCAATCATTTGTATGCAGTTACTGAAGAATTTTGCAATAAAGAAAATATCGATTTTAAATTGCTTTTTCCATTAATACAGGAAACTGCCAGCCGGGCCATTTATTATCATGCTAAAGATGTACAAACCGGACCTGCACACCGTAATGATGTATTTACATTGGATAAACACCTGCGCATACTCACCAATCATCCTAAGTTAAAATACCTCTATCTAAAGATGACCGACAGTATTATGAACCCTTAATGGTGAGGGAATACAATATCAGTTCTTACCCTGTAAGGGTCAATTGGCTTACCATCTTTATCCAGCTGGTTGCCCACATATATTTCATAAGGAGGGGCAGTATTCTTTTTCTTTTCGTCTTTTAAACGCTCTTTTAAAGCATCATACCCCTGCGATAATAAATTATAAGGCCCGTAAAAATGGGCTACCATTGCACTATCGGCCGGCATTTCTCTTATAAAAACTCCCGACAGCAGTTTACCCGGTTTTTTATTTACCGGTATCCCGGCTTCAAAAAAATAAGGCGCTTTAAAGGTTTTATACCAGGCCATAGGAGCTCCAGTCATTTTTACACCTGATTTTTTTATGTTCTCTGCCAGTTTACCGGCATAAATTTTACCCAATTTGGTACCAATGCGTTCAAAACTAGCCGCACTGTCTTTCATATATAATACAATCGTTTTGGGTGAAACAGTATCCTGAATATTGATAATGCCGGGTTTTATTTCCAGCGCTTTGTCTTTTTCCTTGGGCTTTATATCTGTTACCGGAGCATTTGCCACTGGTTTGGGAGGGTCTTGCTTTTTATCATTATTGCTGCATCCGGCCAAAACAACCATTACAGCAAGTGGAGTAATTTTTTTCAATAGCGGCAATCTGATTTTCATACATATAGATTTATAAAGGCGAAAATTAGTAAAACCTTTGTTAGCAAGCAAGAGTTTTAATCATATGTTTTCATTAAGCTTCTACAATATTTTCCCTTATTAGTAATTTAAAGTAGGTTTGCAATCCGAAATTTGCAGCATGTATAACATAACATTTAAATTCGAACAGAAAGGGCTGGAGCCAATTACATTACATAATATTGAATCCGACCAATCTATTTTAGAAGTAGCCTTAAAGAATAATATTGAATTGCACCATAACTGCGGTGGCGTTTGTGCCTGCAGCACCTGTCATTTATATATTGAACAGGGCGAGGGATTGGTGGAAGAGCTAAGCGATAAAGAAGAAGATTTTATTGACAGGGCCATTAACCCAAGACTGAATTCCAGATTGGGCTGCCAGTGTGTTTTACAGGATGGCAGTGGCAATATTGAAGTAACTTTACCGGATCAAAGCCAATTTTTGGGAGAATAAGGCAAGTTAATTGGTTAATTAGTGTATTAGTTAATCAGTTTATTAGTAGCACGGGATTTCCCAATTAACACATTTACCAATTAACACATTTACCAATTAACCAATTAACCAATTAACAGTTTAACAAATTAACCTATAAAACATGAGTTTCGAACTACCCATTCACTGGAACGATTACGAAGATATTGCTATCAAATTATACGAGCGCTTTGGAGATGACTTTGGTGAAAGTAAAATCTATCGCATTCGTTTTACCGACCTGCTGAAATGGGTACTGGAAATCCCCAACTTTACTGGTAAGGCAGAAGAAAGTAATGAAGGTCATCTGGAAATGATTCAGAGCACCTGGGTATATGAGTGGAGAGATAATCAGAAGTAGTTTGTGGTTTGTTGTTGGTGGTTGGTCGTTGATCGTAACAGCACTTCAACATGAACTATGAACCTTTTCAACCTTTTCAACTTCTTCAACTTCTTCAACTTGTTCAACTTCTTAAACCTTTATAAACTTTACCAACATTGCTACATCTTTTCAAACCCATAAAAACCTTTGTCTTCGACGTGGATGGTGTGCTGGCAATAGATACCATGATTGTGATGCCCGACGGTGAACTGGTAAGAAGTATGAATAGTAAAGATGGGTATGCATTGCAGCTGGCTATTAAAAAAGGCTATCATGTGGTAATCATTACCGGAGGCAATTCTGAACCGGTAAAAAAACGTCTGATCAAATTAGGAGTGAAAGAAGTTTTTTTAGGCGTACACAACAAACAAGAAAAATTAAAAGCCTATGCAGCAGAACATCAGTTAAGTTTTGATGAAATGTTGTACATGGGCGATGATATACCCGACTATGCAGCCATGCAGTTAACCGCATTACCCTGTTGCCCCGCAGATGCTGTTCCGGAAATAAAACAAATCAGTAAATACATTTCTCCTTTTACCGGCGGTTATGGCTGTGGCAGGGATGTAATTGAAAAAGTATTAAAGCTGAACGGGCATTGGGATGTGGATACTTTGGTAAAGTCTACTTAAATAGATAACAGATGATAGATGTCAGTCGTCAGAAAGCCAGCTGCTGTATCAACTATCATCTAACATCTATCATCTAACATCTGCCAAACACCAACAATTTCCAATTCTCCTCCTCAATTACTACCTTCGGCACCTAAATCATTTCATGAAATTAGTAACCGCATTTTTCAGACTGATCCGCTGGTCCAACCTTGTATTTATAGTGGTTACACAAGTACTATTTTACTATTGCATTGTTCTATCTCTGGTAAATTACTCTACCAGCAGCAATCCATTACAGGAACAGGAATGGTATTTAATCCTGCTCACCATATCCTCTGTACTTATTGCAGCGGCAGGCTATATCATCAACGATTATTTTGATTTGAATATCGACAGGGTAAATAAACCCGATAAATTGGTGGTTGAAAAAATCATAAAAAGAAGATGGGCTATTTTATGGCACTGGATTTTGTCATTTGCAGGAATTACGCTGGGCTTTTTTCTGGCATTCAGTAAACAGCAATGGTTGATTGCGTTCGCAAATATTGGCTGCGCTATTTTACTATGGGTATATTCCACATCTTTTAAAAAGAAATTACTCATCGGCAATGTGATCATTTCTTTACTCACGGCCTGGGTAATACTGGTGTTTTTTGTTTATTTGGTGGCATTCCCTTCTGAATCCCGCTTTGGCCCCAATACCATTTTCACCCTCAATGTAGCTAAACTATTTAAACTATCTATTGTATATTCCGGCTTCGCTTTTATCATTTCCTTAGTAAGAGAAGTAATAAAAGATATGGAAGATATGGAAGGGGATGCCAAATATGGTTGTAAAACCATGCCCATTGTATGGGGTGTTCCGGCAGCAAAAGTTTTTACAGCAGTATGGCTGGTGGTTTTAGTTGGCGCCCTGGTGATCTTACAGTTTTACGCCCTGCATTTAGGTTGGTGGTGGAGTGTGGCATATTGTGTGATAACTATTATAACGCCCTTGCTTTGGGTTTTACGCAAATTATATACCGCACAAATTCCTGCCGACTTCCATCAATTAAGCAGCGCAGTAAAACTGATCATGCTTGCCGGTATTCTATCCATGGTATTCTTTAAAATTTATTCCTGATTATAGTATGCAGAAAATTATCCTGGCTTCACAATCTCCCCGCCGTAAACAATTATTGGAATGGGCCGAAGTGCCTTTTGATATTATCGTACAGGAAACAGATGAATCATATCCTGATGGCTTAACTTTTGATCAGGTTGCCCTGCATATTGCAAAAAATAAAGCCCTGGCCATTCGGCAATTACATCATATCAGCATTCCCATATTGGCAGCAGATACCATTGTAGTATTGAATAATGAAATCATTGGCAAACCAAAAGACAGGGCAGATGCTATCCGTATTTTATCCAAACTCTCCGGACAAAAACATCTGGTTATCACCGGTGTGGTAATATTGCACAACGAAAAGGAAATTGCATTTGCAGATATTACTGAAGTAGAATTTTATACCCTCACCGAAGCACAGATCAGTTTTTATGTAGACAAATACCAGCCCTACGATAAAGCCGGGGCATATGCCATACAGGAATGGATTGGCGTTGTGGGTATTAAATCAATTAACGGCGATTTTTACAATGTTATGGGCTTACCCGTGAGTAAAGTGGTGCAAGCGTTGAATAGTTAATTGGTTTACTGGTTTATTGGTTAATTGGTTTACTGGTTTATTGGTTTACTGGTTAATTGGTTAATTGGTTTATTGGTTTATTGGTTTATTAGTTTATTTGTATATTAGTATTGGCAACACTGCAGATTGGTTAACCAGCCAACTGATTAACCAATTTACTAATTACCTAATTAACTGATTTACCAATTAACTGATTTACCATTTAACTGATTTACCATTTAACTGATTTACCAATTAACTGATTTACCAATTAACTGATTTACCAATTAACTG
>JBAXET010000203.1:0-5107 GCA_037140275.1 Ferruginibacter sp. | reverse complement strand
ATGTATCAGGGTAAAAATTAAGTATCACCTGACGTTAGTATATTTTTTGTTTAACCCAAACATAATCATCGGCTAAAAAATCATTTTTTAAAATCCCTTTCCTCCGTACAGATTCTAAATGGTAGCCGTTTTTTTCTAATATCCGCATACTGGATTTATTATATTCAAAAACCTCTGCTACAATACGGTTGATAGCAAAAGTATCAAACACATATTTTGTCATTAATTCAACAGCAATAGTGGCAATACCCTGCCCCCAGAAAGGTTCTGCAATCCAGTAACCCAGCTCCACATTCATTTTATATACATCCTCCTGTAAAATAATTCCAATACCTCCCACAATTTCTTCTTCATTTAATATGGCAAAATTTAGAGTGGGAAACGATGCTGTTTGACTGGTAATAAATTTTTCTGCATCTGATGCTGTATACGGGTGTGGGATATAATCCCTTAAATTATTCCAGATATTGATATTATTGAAATACGCAGTTAATGTTGCTGCATCCTCCATTACCCATGGCCTTAAAGATATATACATGTGTAATTAATTTGGTTCAATGATTTGTATTTAAATGCATCTAATCCCTTTTGCTTGCATCATTAAATGGGTTTATCTCTGTTACTATTGCAATCTTTATATATTAGACGATGAAAAATTAAAATCCCTACGCTATTGATAAAATTTCTTTTTAAAATAAAACGCCTCTGGTTAAAGAGGCGTTTTATATCATTATAATTTATTCATGATTAGCTGATGGTCCAAACTTCACTACCTCTGAGCAACTTATCCAAATCACCTTTTCCTTTTTTAGCAATGATATCATCTAACTGTAATTGCATGCTGTCTTCGTAGCAAGCTCTTTCAGTTTGGTAGAACACCCCAAATGGCCTTGGTAAGTGACCCTGTAATTTTGGATCGTCAAACATACGGATCAGGATCTGGGCTTTGTAAAAATCTTTTTCATCATGTATCCACAGGTCATCAGTACTTGCGCCAGCTGCCAGATCAACAATCACCGGCTTAAAGCCATCTAACTTAATCCCTTTATTTTGAGTAGCACCAAAGATCAATGGTTTGCCTTGTTCTAAAAATAGTACTTCATCAGGCTTGGTAGACTTTTCAGTAAATATTTCAAAAGCGCCATCATTGAAAATATTACAGTTTTGGTATATCTCTAAGAAAGAAGACCCTTTATGTTCTTGAGCACGCAACAGCATAGCCTGCAGGTGCTTTGGATCCCTGTCCATACTGCGTGCAATAAAACTTGCATCTGCACCCATGGCTAAAGCCAGTGGATTAAACGGATGATCAATGCTTCCATAAGGAGTTGATTTGGTAATCTTATTTTCTTCAGATGTAGGAGAATATTGCCCTTTTGTTAAGCCATATATCTGGTTATTGAACACCAGCATATTGATATCAAAGTTCCTTCTCAGCATGTGAATGGTATGGTTGCCACCAATACTTAAGCTATCCCCATCACCGGAAACCACCCAAACACTTAATTCAGGGCGGGCAGCTTTTAAACCGCTGGCTACTGCAGTAGCACGGCCATGGATACTGTGCATACCATAGGTATTCATGTAATAGGGGAAACGGCTGCTGCAGCCGATACCACTTACAATTACTATATTTTCTTTAGGAATACCTAATGAAGGCATCACTTTTTGCACCTGTGCTAAAATGGAATAATCTCCGCAACCTGGGCACCAGCGTACTTCCTGGTCGGTTACAAAATCTTTGGCGGTTAACGGGGCCGGAGCTGCAAGCGTAGTTGAATCAGACATAAAGTATAATATATTGGAGCATAAAGTTACTTAATCTTGAATAAAAATCGAACAAGAATCAAGGAATTTTGAATATTGAAATCATTTAACTGTATTGATTTCCCCGGCAGTATCAACGCTTTGAACAAATTTGGAGATTAACCGGCTATTTTCGGTTACTATTTTAGGTACTTCCCTGTTTTTGGCTTTTTAAAAAATGATTATGCGCTTACAGGTTATAGTAACAAACCGCCTAAGGTTCGGTTTTTTTTAAAGTAACTTTCTAAAAATCTTTAGTTGCCTTCAATTATCCAACCATCGTTTAAAATCAATTACTCTTTCCCTGCTTACAATTTGTGCATCATTATCCAGCTTGCTGGTTACTACAGATAAACGGCTATTAAAATATGTCTTAACTTTTTCAATAGCCTGAATATGAATAATTATTTTTCTGTTTATACGAAAGAAATCCTGTGGCGGCAATATCTTTTCTAATTGGTCTAATGTATATTCTACGATATACTTTTTCCCTTTATTAGTCACCAAAAAGGATACACTCTCCTTTGTTTCAAAATGATGAATTTCATTTGTTTGAACAGTATCAATGGTTTCTCCCACTTTTACTATAAATCTTGTTTTGTATTGATGATTTAATTGCTGATATGTTTTTGCAAAACTTTCAAATAAATGCTTATTGGCTTTTTGCTGCTGTTTGTTGTATTTATCCATTGCAAATTGTACATCCTGCAATGTTACCGGCTTTAATAAGTAATCAATACTGTTTTGTTTAAATGCCTGGATCGCATAATTGTCATAAGCTGTAGTAAAAATGATGGGAATTTCTATTACTATCTTGTTAAATACTTCAAAACTGTTGCCGTCTGCCAAATGAATATCCATAAAAATTAAATCACATTGCAGCCCATCTTCAAATAAACTCACAGTTGCTTTTACAGTGTCAATATACTTTACTATTTCAATGGTGCTATCAACCTTTTTTAATAACAATGTCAAATGATCGGCAGATAATTTTTCATCTTCAATAATTACAACTTTCATTATTGCAGTATTAGTGGCAAAGTTACTTTGAAAATTTCTCCATCATTGGATATTTCAACCTTTTTATCGGTAAAATACGAATACCGGGATTGTATATTTTTCAATCCGGTTTTTGAACTGTCTGCCGTATCGGTTCTTGGTTGAATATTGTTTTCAATTGTAAGAGTATTGTTTTTTGTATAAATGTAAACATGCAATGGCTTTGCCTGCGATGCTTCATTATGCTGAATGCTGTTTTCTACCAGCATTTGCAAACACATGGGTGGCAGATAACTAAGTTTATTATTTTCATCCACTTTAACTGAAAAAGAAACAGCATTGTCAAATCTTATTTTCAGTAAATAAGTGTAATGGTTTAAAAATTCTAATTCTGCATTCAAAGAAACCAATTCCGAATTTTTATTGTCTAATACGTAACGGTATACTTTGGATAATTCATTAATAAAATCTACAGCTTTATCCTGATTTTGATACACCAATGCTGTAAGCACACTTAAATTATTGAAAAGAAAATGAGGATTGATTTGATTTTTAAGATTTTGCAATTGAGCTTCTGTACTTTGGGTCTTAAATTTTTCAACTTCAAGCAAACTATTTTTCCAGGCTTTGAAAAAATTGAAGCCGATATAAATGGCAATTAATGACAATGCAAAAAATAAAGCAGGAATGAATACATCCAGCATTTTCCGGTCCAGTAATCTGCCATCATGAAATTTAATTTCGTGCAAAGTAACCATCAGCAAAAATAGAGTTACCGGAGTAAACAGTGTAAAAGCTATAACCTGTATAATTACCCGTCTTTTAGGATTTGAAATCCAGTTATATTTTGAGTTCAGTAAGTGATCAATTTTTACATTCCCTTCCCACAAAATCAATACGATGAGGGTAATGAGTATTAAATCAGCACTGATAACGTCAGGCAGCCTTAAAAAAAGGAGTTTAAATAATAAGGCTATAGCAAAGGCGATTAGTACTTTGTACAATAACAGGTATGCCGGATGCCTCATCATTTTTCGTTTGTTAAATTAACGGTCATGCCGGAAGGAACACTATACACTTTACCATTCTTATTAAAGAATACCGTTACAGAGCCGGGATTGTACACCATATTTTTTTCAACAGCAAACTTTAAATTATGGAAGGCAGTAATATAGTCTGTAAGCTCTATCTGAGTGGTATAATGAATGGCTGGATTATTTACCATCATTTTGAAAAAATGATCTACTTCTGCCCATTTTTTTCCGGGTCCGTCATATTCCCAACTATGTCCCCAAACATAATACAGGGCTACTGAATCTGCCTTTAGAAAATCAGCAGTAAGCTGATAAAACTGAGCCATTTCTCTTCTGTCGTTTGCTGTGTCGTTTGGGATATAATTTGTTTTTCCGAACAAATGAATGGAAGGTTGCCATTTAAGAAAATCAGTTGGCATACTAAAATTATAGGTATCGCCTACAGTTCTGGCATATTCAATACCCAAACCGCTTATTGCATCAACAACAAAATTGTTGGTATTGCCAAAGGGATAAGACATTCCACGAACAGGGTAAGCTGCTAATCGCTCCAGTTCTTTTCTATCTTCCAGCACTTCATAAATTACATCAACTTTAGATAAAGAAGTCAAATTTGGATGATTTGCAGTATGGCAGGAAATTTCGTGACCTTTGAACAGTGTTTTAATTTCTTCTTTTGTAAGATAATCGTTTGTGCCAAGCTTATTGGAATTCAGGTGAAAAGTACCCGGCAACCTGTATTTGTTCATGAGTTGTACCAATTGTCTGTCTGCTGTTCTTCCATCATCGAAACTAAGGATCAAAGCCTTTGTTTTTCCCTGTGGAAAAAGCATTTCAATAGGTATACCTGATTGTATTTTATCCCCGCTTATTTGTGCGAAAGCTGTATTGAATAAAATCATATAAATGAAAGAAGTTTTTAAAATTTTCATGCAGCAATAATTAAAGTATTATTTCTAAATAATCAATTCTTAAAAAATGGGATTACTAATTTCCGGGATTGTTAAATCTACTAATAAATGCAGCATTTTCAAATGAATTGTATTTTATAACTACACTAACTGATTTGATATAACAGAACAGTTTTATACTGTCATCATTATCAAAATAATTGTATTTGTAAAATGTCAATTATTTATTTCGAACCAGACGTACATAATTTAACACCCTTTCTTCTCCTTCACCTGTTCCAACAGTCTTCTTGTCGAAACGTACAGCACCAGCCCCATGAAGGTTTTCTCCGTTTCCATCTTCTGCCTGTCCAAAAG
>JBAXET010000202.1:0-5184 GCA_037140275.1 Ferruginibacter sp. | reverse complement strand
AACTTTTAGTTATAGTAAAAAATCAAGCAAATGTTATTACCTTATTTTATTTTCTTTGTAGAATTAAGTCTACAGGTATTTGCTGATGAAATATAGAATATTGTATTTTATGAGAAGAACGGCTTTCAAATATTATTTTTTATCTGCATTTCTTTTGTTGACCTGCTTCATTGCTTTGGGACAGGATAAGTCAAACCGTGGAAAAGAATTTTGGATGGCCTACGGTTTCGACTATAGCTTTTTTCATGAAAGCCCGGTTAATAATCAGGAGCTTGCATTATATATCAGTACGCAATTGCCAGCCAATGTAACAGTTACTGTTACCAATACCGGCTATACACAAATACTTACTATCCCTGCAAATACAGTTGATGCATCTATTCTTATACCAAAATCAGGCTTGAATGATGCCCGTACTTTAACCGATGGCTTGCAGAATAAAGGGATTCATATTGTAAGTGATGTTCCGGTTGCAGTATATGCGCATGTGTATTCTACAATGGTTTCCGGAGCAACCATGCTGATGCCTGTAGAAACATATGGATATTTATACCATTCGATAAATTACAGTCAAAACACTTCCGCCTCACCTTTACCTACCATATTGCCAACCATTGCAAATGGCAACGACTGGTATTCCTGGTTTTACGCCATTGCAACAGAAGATAATACACGCCTGGAAATAACCCCTTCGGACACTACAAAAAATGGCTGGCTCCCCGGACAAACCTATACGGTGAATCTGAACAAAGGAGAATCTTATCATGTTTTTGGTAAACTGTTAGATGGGAACTCACAAGCATGGGCCGCCAGTAAAGACATGACAGGTAGTAAAATTGTATCTGTAATTGGTGGAGATGGAAGTTGTCATCCTGTGGCCGTTTTTTCCGGTTCTGGTGGCATTCGATTATGCAGAGGTGATGGTGGGGAATTTGTTCACCAGCAAGTTTTTCCGGCACAGGCATGGGGAACCCGTTATTTAACGTATCACACTATAAATAATACCAGTACCAATATTTTAGAAACCAATAGAAACTATTACAGAATATGCGTTTCAGATCCGGCAGCTGTAGTGAGAAAAAATGGTGTTGTAATGACAGGGCTCACTAATAATTTCTATTATGAATATATGGACTCTACCGGAGGTGATTACATTACATCCGACAGACCCATTTTAGTAGCGCAATACACTCCCAATAAAAACCAATGCTGGAATTATCCGGTTACTACTCCTGCACCACCTTCTTACGGAGATCCGGAAATGTTTTATTTAAGTCCTATTGAACAGGGACAAAAAGCAGTGCTGTTTTATACCAGCCGTAAATCAAGTATTGATTATGTATACACTAATATTCTGGTTTCTACCGCAGGGGTAAGTTCTTTAAAAGTGGATGGTGTAAGTTTGCCCCCAACCCAAATTATACCTCATCCAAATAATCCGGCTTATTCAGTTGCTTTGGCAAGATTAATTGGTGCAGCAGCGCAACACACCATTACCAGCGACTCCACTTTTACTGCAACTGTGTATGGCTTGGGAAATTATGAAAGTTATGGATACAATGTTGGTACTTTAATCAATAACCTAAATTCTTACAGCAAAATAAAAAACACCTATAATACCAGTGGTAATGTTGATACGTTTACCTGCCCTAAAACACCGGTAAGGCTCTTTGTAAAAGTTGGATACCCTGCCACATCAATCACCTGGAAATTAAGCACGGTTCCGGGCATCAGTCCCAATGCAGATTCTATCATTATCAATCCAATTCCGGCAACAACAGAAACCATTAATGGCAGAACTTACTATGTATATACGCTGCAACAGGATTTTATTTTTGCCAATCCAGGAACTTTCTACATCCCTGTTACATTTACTGCTGCAGTAATTGCCAACTGCGGGCAAACTGAAAATGCCACGGTGAAAGTGGTGGTAAACCCCGGCCCCGCCGCTAATTTCAGTATATCAGCTGCCAACTGTTTAAATGATACTTTATTTTTAAATTCAACTTCAGCAACCAATGGATTTAACATTGTAGGCTATATGTGGAATTTTGATGATGCCACTACACAAACAACCTCTAATGCAACTAAAAGATTTAACGCTGCAGGAATTCAAAATGTACGGTACAGAATTTATGCAGATAATGGTTGTGCAGGAGATACAACCAAACAGGTAAATATATTACCTTCCCCAATATCAAAACTTGGCGTAACCAGCCCTGTTTGTCTTAAAGAGTCAACACTAATTTCAGACACTTCCACAACCAGTACAGGTACTATTACAAACTGGAGGTATTTAATTGAACCGCTACCTTTTGCTACCGTTAACAGAAATGTAAATACTGCCTTCCCTTATATTTTTAATGCCCCCGGCAATTTTAGAATTGGTTTAATTACCACTGCAAGTAATGGCTGTTTGAGTGATACCGTTTTTAAAACTGTGGTGGTGCTGCCAAAAGCCATCGCTACATTCAGCTACGATAAAAATATTTGTCTGGGTGATTCTATAAAATTCACTGATATTTCTAGTTTTGCATCCGGTACTATTACCAGCTGGAAATGGCTGATGGGTGATGGCAATACCAGAACCTTTACCAGTAATGCACCGTTCTATCATAAATACAATACAACCGGCGCATTCACGGTTTCTTTGATTGTTACAGGAAATAATGGTTGTGTAAGCGACACTTTTAATCTCCCAGTAACTGTAAATAATAAACCTGTTGCTTCCATCACAGGGATTGGTAAAGCCTGCATCGACAGTAATTTTATATTTACTTCGTCTATGCCATACAGTACTACCAACCCTGCTAACTGGTACTGGAGTTTTGGCGATGGTCAAATACAGAATATTACCAGCACCAATATTGCCAGTCATGTGTACAGTTCTGCTTTAACCAATATCATCGTTAAACATTCTGTGAGTTTTGGACCGGGTTGTTACAGCGATACTGCATTCTTAACTATTCCCGTAATCAATATCAACCCTGCTGCTGTACCCTTCACCTTATCCAATACTGTTATTTGTGAACAAAGCAGTGTGCAAATAAGTACCACTGCACCAACTACAGGTATCAGTAACTGGTTATGGAATTTTGGTAATGGAACTGGCACACAAGTACCGCCATTTGTAAGACCCTATAACAATGCCGGTAACTTTACTATCAGCCTAGTAGTAAGTAATGCAGGGGGTTGTAATTCACCCGTAACTACCAACAGTGTAACGGTGCATCCCATTCCTGTAATTAATGCAGGTACCGACAAACAAATCAGCACCGGTGCATCTGTTAATATTGATGCTACTATCAGCACCAGTCCGGCTAATATCAGTTATTTGTGGACGCCGGCAACTTCACTCAGCAGCGCTACTATACTGAATCCTGTTGCCACCCCTTCTGCCAATATCACTTATACATTAAGAGCAACAGATAATAATACCAATTGCTATACCGAAGACAGTGTAAAAATAATTGTGATTTCAAAACTATTTATTCCCAATGCATTTTCTCCTAACGGCGACGGACTTAATGATACATGGAATATACCTGCCATGATATTATACCCCGATGCTACAGTAACCGTTTTTAACCGTTACGGAGAGATCATTTATGAAACTAAAAATTATATTTCAAAACCATGGAACGGATCCTATAGAGGGAAACAGCAGCCTAATGACACTTATGTGTATGTGATTAAATTTGCTTCTGATAAATTTGAAAAAGGAACTGTTACCATTGTAAGGTAAAACTATAACGCTATATGGAACCCAGTATATTATTAGCAGACGACCACAGCATCATCAGGAATGGTCTTAAATTATATATCCAGCTTAACCTGGGCCATTCTTCTATTAATGAAGTAAGCTCCTGCAATGGCCTGATGAATGAACTGGTGAAGAAAAAATATACTCATCTGGTACTCGATATCATATTAAGCGACGGCAGTACACTAGAAGTTATACCCAATATCAAGAAGGTATATCCCGATTTAAAGATTATGATTTTTTCGATGCAGCCTGTTGAAGTATATGGCGAAGCATTAAAACAATACGGCATTAATTATTATTTGTCTAAAACTGTAGGTGAGGAAGATATCATTGAAATGCTGCATCATTTCATTAACAATGATGCCCCCCTACAAAAAAGGCAGACTGCTGTAAAAGACAATCCCTTTTCAACGCTGGCACCAAGAGAACTTGAAATATTACACTATGTTTTAAAAGGTATTGGCACCAAACAAATTGCCGATACACTGAATTTAAAAATGAATACCATTTCTACCATGAAGACCCGCATTTTTGAAAAAACAAATGCGGGTAATATTAAAGAACTGATGGAACTGGCTACTTTATACAGTGTAAATTATTAGGTGCCACCCAATTTTCTCCTGCTATTATACAAAGCCGGCTGCGAGTATTTTTTTTGCAAAATCGAATCTATTATTTAGCTTGTAGCCGGGTAAAACACCGCTGCCTCATTGCCCGCCAAAATTCCAAGTATGCGAACTACCTTGTTAGCCCTATTTTGTTGTATGCTTTTAACTGCCGCTGATGCACAGCGGGAAGTAAGCAATACGCAAATTCAGCAATACACCACCGAAAACGGACTCCCGTCTAATTTAATCAGAGGCATACAACTGGATGAACAAACCAATTTTTTATGGATCATCACCGAAGGCGGACTGGTTAGATTTAATGGGGTGGATTTTAAATCATACAACAAAGAGAAGATATCTCCCATGGCACCCGAAAAAGCCATCTATGCAGTAAAGAATAATGCAGGAAATATTTTCATCTCTGATGGAAGTGGTAATATTTTTGGCATCAAAAAAAACAAACCTGAATTATATAAGCCCGCCTGGCTCAACAGCTCTTTTATTAATTATCATTTCATTTCGGTTTCAGATAGTTTTTTTGCCTCCCGCATAAAATTACCTCCGGTTTTTCCCGCTCCTTTTGAAAAGATCATTTGCTTAAGTGATACTTCCTGTTTAATTCTGTTTGAAAATACGATCTACCGGTATTCGCTCAGTTTAAAAAAACCAGAGCCGGTTTCCGGGCAAAATATCAATGCGATTTTTAAGATTAATGATGCTTGTTTTATTATTGATAACAACAAACAGATTTATTTACTCAATACTGTAAATTTTGGTTTAAGTCCGGTATCATTTAATACAGAAGAAAAT
>JBAXET010000201.1:0-5192 GCA_037140275.1 Ferruginibacter sp. | reverse complement strand
CCCATTAAGTGTCTAACTTTTTGGGGGCAGTCTATACATGGGGCATTTTTTATTAAGCTTAGATGATTCATTTATTTCAATCCATTTGAAATATACACTTCTATTTCCTTACCCTTTGCTTTTGCAATTTTATCTAAAGATGATTTAATCATACCCTCAACAAATCCCCTGAAACTTTCTGGAATAGAGTTGCGGAATTTGATCACCATATCTATTCCTTTTTTTACATTGGCAATAGTATTCATTTTAGCTAAATACTCACAAAATCCACCCAGCGACTGAAACTTACCCTGACCTAAAGGAGCTTTATCAAAACGGGTGGCAATAAAATCAAAGTCTGATTCAGTGCCATAAGTCATAATCAGTTCATCCACCACATCACCCAAATCGCCTTTTGCATCGGTACTGTATTTTTTGGCTAAAGCATATGCATTGTCCGGCTCCAACTCTGCCAGTCCGCTTAAAGCTGCTCCTGCAACACTATAAGAAGAGTCATTTATATTGGCTTTAAAAAGTGCCAGATATTTAGTGGCTGTAGTTTGAATTAAAAAATTAAGTGCTGCAGCTTTTGTTTTTTTATCAGTTTCACTTGCGGCAATTTCTTCTATTGTTTTAATGATATCAGTATTTTTTGCAAATTTGCCTGATGCAAGTTTATCAATAGTGTAGGTTCTTAAAGGTGCATATTTATCTTTCAATCCCGCAGTCATTTCCTGCATTCCTTTTTTAGCAAAATAATCCAGGGCTTCTTTTCTGTCAAGATATAAAGGCGCATATTTTATTTGATGAATAAAATTTGCTGCAGTCTTATTATCTGTTTTTTCACACAACAATATTTTATCTCCGTCCACATTTATCAAATCGGGGCGTTGTGTATAATTAAAGGTAAATGTATCCACCTTGTTTTCTGCCCAAACACTATAACGTTTTTTTGTTGCTCCGTTATATACATCAATCGCAATCGGCAGTCTGAAGATTTTACCGCTGCTTTGTGTTTGTTCAATAATTACTGATGCAGTACCATTGGCATCATCATAAGTGTAATCAATCTTTAATTTAGGATGACCGCTGCCAAAATACCATTGGTTCCAGTACCAGTTTAAATCTTGTCCGGTAACTTCTTCAAATGCCAATCGCATTTGATCTGATTCGCCATTTTTAAATTTATTAGTAACCAGATAATTGTTTAATGATTTAAAAAAAGCATCATCTCCCAGGTAATTCCGCAGCATATGCAGTACACGGCCCCCTTTTTGGTAACTCACCAAATCAAATACATCTTCTTTATCATTATATTTAAATCTTACCAGATCCTTTTTGGCTTCATTGGGGTTTGATAAATATGGTCTTAATCCTTTATAATTTTCTTCATCGCCTGCATCTTTTCCATATTTATATTCCATCCACAATGTTTCACTGTAATCTGCCATCGATTCATTTACGGTGATATTGCTCCAGCTTTCAGCGGTAACCAGATCACCAAACCATTGGTGAAATAATTCATGTGCTATAGTTGTTTCCCAGCTGTTGCCATCCACCAGTTCTCGAGCATTTTGATAGGCACTTTCCTGATGCAGTGTGGCTGTGGTGTTTTCCATTGCACCGCTCACATATTCTCTTCCTACAATCTGATTGTATTTTTGCCATGGATATTCAATACCCAATTTTTCCGAAAAGAATTGCATCATCTCAGGTGTTAATCCAAACACTCCTCTTGCATAGGGTGCCTGGTCTTTTTCTACATAATAACTTACTTCTTTTCCTTTGTATTTGTCTTTAATAATGGCATAGTCGCCCACACCCATAAAAAATAAATAGGGTGAATGAGGAAGATCCATTTTCCAGTAATCTGTTCTGGTGCCATCAGCATTTTTCTTCTGGCTGATCAATAAACCGTTACTCAGGGTCACATATTTTGCAGGAACAGTCATGTAAATTTCATCAGTGGTTTTTTGATTGGGCTTATCAATCGTTGGCATCCATACACTGTTGGCCTCGGTTTCTCCCTGTGTCCATATCTGAACCGGACTTTCTTTGTCTTCGCCTTTTGGATTTATAAAGTATAAGCCTTTTGCATTGCTGATAGCTGCACTGCCTTTTACTTTTACTTCATTTGGTTTGCTCGTGTAATCAATGTAGATAGTGTATTGTTCTCCTCCTTTATAACTTTTATCCAGTTTGATATTGAGCTGCCAGCCATCATAACTGTATTGTAATGCCGCTTTAGTATTGCCTTTCATTATTGCCACTTCTTTTATCTCCATCCCTTTGGCATCAAGGGTTAAAGAATCTGTTGCATAAAAATGAGGCTTTACAGTCAGCCACTCTTTGCCATACATCCATGCTTTATCATAATCAAATCGCACATCCAGTTTGGTATGTACCAAATCATTGATTTTAGTGGCTGTTGCCCTGTATATTTTTTTCCAAGCGGTATCGGGTTGAGTTGCATCGGCATTCACAGTTATAGTTTGCTGCCCCAGCATTGAAACTGCAGTTGCCATACATCCAATAAAAAAAACAATTTTCTTCATATTTATAATTTAGGGGGTAAAATTAAGTCCGGTTGATATAATAAAAAGTCAAATTTTATATAAATGGTAAAAACATGGTATTAATAACTAATTTTGATGCCGGACAATAAACCCATGTTTTGCCACAATTAATGCTATTTATAAATGGGTTATACTGGCAAGTGGTTAAATATAATAACTCAATTTACTGATGAATACGATTTTTAAAAGGAAGTGCATTTTGTTGTTTTGCCTGATATTTTTTGTTTCAGGTATAATGGCACAGCAAATTCATTTTATATATCTGCAAACTGAAAACAGACAGCCTTTTTATGTAAAGCTGGATAAAAAACTGCTGAGTTCAACGGCCTCAGGATATCTCATTATTCCAAAACTGGAAGAAGGCGAATATGCTTTTAAAATTGGATTTCCCAAAAATGAATGGCCCGAGCAGCTACTCAACTGTATTGTAAAAAAGGATGATGCCGGCTATGTATTGAAAAATTTTGGCGATAAAGGTTGGGGCCTTTTTAATTTGCAAACGATGGAAGTAGTGATAGCCTCCCATAAGATTCAGGAAACTACAGTTGCTGAAATACCTGTTAAATCAGATGATTTTGCCACTACCTTATCTAATGTTGTAAAGGATCCTTCAATTGCTATAAAAGAAGAAGAAAAAGCAGAGCCGGTAATTGAAGTTAAACAGTCCGCTACAGCAGATACACTTACCACTATAAAAGATTCTTTGGTGGCTGCTCAGCCTGAATTACGTTTTGATTCTGTTTCGGTGGTAAAGCTGGATGTGGTTATTGCTGAACCTGTAAAACAGGATACAGTAATGATACTGGAAACTATAAAGAGTGAACAACCGGATTCGCTTTCAAAACAAAACAACAATATTACGCAGACAGAAAAAAAAGAGGAAGTAAAAACTGCAGCAGATAAGTCTGATCAGCCGGTAACTAAAACAGAAATAAAACAGGAGCCGACAGTAAAGACAGTTTCCCAGGTGAACAAATTATTAAGTACAGATAATCCAGAAGGAATAGAGCTGATGTATGCAGATATTACCGATGGAAAAGCTGACACCATAAGAATTTTTATAGCAAAAGAAAAAGCTGCAATAGAAATGCCGGATACTGTAAAAGAAATAGCGCCGGAACAAAAGCCGCTAATTAAACCAATGGAAAAAGATGAAGCTACTGCACCTAAGTTTATTGATATCATACTTCCAAATCCTAATGCCAAAACAGATACTGCAGTCAGTCAGCCTCCTTTTGTTATCGGCGATAATAAGACAGACACAGTTGTAATACAA
Organism: Ferruginibacter sp.; assembly: GCA_037140275.1. GTDB lineage: Bacteria > Bacteroidota > Bacteroidia > Chitinophagales > Chitinophagaceae > Ferruginibacter. The sequence continues at coordinate 1,361 of JBAXET010000201.1, read as the reverse complement.
GAGAAACCTAAAGATGTAGTTTCCAAACCGATGATGGCAAATTCTGATTGTAAAAACTTTGCAACAGAGGATGATTTTTTGAAGCTGCGTAAAAAAATGGCTGCAGAAGATAACGATGATGAGATGCTTGCTGCGGCAAAAAAAGTATTAAAAACAAGATGTTTTACCACAGACCAGATAAAAAATTTAAGCGTGTTGTTTTTAACTGATGAGTGGAAGTATAAATTCTTCGATCTTTCCTATCCCTTTGTTTCTGATTCTTATAATTTCAGTGCTCTTCAGGTGCAATTGAAAGAAGCGTATTATATAGAAAGGTTTAAGGTGATGATACGCCATTAACCACATTTAAGAAAGTTTATAGCCACAATATGCCACGGTATTTTATAGAGGTCGCTTATAAGGGAACAAAGTATTCAGGATTTCAGATACAGCAAAATGCTAACTCTGTACAGGCAGAGATAGAAAAGGCATTAAAAATTTTCTATAAACAAGAATATAGTTTAACAGGCTCTTCCCGTACAGATGCAGGTGTGCATAGCAATCAGAATTTCTTTCATTTTGACAGTGATGCAGTAATAGAAGACGGGGCATATCATCTTAATGCAATACTGCCTGACGATATCGTCATTAAAAAAATATTCCCAGTAGCACCGGATGCGCATTGCCGTTTTGATGCATTGTCCAGGCAGTATACTTACTACATTTATCAGCAAAAAGATCCTTTTCTTGCAGACAGGGCATATTTTTATCCTTACGAGCTTAATCTGGATATGTTGCAGGCTGCTGCAGCCGAATTATTCAATCATAAAGATTTTGCCGCATTTTCAAAACGGAATACGCAAACCAAAACAACTTTATGTACCATCGCACATAGTGAATGGAAACTGGAAAGTAATGGATTTAGTTATCATGTGAGCAGTAATCGGTTTCTGAGGGGGATGGTACGTGGGTTAGTAGGTACAATGCTTAGGGTGGGCAGAAATAAAACTTCAATAGAACAATTCATCAGTATTATCAATTCCAAAGATTGCACTAAAGCTGATTTTTCTGTTCCTCCGCAAGGATTGTTTCTACAGAAAGTTAATTTCCCGTTTTTTTAAATAAGACTTAAAAATGGTGTTTTTTAAGTTAATAAATCATCAGTGATTAGAATATTTCAACTATTCCCAACTGAAATAAAGGAAAATGAATGTTTTTTTTAACTGCAGCAATCTGCTGTAATGCAATGTGGTAATTAGTTCCCTTAGATTTCCCTTATTTTTCGTGAAGATTGTTAACAACTATTTGTTTAAATTATTTTGTATTCACCCCTTGTGACCTTACCTTTGCAATCCGCTTTTAAAAAAGGGTGGGAAAAAAGT
>JBAXET010000200.1:0-5223 GCA_037140275.1 Ferruginibacter sp. | reverse complement strand
TAACAGCATACATCAAAGATTCCTATCAGGAATTAGTGCAAAAAGTAACCTGGCCCACATGGGATCAGTTACAGCAATCTACAATGATTGTTTTAGGGGCTACTTTAGTGATTACTTTTATGGTTTGGATAATGGATCTGGCCGCTAATAATTCACTGAAATTTATTTACTCTTTATTTAAGCAATCATAATGGAAGAGACAACCCCTATTGTTGAAAAAATTGAAAAGCCTGAAAAAGAGAGCAAGTGGTATGTGCTCCGTGTGGTTAGTGGAAAAGAACGTAAGGTTAAAGAATACCTCGACAAGGATATTGTACGGAATGGTTGGAGCAATATTGTAAAACAGATTTTTTTACCGGTTGAAAAAGTTTACAAAGTTGCCAATGGTAAAAAGGTAATGAGAGAAAGAAATTTCTATCCTGGTTATATCATGATTGAAGTTGCTGATGGTAAACTGCATGATGATATGATTCAGACCATGAGTAATGTGAGTAATGTGATGCACTTTTTAACTGATGGAAAAGGGTCAAAAGGAAATATTATCTCTTTGCGTAAGGCAGAAGTAAATAAAATGCTGGGTAAGGTTGATGAAATGAGCGATGTGGGTGGAGTAACAATGAGCGAACCATTCATTATTGGCGAAACAGTTAAAATTATTGACGGGCCTTTCAACGACTTTAACGGAGTAATAGAGGAAGTGAATGATGAAAAAAAGAAACTAAAGGTTCAGGTAAAAATATTTGGACGGGCCACCCCGGTGGAATTAAGCTACATGCAAGTAGAAAAAATTTCCTAAATTTACTAAGCCACTTTTAAAGTGGCTTTTTTAATGTTAAAACTAAACGTATGAAAAAGATTGTATTATTGATTACAGTTTTGTTTACAACTGTTTCACTTATGGCACAGCCTCCAAAGGGGCCTGCAAAAAAAGGAATGAATTTTGGCAATACCACCAATGCTGAAGGTGCTGTTGCTGCCAATGAATTAAATACTCTATTGGCTGATAAAACTACTGCTGATGTAAAAGTAAAAGGGAAAGTGGTGGAAGTGTGTAAAGCAGAAGGTTGCTGGATCAGGATGGAAACCGCCAACGGACCTATGCTGATCAAAATGAAAGACCATTCGTTTACAGTGCCATTGGCCCTTAATGGCAAAACTATTGTAGCAGATGGTATTGCAGAGGTAAAAGTAACTACTGTTGAAATGCAAAAACATTACGCTGAAGATGCAGGGAAAAGCAAGGAAGAAATTGAAGCAATAAAAGAACCTAAAAAAGAAATTGTTATGCAGGCCAAAGGCATTTTGGTATTGTAATAAATAACTATTTAAATTTAATCTCGGCTTTTAAGCCGGGATTTTTATTATCTGAAACCCGTAAAATTCTTGCCAGTAAAGGGTATTAGCAATAAAAAAAAGCAAATTAATACCCATTAACTCAATATTTTTATTTACCTTCGCCGTCCCAAAATAGTTCTTAAAGGAATATTATTGAATTGGGAGTTACGCTTATTGGCGTAACGTTATCACCAAAAATGTAAACAATGGCAAAAGAAATCACTGGCTATGTGAAACTCCAATGTAAAGGAGGACAAGCCAATCCGGCACCACCAATCGGACCTGCTCTGGGTTCTAAAGGTGTCAACATCATGGAGTTCTGTAAGCAATTTAATGCCAGAACTCAGGACAAACCAGGAAAAGTTCTTCCTGTATTAATCACCGTTTATGCTGATAAGTCTTTCGACTTTATCATTAAAACTCCTCCGGCTGCAGTTCAGTTATTAGACGCTGCAAAATTAACCAGCGGAAGTAAAGAACCTAACCGTGTAAAAGTGGGTAAAGTTACCTGGGCACAGGTAGAAGAGATTGCTAAAGATAAAATGGCTGATCTTAACGCCTTTACCTTAAACAGTGCGATGAGCATGATTGCCGGTACTGCACGTAGTATGGGTTTAACTGTTGATGGAAAAGCCCCTTGGGAAAATTAATTAACCTTAAAAATTTGTAAGAAATGATTACGAAAAAAAGAAAAGTAGCAAATACTAAGGTTGATTCTAATAAAGCTTATTCTCTTAAGGAAGCATCAACTCTGGTAAAAGAAATTAACACCACCAAATTCGATAGTTCTGTTGACCTGCATATTAAATTAGGAGTAGATCCTAAGAAAGCTGATCAGGCCATCCGCGGAACAGTATCATTACCTCACGGTACTGGTAAAACTAAAAAAGTTCTGGTTTTATGTACTCCTGATAAAGAAGCTGAAGCAAAAGCTGCTGGCGCTGATTTTGTAGGATTAGATGAATTCATCACTAAAATTGAAGGTGGTTGGACAGATATTGACGTTATTGTTGCAACACCGTCAGTAATGCCTAAAATTGGTAAACTGGGTAAAGTATTAGGTCCACGTAACTTAATGCCAAACCCTAAAACCGGTACTGTTACAAATGATGTAGCAGGTGCAATCAATGATTTGAAAGGCGGTAAAATTGCATTTAAGGTAGATAAAGTGGGTATTATCCACGCTTCTATTGGTCGTGTAAGTTTTGCACCTGAAAAAATTGCTGAAAACAGTCAGGAATTAATCAATGCTATCATTAAATTAAAACCTTCTTCTTCTAAAGGTACTTATTTAAGGGGCGTTAGCATGGCAAGTTCCATGAGTCCGGGTATTGCAATTGACACTAAATCTGTTCAAAACTAAATCTGAATTGCCCTGTCTTTCAAGGCAGGGAATAAAAATAATTTGTTATGACAAAACAGGAAAAAAACGAAGTGATTGATTTTCTTAAAGAGAAATTCAATCAATATAATAACTTCTACATTACAGATACCGAAAGTTTAACAGTTGCACAAATTACAAAACTGCGCAGCGTATGCTTCGATAAAAATGTAGAAATGAGGGTGGCTAAAAACACCTTAATTAAAAAAGCACTTGAAAGTGTAGATGCAGAAAAATATGCAGGTGTATTTGATTCTCTGCATAAAGTAACTGCATTAATGTTCAGCGAAAATCCTAAAGATCCGGCTGTTATCATCAGCGGTTTCCGCAAGGACAGTAAAGGTGAAAGGCCTGTACTGAAAGCTGCATTTATCAATGGCGACATTTTTGTTGGCGATAATCAGCTGAAAGCGTTAACCAACATTAAAACCAAAAACGAGCTTATTGGCGAAATTATTGGTTTACTGCAATCTCCAATACAACGCGTTATTGGTGCTTTGCAAAACAGGCCCGAAGTTGCAGAAGCTGCAGCTGCTGAGTAATAATCTTAATTGCAAGATCAAGATATATACCAATGCCCAATGGTATTAAAATAAGAAGGGTAACAAACAAATTTTTTTAAAACCTCCGCCGGAGTCACAAACAATGAAGGCGGAAAAAATTTAAACATTATGGCAGACGTAAAAGCATTAGCTGAATCATTAGTAAGCTTAACAGTAAAAGAAGTACAGGAATTAGCTGAAGTATTAAAAGCTGATTACGGTATTGAACCAGCTGCTGCTGCAGTTGTAGTTAGCGCAGGTGGCGACGGTCCTGCTGCTGCTGAAGAAAAAACATCTTTCAATGTTATTCTGAAAAGCGGTGGTCCTAACAAATTAGCGGTTGTAAAAATCGTTAAAGAATTAACCGGTTTAGGTTTGAAAGAAGCTAAAGATTTAGTAGACGGCGCTCCAAAACCAATTAAAGAAGGTGTTGATAAAGCAACTGCTGAAGATCTGAAAACAAAATTAACTGAGGCTGGTGCTGAAGTTGAAATTGCTTAATTTTCAGCGTTTCTAAAATAGCTTTAAAAGCCGGTCTGCCTTTGGCAGGCCGGCTTTTGCTTTTACAGGGCAAAATTTACAGAAAAAAGCAAAAAAAAGGGGTTATCCACAAATCCACTACCAAAGCCGCAAAAAATCGCATGTCATAATGAAAAAATCGGAAATATTTCCCTACCTTTGCCCTCCTTTAATTTAGGCATAGTGGCATTTATAGTTATTATTGTCTGGTTATAAGGAATCTTCTGCACACTTAAACGTCTTAATTACAATATGTCTGCAACAAAAACACCCGCTGCTAAACGCGTCAATTTTGGAAAAGTTGAACATTTAGCAGAAACCCCCGATTTGCTCGGTATCCAGATTCAGTCTTTTAAAGATTTTTTCCAGTTAGAAACTACGCCTGATAAGCGTAATAACGAGGGATTGTTCCGCGTATTCAAGGAAAACTTCCCAATCACGGATACCCGTAACATTTTTGTGCTGGAATTTCTGGATTATTTTGTAGATCCGCCACGCTATACCATTGAAGAGTGTATCGAAAGAGGATTGACCTATGCGGTTCCATTAAAAGCAAAACTGAGGTTGAGCTGTAATGATGAAGAGCATGTGGACTTTCAGACAATTGTTCAGGACGTATTTCTGGGCAATATCCCCTACATGACTCCTCGTGGCACCTTTGTTATCAATGGTGCAGAAAGAGTTGTGGTAAGCCAGCTACACCGTTCTCCTGGTGTATTCTTTGGGCAATCTATCCATCCAAACGGAACAAAGATCTACTCTGCAAGGGTAATTCCTTTCAAAGGAGCCTGGATGGAGTTCGCCACAGATATCAACAACGTGATGTATGCGTACATCGATCGTAAGAAAAAATTCCCTGTAACAACCCTGTTACGTTCTATAGGTTTTGAAACAGATAAAGACATTCTGGAATTATTCGGAATGGCAGATGAAGTAAAAGCTGAAAAGAAAACTTTAGCAAACTATATCGGCAAACGCCTTGCTGCCCGTGTATTACGTACCTGGGTGGAAGATTTTGTGGATGAAGATACAGGAGAAGTTGTGTCTATCGAGCGTAACGAAGTGGTACTAGAAAGAGATAGTTTGCTGGATGAATCAAATATCGCAATGATCCTGGAAATGGATGTTAAAAGCGTTTTTATTCAGAAAGAAGAAGTAAGCGGTGATTATGCCATTATCTACAATACATTAAATAAAGATACTTCTAACAGTGAACTGGAAGCAGTACAGCATATCTACAAGCAATTGCGTGGTGCCGATGCTCCTGATGATGAAACTGCCCGTGGTATTATTGATAAATTATTCTTCAGTGATAAGCGTTACGATTTAGGCGAAGTGGGCCGTTATAAAATTAACCGCCGCCTTGGTTTAAATTTCCCTATCGAGAAAAAAGTATTAACTAAAGATGATATCATTGCCATCATTAAAACATTGGTACAATTAACC
>JBAXET010000199.1:0-5274 GCA_037140275.1 Ferruginibacter sp. | reverse complement strand
ATGTAAAAGAGTTTTTTAACGAAACAGCAAAAAAACGCTACACCAATATGGTGGAAGATATCCGTGCTGCTTTAAAAGAAAGGATCAGCAAACTGACCTGGATGGGAGACAGCACCAAACAAAAAGCGTATACCAAATTAGCTACTATAAAAAGTAAAGTTGGATATCCAGACAAATGGAAAGATTTTTCAGCAATGGAAATTGGTAAAGAAAGTCTGGCTAAAAACTATCTGAATGCAAAATTATTCTGGCACAATTACGAATACAATAAATTAGGTAAACCGGTTGACAGAGAGGAATGGGGTATGTATCCGCAAACCTATAATGCTTATTACAATCCAAGCAATAATGAAATAGTGTTACCAGCAGGGATTTTTACCGTACCCGGATACAGGGACGAGGAATTAGATGATGCTGTGGTGTATGGTTATGGCGGAGCAAGTACCATCGGACATGAAATTACACATGGCTTTGATGATGAAGGAAGGCAATTTGATGAAAAAGGAAACTTAGTTAGCTGGTGGACAAAAACAGATGAAGAAGCATTTAAAAAACGTGCTGATGTTATGGTGGCACAGTTCAATGCTTTTGAACCTGTAAAAGGATACCACATTAATGGTAAAGCTTCATTAGGGGAAAATATTGCAGACCTGGGAGGTATCTTATTAGGCATTGAAGCCTTTAAAAAAACGCAGCAATACAAAGAGAATAAAAACATTGCCGGTTTAAATCCCATGCAAAGATATTTTATGGGATATGCCCTGGGGTGGCTGGGACATCAGAGAGAAGAGCAATTACGAAACCGTTTGCTTACCGATGTGCATTCACCGGCTAAATACAGAGTAAACGGTCCTTTTGTTGACGTAGATGAATTTTATTCCACTTTTAATATTAAGCCCGGCGATAAAATGTATCAGGCAGATAGTTTGAGAGTAAGAATCTGGTAAAATATAAGCCGTAAGGCCGCAATAAAATTTGTAAATTGCCATAGGTTAACACTTATGGCAATTTACATTTATCAACCTTATTAATATTTTTGTAATGAGAACGCAATTAAAAAAAGATGAACAGCTGCTGCTTATCATTCGTAAACACTGGATACAACTAGTACCTTCTTTTTTTGCATGGCTGGTACTTGCAGTGGCTTTAATTGTATGGATGCATAATACAGTTGCATTCATCATTGTTTTAGTAAGTGCTATTTATCCCATGGTGGAATACATCAACTGGAAATACAATTTATGGGCAGTTACCAATATGCGTGTGGTGGATGAAAGCGGATTTTTTACCCGATACTCTAAAGAAAGTCCCTTAGATAAAATCAATAATGTAGAATATGATCAGCCATTATTGGGAAGAATTTTTGGATACGGCAATGTAGATATTCAAACTGCTGCCGAACTGGGTGAAACCAAGTATCAACTCATTCATCATCCCAAATTATTGAAAGATACTATCACCCATGCACAGGAAGAGTATAAAAAAATACAGATCAGCAATCAGGCAACGCAGCTGGCACAGGCCATTGCAAAAAATAATTTAACCACTGCCCCATCACAACAAATGATTGCCGATGAACTGCATAAATTATTTGAGTTGCTGCAAAAAGGTGCTATAACTGCAGAAGAATATGCGGCACAAAAAAATAAATTACTGGGGACTTAATTAAAAAGAACACAACATGAAAGACTTTAAAAAATACTATATCATTCCGGCGCAGCCCGAAGAAATATATCTTGCACTTACTAATCCGGCCACTATTCAATTGTGGACTGGCGAGCCGGCAGAAATGAGTACCGAACCAGGCAGTGAATTCTCTTTATGGGAAGGCAGTATCACAGGAAAGAATATTGCTTTTGAAGAAAGTAAACTCATCAAACAACAATGGTATTTTGGTGATTTGGAACCTGCTTCAATTGTTACCATTAAGCTACATCCGCATAAACAGGGTTGCTCAGTTGAACTCACGCATACCAATATACCCAACGAAGAATATGATGGTTTTGTAAATGGATGGGACGAAAATTATTTTGGGCAGCTGGAAGCGTTTTACAGCTAATAGATCGCTTTATTTCCTGTGCCTTCCTTTCAGCACTTCAATCACATCATTCAGTGAATGATCTTTTGCCTGCAATAAAATAAGATAATGAAATAACAGGTCGGCTGCTTCGCCTAAAAACAAATCCTTATTATCATCTTTAGACTCTATCACTAATTCCACAGCTTCCTCTCCTACTTTTTGAGCGATCTTATTAATGCCCTTATCAAATAAAGAGCTGGTATATGATTTTTCTGAACGGTTATTTTTTCTATCCACAATCACCTGTTCCAGTTCCAGTAAAAAATTATCGTTCTGGTTCACTTCATTCCAGCAGGTATCTGCACCGGTATGGCAGGTTGGCCCCTGGGGTATTGCCTTAATCAGCAGCGTATCATTGTCGCAATCTGATTTAATTTCTTTCAGCAATAAAAAATTACCGCTCTCTTCTCCTTTAGTCCACAGTCTGTTTTTACTTCTGCTAAAAAACGTCACTTTTTGCAGTTCCTGAGTTTTTGAAACAGCCGCTTCATTCATAAACCCCAGCATCAGCACTTTATCTGTAACCGCATCCTGTATAATGGCAGGCACCAGCCCGTCAGCATATTTATTGTAATCAATTGTCATTGGTGTTATTATTTTCTGTTGAATTATTTTTTTTAAGCATTTCCATCAGCTCTTCCTGTTTTTCTTCCAGTCGTTCCCGTCGGCGATCATTACGATCGGCCTGCCGGTTACGCATGTACCCAAACAAATAAATGGCAACAAAAGCACAAATACCAATTACAGGGATATACCATTTCATAAACGCATGGTTATTTTTTGTTGAGCTAAATATTGTTTCAATTCAGGGATACCAATTTCTTTATAATGAAAAATACTGGCCGCCAGAGCCGCATCGGCATTCGCTTCCTCAAAAACAGTTTTAAAATGTTCCATTGTTCCTGCTCCGCCACTGGCAATTACCGGTACCGGTAATATATTGGATAATGTAGCTGTTATATCCAGTGCAAAACCATTTTTAGTGCCGTCGTTATTCATCGATGTTAACAAGATTTCTCCTGCGCCCAATGCCACAGCCTGCTTCGCCCAATCAAGCGTTTTGGTATCTGTTTTTGTTCTTCCTCCATTTAAATATACATACCATTCGCCATCTGCCTCTTTTTTGGTATCGATGGCCAGCACCACACACTGACTGCCAAAGGCGTTACTCAATTCTTTAATCAACGCAGGATTTTTAAATGCTGCGGTATTCACTGAAATTTTATCTGCGCCATTTTGCAATAAAGCACTCACGTCTTCCACACAGCTGATGCCACCCCCCACAGTAAAAGGAATATTGATATTGGCTGCAATTCTTTTCACCAGTTCCACTAATGTCTTTCTTTTTTCTACTGTTGCAGTAATATCTAAAAAAACCAGCTCATCTGCGCCCTGTTCTGAATACAATATTGCCAGTTCCACGGGATCTCCTGCATCGCGGATACTCTCAAAGTTGATGCCTTTTACAGTACGGCCATCTTTGATATCGAGGCAGGGGATGATTCGTTTTGTTAACCCCCTCAATCCCCCTGAAGGGGGACTTGACAACAGTTCATTATTTCCAGGATCATTCTTCATAATACAGTTCAATATCTATAATCAGTTAAAATATTTATACTCTTCTAAAGTCCCCTTCAGGGGATTTAGGGGCACCAAACCTTCGTAAATGGCTTTACCAATGATGGCGCCTTTACAGCCAATGGCCTTCAATTCTATTACATCCTCAATTGTACTTACACCACCGCTGGCCACTAAATTAATTTCGGGATGCTGCTCCATTATTTTTTTATAGAGTTCAATGGATGGTCCCTGCATCACGCCGTCTTTTGAGATGTCGGTACAAAAAATATTGGTGGTACCCAGACTGATCATTTGCCCGATGAAACTAAATATATTTACCCCGCTGTCTTCGAGCCAGCCACTGATCTTTATCTTTTCATCCAGCACATCTGCACCAATAAAAAATCTTTCTGCACCAAATTCCATCAACCACTCTTCCAGTACTTCGGGATGTTTTACAGCAAGACTTCCAATAGTAACCATTGCAGCTCCGGCATTAAAAATATTGCCTACATCAGTAATATTTTTTACTCCGCCGCCAAAATCAATTTCAAGATCAGTTGCAGCGGCAATATCCTCCAGTACTTTAATATTAATAATTTTACCTGCTTTGGCACCATCTAAATCTACAATATGCAAGCGCCGGATACCGGCATCAGCAAACTGCTTAGCTACTTCAACCGGATTGTTGTTATAAATTTTTTGCTGTGCATAATCGCCTTTGGTAAGACGTACACATTTTCCGTTAATGATGTCGATGGCTGGTATAATTGTCATACCCCTGTCCCCTGAAGGGGAACTTAGATTGTTACCACTGACATTTTCCTGATCATCTTTTACATTCATAACACAATGAATTTATATTTTTCAAATTTTAAACGATGCCTTCAATTTGCATTCCCTAAAGTATCTTTCTGAAAACTCAGGTTCAGCTTATGTTTATAAAATTTTTCAATATTGTTTCGCCAATTTTCCCTGATTTTTCAGGGTGAAATTGCACCGCATAAAAATTATTTTTTTGCAGTGCTGCACTAAAGGGTATAATATAATCTGTAGTGGCAATTGTTTCATCGCACAAAGCAGCATAATAACTGTGTACATTGTAGATAAACGATTCGGCAGGCAGTTCATTAAACAATGGCGACTTTAAATCATAAATATTATTCCAACCCATCTGAGGTACTTTCATCGCTTTATCATGAGAAACCGATGCATCAAATAATTTCACTTCGGTATCAAATACTCCCAAACATGGGGTATCCCCTTCTTCGGAATGCTTACATAGCAATTGTAATCCCAAACAAATCCCCAGCACAGGCTGTTGTAAAGAGATAATAATTTTATCCAACTGCCTGTCGCGTAAATATTGCATGGCAGCATTAGCATGGCCTACTCCCGGAAAAATCACTTTTGATGCGTTACGTATAACAGCCTCATCATCTGTTACTACCGACTCCACTCCCAAACGCTGCAAAGCATATTGCACACTTTGTACATTACCGGCATTGTATTTTATTATTGCGATTTGGCTCATAATTTATTTCATTATTCCCGGCATCAATGCCGTTTTCTATTCCCGGGCATGAATGCCCATTGTATTCCCCGGCATGAATGCCCATTGTATTCCCCGGCAT
>JBAXET010000198.1:0-5283 GCA_037140275.1 Ferruginibacter sp. | reverse complement strand
TCTTTTATTCATAAAAATGCCCCCATTAAGTGTCTAACTTTTTGGGGGCAGTCTAGATTTCAGAAAGGCTTTTTTATTAATAGTAATGTGCAGTTTTAGAAATTGATGTTTACGCCGGCCATAACATTAAATGTAGCCATTGGAAAATAATAATTTTCGGTAGTTAAAGCACCACCATAGATATAACTGAAACTGTATCCATTGGGCTCGTATTTTTTACTGAAAACATTATTCAGTTGCAAGATAAGGTCAACTGCTTTTAGCGCCTTACCCTTTATGGTATAATTCAGTTTTACATCTTGTACATAGTAAGCATTAAGGCTTCTTGATTTCATTCCGGTATTGTCTAAAAACTGCCTTCCCACATATTTACTTATTAAACTGATGCCGCTATTTTTTACTGGAATAAAATTGATGCTACCACCTGCCACTGCATTAGGTGAAAAAGCGATATTGGTAGAAGCATAGAAATTGGTTTTCTGCCCGCCGTTATCATAATCATCCAGGTATTCGGTAAAATTTTTGATCTTGTTTTTACTAAAAGTCAGGTTGGCAGCTGCATTCATCCATTGGGCAATTACAATACTGCCCTGTAATTCTATCCCTGCTCTGTAACTGTTGGGGATATTGGTTCTGCTATAGGCTCCCACATCATTGATCTTTCCTGTTAAAACAAGCTGGTCCTTGTACTTCATATAATACAAATTGGCGCTGAATGCATATTTTGTTTTCTTTCTTTCAATACCCAGTTCAACATCATTCAGTAATTCGGGCTTAGGTTGTTGGGTAGTGCCGGCCTCAAAATCATCGCGGTTGGGCTCGTGTTGTGCCAATGTATATGAGGCATATAATAGCCAGTTGTTTTTATTGTATGTGATACCCAGTTTGGGGTTGATGAAATTGTATTTATTTTTTATAATCAGGTTTGGGTTATCTCTGAAGCCATCAATATTGTAATTGATATTTCTGTATTGCAAATCAATATAGCCAAACAGGTTTTTGCTGAGTTCATGGGTTAATTTACTGTACAGCGAAAAATCTTTTTTGTGTGCATTTACAGTATACCATTTGTAATGGTGTGGTACTGCTGCCTGTACTTTTGCCCAGGTAATTTCGCCATAGTGTTTGCCATCATACCCATTCCATCCGCCGCCAGCAGTAAATTCGGTTTTATATTTATGGTATTGTAAAGAAAAAGTACTGCCATAAAAATAATTGTCTAACCAAAGTCTTCTTGCCAAGTCAGTTTTTTCAATGGTATTGCTGCCATCAAAATAATTGGGCAGGCCATAATCTGCCAACTCTTTATCAGCCTTGTATTGTTCGTAATAGCCCTTGCCTCGGGTTAAAAATATAGCCATGGTTCCCTTCCAGTAAGAGTTTATTTTTCGGTTGTAAAAAAGCTGGTAATGGGTTTGGGTATAATTATCGGTTTCATTGTTGTAAGGACTGTCTGCTTTTTCTGTACCTGCAGAATTATAAGTTCTGTTGGTAGCCAGTAAATATTCAGGCACTCCATTCCATGCCTGATAGGTTTTTTCTTTACCCGTAAAAACATTCAGTCGTAGCGAACTCTTTTCAGTAACGTAAGCAGTACTTAAATAATACGATTCCAGATTGGTTTTTGCTCTGTCGATATAACCATTGCTGCTGATGCGGCTAATCCTTCCATCTATAGTAAAATGATTGCCTAAAATACCAGATCCAAACTGCAGGTTATTTTTAAAACTGTTGAAAGAGCCAAAACTGTTATTGGATTGCGCATAAAATTTTTTGTTGAGTTCATTGGTTGCCAGATTGATACTGGCTCCAAATGCACCTGCGCCATTAGATGAAGTGCCCACACCTCTTTGTACCTGTATACTGTTTACAGAGGAAGAGAAATCGGGGAGATCAACAAAAAATGTACCCTGACTTTCGGCATCGTTATAAGGGATACCGTTTAAGGTTACGTTAATACGGCTTGCATCGGTACCACGAATACGGATTCCTGTATAACCAATGCCGGCACCAGCGTCGGAATTAACTACAACTGAAGGAGTTTGATTCAATAAAAAAGGGAGGTCCTGTCCCAAATTGTTTTGCCCAATCTCTTTTTTAGTAAGATTGGTTTTTGCGAAGGGCGCATTTTCGCCTGCCCTTACTGCATTCACTTCTACCGGCTGCATATACAGGGTGTCGTTGAATGTTTTCTTCGTTTGCGCCCAGGATGCGGCCACAGTAACACATAATAATGTGCTGAATACTACTTTCATTTCAATAAAATTTGTGCTGAAATCCGAAGCAATAAGAGTTTGCTTTTGCCAGAATTGGCGGTCATTTCTTCCTACGCAGGCATTATCCTGATCAGGTTATCGGGTATGATCTCAGTCCACTTAAGGACACCCCGGAAATTCAGTCGGTTAAAAAGAACTTTGAAATGCGAAGGTAGGGCAGTTTCTAACTTTTTTTACATTTTGTGTAACAAATCTTTTACGTGCTTCGTATAAATAAAAAAGTATAGTCATGAAAAAAATTATTATTTCACTTATTACCATCTTCAGCCTGGGAGTCGGTTTTGCACAGGAGAATACCTTTGTAACCGATGCCAAAGCTGAAAAAAGAACCTTATCGTCACATTTTGCCGGCATTGAAGTTTCGGACGGAGTAGACCTGTACATTACCCAGGGCAATGAAGAATCTGTTGCCATAAGTGCTTCGGAAGAAAAGTACAAAGAGCGTTTTAAAACGGTAGTAGAGAATGGGGTGCTGAAGATCTATTTTGATTCTAAAGGGATTAACTGGGCCATTAATGAAAAACGTAAACTGAAAGCTTGGGTGTCATTTAAAACACTAGAAAAATTGCATGCTTCCGGCGGGGCTGATGTAAAAACATCGGGAAATTTAAAATTGGATGATCTGGACATGAAATTTACCAGCGGATCGTCATTCAACGGTAAAATGGCTGCAAACACTTTAAGTGTGGATCAAAACAGCGGTTCGGTGATAAATATTACGGGCAGTGCTTCATCATTAAAAATTGAAGTAAGCAGCGGGGCTGTATTTAAAGGATATGATTTATCGGTCGATTTTTGTGATGCCAAAGCATCAAGTGGCGGTGGTGTAAGAATAACCATCAACAAAGAATTAAATGCCAAAGCCAATAGCGGTGGTGGTATACGATACAAAGGCGATGCTGTTATAAAAGATATGAATGTGAACAGCGGAGGCATGGTTAAAAAAGCATAAATTTAAAAATGATTGCCATGAAAAAAATAGTATTGATTGTAATGGTAGCCTTTTCATCATTAGTTACCCTTGCTCAAAAAGAAATTGTCAACGATCCTAATGCAGAATTGAGGGAGTTAAAAGGAAGTTTTACCAGTATTAAAATTTCAGGTGGGATTGATTTATTTCTTTCTCAGTCAGATGACGAAGCTGTTGCAGTAAGTGCATCAGACAGTAAATCTGCTGAAGGAATAAAAACCGAATTGTTGAATGGTGTATTGCGCATTTTTTATGCCGGGGATAAGAGCTGGAGCAAAAGCAATAAACATTTGCGGGCCTATGTATCTTTTAAAAATCTGGAAAGCATTACAGCTTCGGGAGCCAGTGATGTACAAGTGGCCGGTGTAATTGAAGTACCATCCCTAACATTAACCTGCAGTGGCGCCAGCGATTTTAAAGGTGCGGTTAAAGTGAGTGACCTCAAAATGCAAATGAGCGGTGCTTCTGACGCTACTATAAAAGGTAGTGCAGTAAAAATAAGTATTGAATCAACCGGCGCCAGCGATGTAAAGGGCTATGAGTTGGTGACTGATTATTGCGATGCCAAAGCTTCGGGTGCATCAGATATCAGCATTACAGTTAATAAAGAACTTACTGCAAATGCCAGCGGCGCCAGCGATATCACTTATAAGGGCGATGGTTCAATTAAAGAACATCATACCAGCGGGGCGAGTAGTGTGAGTAAGAAAGGGTAGTTGGTTAATTGGTTAATTGGGATAAAAGTTAATTAGTATAAAGGTTAATTGGTTTATTAGTTAATTGGTATAAAAGTTAATTAGTATAAAGGTTATTTGGTTAATTAGTAGTTGCATCATTATGGTGCTCCTCACTAATTAACCAGTTAACTAATAAACCAATTAACTAATTAACTAATTAACTAATTAACAAATAAACCATCCTACTTCCCAAAAGCCCAAACCAAAAAAGAGGGCAGCTGATGCCTCCATTCAGTATAATTATTTTTTTTCAGTTCACTTTCTGTATAACTGATTTCACTTGCCTTGGGCAGATTTTTTGTTTTCAATAGTGCAATTAAATCTTTGGTATGGTTGATGGTTACAGAGTCTTTGTAGCGCAGGCCATTTTCGGCAGCATCATCTCCGTAAAACCAGTATTCCAGCTTAGGTTTTTTACGCGACGATTTTATTTTATTCAGTAATATTCTATTTTCTGCATCTGAGTACGAAGGGTCCTCCAGCGATTTATCTGTAAATAAAAATGAACCGGAGAATACGCCCACTTTATCAATTTTATCTGCATGATCCCAGGCTGCATCAAAGGCAGATAATCCGCCTGTTCCCCAGCCTGCCAATACTACTGTTTTAAACTTCCTTACACTTGCTTTCTTTTTAGTAAAAGGGTATAGTTCATCATCAATAAACGCGGCGTATTTATCTGCTTTTTCACCACGCCCCTTATAATCCGGCTTTTCACTAACGCCGTATTCTTTATCCTTATCGCCTGCAATTATGCCCACAATTATTAATGGCTGAATCAGGTCTTTTTTATACAGGCTATCTATTATTTCTCTTACCTGTAATTTTTCCAGATCTTGTCCATCATTCAGGAATAATACATTCAACGTTCTTTTATCATCCGGAATAGGGGTGGAAAGGATGGATAGCTTTACCTGTCTTTGTAAATGACGGCTGTAAACCTGATCTTCCTGCACTTTAATTTTCTTTTTGCAGCCCGGTGTAAATGCAGTCAGGACAATACATACAAGTGATAGGAGATATTTTTTTTGCATGTTCAAATGTACAAATGAAACTTATTATTTGGCTGCAAAGTCATAAGCTTAATTGCAACACTTTGAAGTAGAGCAACAGTATCTCAATGGGCTCATATCCGCCATAAGGCGGACACTGGTTCGGGTCCAGTTATAAGATTGAAAAAGCTATTAGTTCTTATATTATTTGGCTGCAAAGTCATACGCTTAATTGCAACGCTTTGAAGTATAACAACAGTATCTCAATGGGCTCATATCCGCCATAAGGCGGACACTGGTTCGGGTCC